>NZ_QHCP01000002.1:0-450524 GCF_003182415.1 Actinokineospora spheciospongiae | reverse complement strand
CGACGAACGGCACGTTCGCCTTGAGCAGGTAGCGCTGCTGGGCGCCGCCCTCGGTCGCCGAGCCCCAGCCCATGACGGTGAAGGTGCCGGAGTCGTAGTTGGTGCTGGTGGCCAGCGGCAGGGTCGCCACGCCGTTGATCGGGGACGAGAGCTTGATCAGCGCCCAGTCGCCGCCCGCCGAGGTCGAGTAGCCGGGGTTGCGGTACACGTACGACGACGTCCGGGTCCCCTTGCTGCTGCTCTGCAGGTCGACCACGCCGTAGGTGGCGGTGATGCTGGTGTTGTCACCCGTGCCGTTCACGCAGTGCGCGGCGGTGAGCACCAACTGGTTGGTGTACATCGCGCCGCCGCAGCCCATCGACAGCCGCACCATCCACGGGAACTCGCCCTGCGCGGCCTGGGTGCCGCCGACGACCTGCGGGGTGATCGGCCCGTCGTCGGTGGGCGGTGCCGCGCTCGCGTGCGCCGCGGCCCCCGCCACCAGGGTGGCGGCGCCCGCGGCGACCAACACCGCCCGGCGGAGCCTGCTGTACCACTTGCCCTCGGTCACTGTGTCTTCCTTTCCCGGACCCTGTCGGCAGGGAGGCCCGGTGCGTTGCGCTGTGGACTCCGTCGGTGCGGACTCCAGTGTGGACGGGATGGCACGGCCACGCCTCGGGCCCGGCGGAGCGGACCCGAGGCGTGGCGGTGACCGGCGCCGGGTGCCCCCGGGGTGCCGGTGCGGGGGCTACAGCGTCGCAGCCTTCGCGGCGATCGCCGCGGACAGGGCGCTGACCTGGGCGTACACGCCCGGGTAGTTCGGCCGGGCGCAACCCTGGCCGTAGGAGACGATCCCGACCTGGACCCAGTTGTTGTTGGCGTCGCGGCGGACCATCGGCCCACCGGAGTCACCCTGACAGGTGTCGACCCCACCCTGCGGGTAACCGGCGCAGATCTCCACCGCGGTCTTCATGCTCGGGTACGCCGACCGGCAGCTCGTGTCGCTGACGAACGGCACGTTCGCCTTGAGCAGGTAGCGCTGCTGGGCGCCGCCCTCGGTCGCCGAGCCCCAGCCCATGACGGTGAAGGTGCCGGAGTCGTAGGCGGTGCTGGTGGCCAGCGGCAGGGTCGCCGCCCCGGTGATGGGCGAGGCCAGCTTGATCAGCGCCCAGTCACCACCGGTCGAGGTCGAGTAGCCCGGGTTGCGGTACACGTAGGTCGACTTGCGGGTGACCCGGCTGCTGCTCTGCAGGTCGACCACCCCGTAGGTGGCGGTGATGCTGCTGTTGTTGCCGGTCCCGTTCACGCAGTGCGCGGCGGTGAGCACGAGCTGGTTGGTGTACATCGCGCCGCCGCAGCCCATCGACAGCCGCACCATCCACGGGAACTCACCCTGGGCGGCCCGGCTCCCGCCGACCACCTGCGGGCTGAACGTGCCGCCGTCCGACGGCGGCGGGGCCGCGCTCGCGTGCGCCGTCGTGCCCGCCGCCAGGGTGAGCGCGCCCGCGGCGACGAGCACCACTCGGCGGAGCCTGCTGTACCACTTGCCCTCGGTCATTGGTCTTCCTTTCCCGGGCCCGATCGGCAGGGGTGGCCCGGTGGTGTGGAGCGGACTCCGTGGGACGGATCTCCGTGGGGGGTTGGAACGCCCCGGACCCGCGGCAGGGGTCAGCGGGCCCGGGGCGCGAGTCCTAGAAGGTGAGCTTGAAGCTGTCGACGTAACCGGTGTCGGAGCTGTAGACGTCCTGCACCTTGAGCCGCCAGGTGCCGTTGGCCGGGACCGCCGAGGCGTTGACGGTGTAGGTGGCGATGACGTTGTCGGCCGAATCCGACGAGCTGGAGTTCTTCAACCGGAAGGTGGTGCCGTTGGGCGCCACCAGGTCGATCACCAGGTCACCGCGGTAGGTGTGCTTGATGTCCACGCCCACCGACAGCGCGGCCGGGGCGTTGCCGGTCACCCCGCTGACGGCGAGGTTGCTGAACACCGCCGCACCCGCGTCGGTGATGGTGACGTTGTTGGCGTTCTCGAACACCTTGCCCGCCGGGGGAGGGGTGCCGTCGCAGGTCAGGCCCGCCGCGCGGCGCGGGCAGTCCGCGTAGTCCAGCAGGTAGAACACCGCGTCCCGGTTGCGGGAGGTCTGGGCGGCGATCACCTCGTCGGGCGGGTAGAAGCCGCCGAGGCCACCGCTGCCCGAGGGGTACATCTCGAAGGTGTAGGCGTAGATCTTGTACTTGCCCCACAGGTAGTCGTCGATCGACCCGTCGGTGATGTAGAGGTCCGAGGACTGCTCGGGGGTGTAGCCGTTGGACGCCGCCATGGCCCGCCCCATGGTGGACAGCACCCGCTGGTCCTCAGCGGTCAGGTCCGGGGTGGTGTCGGCGGTGGTGTAGCCGTAGGGCCACAGCACCAGCTCGGAGTAGGTGTGGAAGTCGATGCCCGCGGTGATCTGCTGCTTGCCACCGACCACCCGGCTCGCCACCCAGTTCTGCAACGCGGCAACCTCGGGGCTGCTCGCCGCAGACGGACCGCGATAGGTCTCACTGCTCGCGCTGCCGGAGGAACCGCCGCAGCAGCCCCACTTGAAGTCCCAGTTGCGGTTCAGGTCGGTGCCCACACTGGACGATCCCGGCGTCGGCTGCCGGTTCTTGCGCCACCCCGCGTACGACCCGGTGCTGATGTCGTACTCACCGCCGTCGGGGTTGACGTCCGGGATGATCCACACCTCGCGCGAGTCCACCAGCCCCCTGACCCGCGCGTCACCGGCGTACCCGTCGGTGAGGGTGCGGATCAGGTACAGCGCCATCTCGACGGTCAGGTGCTCCCGCGCGTGCTGGTGCGCGGTGAACAACACCTCCGGCTCGTTCTCGTCGGTCCCGGCGTTGTCGGAGATCTTGATCGCGACGATGTCCCGGTTCTGGTACGACTTGCCGATCACCGTCCTGGTGATGATCCCCGGGTGGTCGGCCACCGCCTGGTTGATCTCCGCCGTCATCTCGGCGAAGTTGTGGTAGTTCGAGTCGGCACCCGGGAAGTCGTTGGGGGACACCGCCCCCCGGCTCTGCACCACGGGCGTGTCGGCCACCACGGTCAACCCCAGCGCCCGGATGCGCGCCACCTCGTCCGGCGTCGCGGTCACCATCAACCGGCTGTCCTCGAAGCCGTACAGCGCGGCCCCGGTCGCCGCCACGGCGTTGCGCTGCTCAGCGGAGCGAACCCCGCTGACCTGGTACTCGGCCGTCCCCCGACCGGGCTCCGGCTTGGCCCCGGCACCGACCGGGCTCATCGAACTGATCAGGGCAAGGGCGACCAGCGCCCCACCCACGACGGACAGGCGTTTGCGTCTCACGCGGCGGTTCCTCCTGCAGGGGGCGGCCGGGGCCGCCGGAGGTGGTCTTCAGTTGTGACCGGACCTGGCGCGGACGAACCCGAAGGTGCCCTCCCGCCCGACGCCCACCCGGTGCTCGTCGAATAGTGACCGGTCGGTCACGGCTGTCACAAGGCTGCACGCGGTGGGCGTCGTTCCCGTTTCATTCCCACTTCGAACGCGGATAGCGGCACGTCAGAGCGGGTGCCCGGCAATTTTTCACCCATTTGCCCCTGCCCCCGACAACTCCGGTGCGGTGGGTGACGAACCCCTCGGCGAATGTTTCGCCGAGCCGCACGGACGCCCAAGCGCATTGCCGGTCGGCTCAGATGCCCGGCACCGGTTCAGGGCAACGCGTCGGCGTCGAGGTCCGTGCGGGAGACCGCGCCCAGTTTGCGCAGCACCCGGGCCGCGTGTTGCTCGACCGTCCTCGGCGACAGGAACAGCACATCGGCGATTTCCCGGTTCGTGTGTCCGGATGCCAGCAACCGCGCCACTTCCAGCTCCCGTGGTGACAATTCGTTGCCGTACCCGCGCCTGCCCCGCCGCGACGGGGTGCCGCCGCCGAGGGTGCGCAGTCGGTGCCTGCACCGGGCCGCGTCCCGGGTGGCACCCAACGCGTCGAACGCGTCGACCAGCGCGGCCAGTTCCGCCACCGACGGTTCCGCCCGTTCGGTCGCCAGGGCCGCCAGGTACGGCGCGGGCAGCGCCGCGTACAAGTCCGCTGCCTCCCGCAGCGCCGCCGACGAGCCGTCGACCAACCCCCGGCACTCGACCAGCGCCGCGGCGGCGATCGGAACGTCCCTTCCGGACAGCCCGGCCGCGAACTCCGCCACCACCCCCTCCGCGTCCGCGTGCCGCCCGGCCGCCAGGTAGGCGCTGACCGCCACCGGCCCCAGCTCACCCGCCCAGGCCCACACCCCCTTGCGCCGCACGATGTCCAGCCCGCGCTCCGCTTCGACCACCGCCCGGCAAGCGTCCTCCTGCGCCAGTGCCACCCCGGCCAGTCCGGCGCACCCGGCGATGGCCACCGGGGCGATGGACTCCTCCGGGGTGAACGCCCCGGTGGCGCCGAGGTGCCCGGTGGCCTCCGCCCACTCGCCCCGGGTGGCGGCGAGCAGGCCGAGCACCAGGGACAGCTCGCCCGCGATCGGCACCAGGTCCCGGTACTCCTCCAGCAGCGCCCCCGCGCGCTCGGCCAGCCCGGTCCACTGCCCGGTGAACCAGTCGAGCCGGGCGGTGGTGGTGCGGGCGGTGCCGACGACGAACGGGCCGCCCGCCTCGGTGGCCAGGCGCAGGCCGCAGCGCAGGTGCCCCGCGGCGAGGCGGAAGTGGCCGACGGAGGTCATGGCGTCGCCGACGTTGCAGTGGGCTCGGGCGAGTTGCCTGCGGGCGCCGGTGCCGGTGATCGCGGTGGGCAGGGCGGCGATCTCGGCCAGCGCGGTCGGGTCGCCGATGTGCAGGCGGGAGCTGAGTTCGTTGGCCAGCAGCGACATCCGCAGTTCGACGTCGTCGGTGCTCGCGCGGAACGCGTCCGCCGCGGCCCGCCACCGGGCCAGGTCGGCGACGGAGGTGATGCCGACGAACGGTTGGCCCAGCACGGCGAAGCCCTTGGCGGCCAGGTCGGGGCGTTCGGCGAGGTCGGCCACCGCCGTCTCGATCTCGGCCATGGCCTGCTCCACCGCGCCGGACTGGCGCACCAGCAGCAGCCCCCGGTACAGCCGTACCTCCCCGCGCACCGACGTCGACAGCCTCGGGTCGGTGAGCAGCCGGGCCAGCGCCTCGGCCGGGTCGTGCTGGTCGAGGCCGGTGTGCGCGACCCGGCCCAGCTTGATCGCCAGCCGGTCGACGTCGGCGGCGGGCAGGTTGGGCTGGTCGAGCAGGCGGCGCAGCAGGCCGGTGGCTGCGGTGGCGTCGCCCTGTTCGGCGGCCCGGTCGGCGGCGGCCTCCCCGTAGCGCAGGAACCCGGCGACCCGGCCCGCCCTGGCGCTGTGCTCGGCGAGTTGCACCAGCGGTCGCGGTTCGACCTGCTCCAGGGCGTCGATGGCGCGGGCGTGCAACTGCCTGCGCCCGGGTCCGGTCAGCGTGTCGTACACCGCCTGCCGGGCCAGCGCGTGCCGGAAGCCGTAGCGGCCGTTCTCCGCCTCGTGCAGCACCTGCCCGCTCAGCGCCGACGTCAGCGCCTGGTCGACGCGTTGGGCGCCCACCGCCGCGACCTCGCCGAGCAGTTCGGCCGGGGCGGGCACGCCGAGCACGGCGGCGGCCTCGGCGAGCCGGGTCGCGGTGGCGGGCAGCGCGGCCAGCCGCTCGGCCATGGCGTCGCGCAGCAGCACCGGCACGCCCACCGCGTCCAGCAGCCGGGCGTCGCCGGGCTGGTCACGCAGGGTGCGCAGCACCTCCTCGACCACGAACGGCAGGCCCGCGGTGCGCTCGTGCAGCCGCGCGGCGAACTCCGCGGAGGTGTCCTCGCCCAGGATGGCCGAGGTCAGCGCCCGCACCCCGGCCGCGTCCAGCGGCTCCAGCCCGACGACGACCCCGGTCACCGACGACGGCGGCCGGTAGGCGGTGCCCAGCGGCAGGCCCCCGGGCACCTCCGCGCGCCGGTAGGTGACCACGACCGCCAGGTCGGGCGGCGGGTCGCCCATCAAGAACCGCAGCAGCCGCCGCGACCCGTCGTCGGCCCAGTGCAGGTCCTCGACCACCAGCAGCGCCGGACCGAGCGCGTTCAGCAGCTCCCGCAGGCCGCGGAACAGCCGGTGCCGGTCGGCCCGCGGATCGCCGGTGCTCGGCGGCGGTGGGGGCAGGTGCTCGGCGATCTCCGGCAGCAGCGGCCCGACGACCCCGGTCACCGGGTTGAGCTTCGGCAGCCTGGCCAGCCGGGGCCCGACCTCGCGCAGCGCGTCGAGCACCGCCCCGAACGGGAACGGCTCGCCGACCGGGTGGCAGTGCCCGATGAGGACGGCCAGCGGCCCCAGGTCGCCGTCGATCAGCTCGCGGACCAGCCTGCTCTTGCCGACCCCGGCCTCGCCCTCGACCATCGCCACCGCCGGGCGCGCCCGCACCGCCGAGCGCAGCGCGCCCAGCGGACGACTGCGCCCGACCAGCACCGGGGAACTGGTCCGCGGCGCCCCCGAGGTCCACGGCATCGTCCGAGCGTAGGCGAAAGTCGGGTAGCCCTACGTATCGAAACCCGGATTGTTCGCTCTCCCGCGCCACCCGATGGTGAATCCCGAGTGGCTGTCAGTCATCACCCCTGCCAACAGCCACACAAGAGAGGGAGACATCCACGATGCGACACGACCGACTGAACCGCCGGGCGGCGGCGGTCCTGCTGGCCGCGGGCACGGCGGCGCTGGCCGTCGGCACCCCGGCCCAGGCCGCGCCCACCAGCACGATCCTCGGTGTGGCGAACGCCGTCCCCGGCGCGTACATCGCCGTGCTCAAGGACGGGGCCATGACGGCCGCGAGCACCAACGGCACCGCGCTCGACCTGGCCAAGCGCTACGGCGGCACGGTCAAGCTGACCTACACCGCCACCCTGCGCGGCTTCGCCGTCCGGATGGACGAGGCCGCCGCCAAGCGCCTCGCCGCCGACCCGGCGATCGCCTACGTCCAGCAGGACGGCATCGCGCGCATCAGCGACACCCAGACCGGCGCCACCTGGGGCCTCGACCGCGTCGACCAGCGCGCCCTCCCGCTCAACCAGACCTACACCTACGCCAACACGGCCGCGAACGTGAACGCGTACATCCTCGACACCGGCATCAACAAGTCCCACCCGGAGTTCGAGGGCCGCGCCAAGGACGGCTACGACTTCATCGACAACGACAGCGACGCCTCCGACTGCCAGGGCCACGGCACCCACGTGTCCGGCACGGTCGGCTCCAAGACCTACGGCTTGGCCAAGAAGGTGAACCTGATCGGCGTTCGCGTCCTGGACTGCCAGGGCAACGGCCCGTACTCGCAGATCATCGCGGGCGTCGACTGGGTCGCCCGCAACGCGGTCAAGCCCGCCGTCGCCAACATGAGCCTCGGCGGCGGCGCCGACACCTCCGTCGACAACGCGGTCAAGGCCGCCATCGCCTCCGGCGTCACCTTCGCCGTCGCGTCCGGCAACGCCAACACCAACGCCTGCTCCACCAGCCCCGCCCGCGTCCCCGAGGCCATCACGGTGAACGCCACGGACAACGCCGACAACCGCTCGTCGTTCTCCAACTACGGCTCCTGCACCGACATCTTCGCCCCCGGCACCAACATCACCTCCACCCGCAACGGCGGCGGCACCACCCAGATGTCGGGCACCTCGATGGCCACCCCGCACGTCGTGGGCGCGGCGGCGCTGTACCTGTCGGCCAACCCGAACGCGACCCCCGCCCAGGTCCGCAACGCCCTGGTGGACAACGCCACGTCCAACGCGGTCAAGTCCCCGGGCACCGGCTCGCCCAACAAGCTCCTCTACACCGGCTTCATCGGCGGCGGCACCACCCCGCCCCCGAGCTGCGCGGGCGGCACCAACGGCGACGACGTGTCCATCCCGGACACCAACACGCCGGTCACCTCGTCGATCGCCGTCACCGGCTGCACCGGCAAGGCCCCGGCCACCACGAAGGTCAAGGTGGACATCAACCACACCTACAGCGCCGACCTGGCCCTGGACCTGATCGGCCCGTCGGGCGCGGTGTTCCCCCTCAAGCGCGCGGGCGGCGCAGGCTCGTCGGCGGGCGTGCACGAGACCTACACGGTGAACGCGTCGGCGGAGAACCTCAACGGCACGTGGAAGCTGCGCGCCACGGACGTGTGGAGCTACGACACCGGCACCATCGACACCTGGACCCTCACCTTCTGATCCGGTCGTTCCTCAGCAGGCCCCGGGGCGGTGCGCCCCGGGGCCTGCTGCTGTGCGCGTCAGCGGATGAGGTTCCGCAGCGCCGCGCCCGTGTGGGAGCCGGACAGCGCCACGTCGGTGAGGTGCCGCAGGAAGGCGGTGTGCGCCCCGGTGGCGGCGGGCTCCTCCAGCAGGACGTCGGTGCCGTGGTGTTCGATGTGGACGACCGACGGGAAGTGGCCGACCTCCAGGACCCGGAACCCGGGCTCGCGGGCCACCCCGATCGGCAGCAGCCGAACCCGGTGCGCGTGGTTCTCCACCAAGTGCAGCAACTGGTCGCGCATGGTCTCGGCCGAGACCGCCGGGTGGCTCAGCGCGGAGGGGTGCAGGAAGAACCGGCTGATCCGCAGCAGCGCCGGGTCGGCGCGACCCCGGTCCGACCCGATCGCCCGCTCGTAGGCCGGGGTGCGCAGCGGGCGGGGGACCAGGGCGGGGTCGAACCCGGTGATGCCGTCGGCCACCGCCTCCACGTCGCCGATCGGGTCGTCCCCGGTGCCCGCGTGCACCACCCACCCGGTCAGGTCGGTCGCCGCCGCCCGCCGGTAGAGCAGCGGCCGCCGGGCGGCGGGCACGTCGAGCACCGCGCACAACCCGCCGATCTCCAACGCGGTCGGCACCCGCCTGCCGGTCATCACCCGGTTCACCATCGCCGGGGACATCGACATGGCCGAGGCCAGTTCCCTGGTGGTAAACCCCCGCGCCAGCCGCGCGCTGTCGAGTTCGCGCGCCAGCAGCAACCCGCGCAGCGTCTTCGCGCGGACACCGCTGTCGTCCGTTCCCGGTGGGGTCGTGGTGGGTGCTGACATCCGTGGTTCCTACCGTGAGTGGTCGATGTGCTGGTGGCTGACGGCGTAGTGCACCTTCACCACCGACGCCCCGTCGTACGGGGAGTCGGCGGGAATGGCGAAGCCGCACGTGGGTATCGAACAGGTGAACCACGCGCCATTTCCTCGCCGGTCGCGGCAAAGGTCGCAAAAAGGGGACACCGGGGTCCGTAGTATGAAGTCCGGCGGGCCCGGCGGTTCGACGGCGGGGCTGCGGCCCAGCACCGGTCCTCTGCCCATTGCCGCCCCTCCTGATTGGTTTCCCCTAATGTAGTCTTGTTCCTGCAAGTGCGCTTGTGATTGCAAGTGCGGAAAGCGCCGGAGGCAATTGCAGGTGCGGAAAGGAAGTCGTGTCCGGTCAGAGAAAGACACCGCAGGCGCGGGACAGAACCATAGGCGCCCAACTGCGGGCAGTGCGACTTGAGCAGACCACACTGAACCTGGAGGCCGCCGCCCACGCGGTCGGCTGGTCGCCCGCCACGCTCAGCCGAACGGAGAACGGCAAGCGCCACATCACCAGCGAGGACGTCTCCGCCGTCCTGGCGGTCTACGGCGTGCCGGTGGCGCAACGGGATGAGCTGATCGAGAGCGCCCGCGCAGGAGCCCAGGCAGGCTGGTGGTCACGCCCGCTACCAGGCGTTCTGCCCGACGTGGGCACCCTGGCCAGCTACGAGTCCACGGCCGTCGGCCTGACGGACTGGTCCCTCGGTGTGGTCCCGGGCCTGCTGCAAACCGAGCGATACGCCGCAGGCTTCATGCTGGCCGACGGCGCTGAGGCGCGGGACGTCGAGATGCGCTGGCTCGCACGTTTGCGCCGACAACAGGTTTTGCCCAAGGTCGAGTATGTGGCATTCATCCACGAGGGCGCGCTCAGAACGCCCTTCGGTGGCGTTGATGCGCTCCGCGAGCAACTGGACCACCTCCGGGAAGCATCGAGTAAGGGGTACAGCGTCCGGATTGTGCGGGAGCACCTGCCGCACCGCGCACTGCTGCATTCCTGGATGATGTTGCACTACTCGCAAGCGCCCCCGGTGCTGAACATCGAGCTTTACCGAAGCAGTGTTTTCTTGCATGACTCCGAGGTCCACGTCTACGAAGATGTGCTCTCAGAGTTGGCTGACCTGGCACTTTCAAGTGCGGAAAGTCGCAGTATGATCGGGCGACTACGAGAAGGGTTGTGATCATGGAGTGGCGTAAGTCGTCCCGTTCGGGCAACGCTGGTAACTGTGTAGAGCTGCGGCAGGACCTCTCGGCCGTCCGGGACAGCAAGCGACCCGGTGTGTCGCTGCCGGTGTCCCGCGACGCCGTGCGCGAGTTGATCACCAAGCTCGCCCGCTAGCCCCCTCCGGTGCCCCCGCCCAACGGCGGGGGCACCGGAGGGCGTCACCTGAGAACAGGAACGAGGGGCAGATGGCGACACGCACCAAGGGTGGCGTACTGCTGCCGGTGATCATCTTGGTTGCAGCGGTGGCCGTGTTCGGCGGTGACAAGGTGGTCGACACCATGACCGGCCTGTTCACCGGTGGCGGGAGGACGATCCTCGGTGAGGGCGACTCGCGGGTGATGGTCGCCACCGCCGCCGAGTCGGACGCCAAACAGTGTGAAACACCCCAGATGTTGGCCGACAGGTGGTGCGGAGACCTGCATGTCCTCCTCGTCGACGCCAACAAGATCCCCTTCATCGCGCGGAACACCCAACTCGCCTGGGAGTCCGGCCGCCCCGGGGTCCTCACCATGAACAGGGCCAAGCAGGACGAGAATCGCCGCATTGCATGCCCGCGCAGCTTCTCAAAAAAATACGGTGGACAGTGCGACGAATACCCCATGGCGTCAACAAGTGAAGGTGGGGGAGGTGCGCGTACCGAGGAGGTGCCCGGTCGGGAGAACAGTTGTCAGGGTGGAATGTACGGCGCCCAGTACCCTAAAGACGGTCAGCGGTTCCTCGTTGTCATCGTTCATCTTGACCAGATAGCAACAGAGGCGTTCTCGGGAACAGACATCGCAAAGGACAAAGGGCTGTGCTAGAAGGTGGCGCTCCATTCGACGACTTGGTGCGCAAATATGCTTGGGTGAAAGAGGTCGAGGCGTGGGCCGTCGCAGTGATCTCTGGCAAGACCACCGCAGACGTGGCTGCCGTCTACGGCGCCCGGGGAGACAGCCTGCTCGGCGACCACAGCTTCGGCCAGTTGGGTGGCCTGCAAGGTCAAGACCCGCTCACACTCCGACACCACGTCCAGGTGTTCGAGCACGATCACCACGTCGTGACCGTCGAGAACAACGGGTGGAGTGGGAGTCACCCGGAGGTGGCCCGACGGTGCTCAGCGGGAAGTGGACACTTCTTCAGCGTGTACTGGAACGTCAACGCATTCGGTCTTGTCACCGAAGCGGTAGATGGTGTGATCACGGCACGGTTCGAAATGCTCTACCCCATCGCGCCGAGTCAAGAATCAGGTGAGATTCGTCCGCCATGGGCAATCGGTCCTGAGTCAGAAACGGCAGTGGTACGCCAAACTTGTCTCGCGCTCATGGAGCAACAGACCGGCGTGGCCTTCGACCCCTATTGGCTGGGGCAACAGTTTCCCACCTACCATATTACCGAGTCCCATGTACTGTATCCGGATGCGGAACATGGAGGGGCGTAGGTTTTCTCGTTCGGGCAACGCAGGCGACTGTATCGAACTGCGGCAGGACCTCTTGGCTGTCCGGGACAGCAAGCGACCCGGTGTGTCGCTACCGGTCGAGATCAACCACGGCCAAGTCTACATCTACGGCGAGCCCCCCTGGGCTGATGATCCCGGCAACAACGCTGTCCTCCGCGCACTGGACGACGCGCGACAGTCCGGTCGTTTCGTCGGCGAGTCCGATGGCCTGGTCGATCTGGTGAGCCCGGCCCAGTGGAACTCCCACGCCCCCATGCGAGTCGAGGCCTGGCCACACGAACCGCCCCCCGATGACGACCAATGGGACCACGTGGTCGACATCGACCTCGACGCACCGAACGGCCGCTTGTGGTTCGAGGGCTCCGGCGGCCGCGACCCGATCCCCTGCGACGTCCCTCCCGGCGCATACCGCGCCCGCGTCTCGGGTCGTGGTTACACCGAGGCCGCCGCAGGCACCGAAGGCGTGGACTCCTACCGACTCCGGTTGTGGCCTCGAGGCCAGAAGACCCCACCTCGAGGCCGAAAAGTCTGGCACGGTTGGCAGGACGGCACGATCAACTGAACCCGACCACCGAAAGGGTTGTGATCATGGAGTGGCGCAAGTCTTCTCGTTCAGGCAACGTGAGCAACTGTGTCGAGTTGCGGCAGGACCTCTCGGCTGTCCGGGACAGCAAGCGACCTGGTGTGTCGCTGCCGGTGTCCCGCGACGCCGTGCGCGAGCTGATCACCAAGCTCGCCCGCTAGCCCTCTCCGGTGCCCCCGCCTCACAGCGGGGGCACCGCAGGTTCGGGGCAGCTCGGGCTCGACCAACTCCGCCGCTCCCGACGCCTCCGGGCACATCGCCGTGGTGCCTTCGGCCGTGGTCTGGACATCAACCCGCGAGGTGGCTGTCACCTCGACGGAAGTCGTGAACACGCTCGAAGCCCATGGGCTGGGTGGTCAAACCCTCGACGTGCCGACACGCCCCGCCCGGATGGCCCTCACCAGGTCGGGTCCCAGCCACCTCCGGTCGCGCGACGGGCCAGTACGGTGTCGTGGCGGGAGACGAGGACCAGGAAGTCGCCGTTCGGGTCCTCGACGCGTGCTGTGGCCACCGCCCGGTGGGCCAACGACAGGGCGGTGGCGGCTGCCCTGCCCTCGACCAGGTCGTCGAGTCGGGCGGCCTCGCGGTCGTCGGCCGTGAGTTCGCTCCAACCCGACGTGCGGGCGCCCTCGGACAGGATTTCCGACAGGGTGTCCCGCAGCGGTCCCGGCGGCGTTCCCGCGACCACCTCGGCGACCGGGCCGGGCGGGTCGGGGAGCCGGAACACAGCCAAGACCTCATCCCGGCACCGCGAGCACGCGCTCGGCGAGTAGGGGGAGAAGGGGGAGCGGTAGTGGGTGAACGTCTCCGCCCCGCACAGGGTCGCGTCATCACCCGCCGCGTGTTCCGCCCTGCTGCCCGGGACGCCTGCTCGGCCGAAGAAGTGGGTTCGCTGCGGCACCCTGCCGATCACCGCGCCCACGGCGTGCGCCACGATCACGAAGTGCTCCCGCCCGTGGCGGACCACCGCGTACCCGGCCTGGCCCGGGGCGGCGAGCGCCGCTCGCACCCGGTCGTCGTCCTCGGGGGCCACCTCGTCGCAGAAACCGCTGGTGTCGACGTTCAGCTCCACGACCTCGCCGTCGCCCAGCGCATCGAGGAATTCGTCGACCAGCTCGTCGGCGCCGGTCGCCCAGTCCAGCACCATCTCCTCGGTCATGCCGGTCAGCGTAGCCGTTGCGCCACAAGCCTTCCCGCGAACGGCGGGCTGTGGTTCGAGGGCTCCGGCGGCCGCGACCCGATCCCCTGCGACGTCCCTCCCGGCGCATACCGCGCCCGCGTCTAGGGTCGCGGCTACACCGAGGCCGCCGCAGGCACCGAAGGCGGTGTGTCACTGCCGGTGTCCCGCGACGCCGTGCGCGAGCTGATCACCGAGCTCGCCCGCTAGTCACCACCGGTAGGGATCGAAACGGGGCCGGGGTGCCCTTCGGCGAGCACGACGCCAGCGGGCGTCGCCTACTGCCCCACGGTCACGAGGACGACCGTGTTGGTGTCCTTGGCCAGGTAGGCGGTGACGGACCAGCCCTGACCGCTGAACGCCCCGTCGAGGGATTCGCCGGTCAGGAAGGGGCCTTCGGGGAGGTGGTCTCGGAGGCCCTCGACGACCTCGGGTGCGGCGGTGCCTTCCCGGGCGCCCTCGCTGATCTCGGTGACCGTCGCGCGGGGGAGGGTGACGATCGCGTCGATCCAGTACGTGGAGGGGCCGGGGACGCGGTCGTCGCCGAGGGTGCCGGACATCCATTCCGCCGTCTCCGCTTGGGCGAGCAGCGGGAAGCGCTTGGTGAGGGGGTCGAGGTCGGTGCGGAGTTCGCCGGTGCCCGACTTGGGGGGCGTGGTACTTGCCTCCTCCGGTTGGGTGCTGCCGCAGGCGGTCGCGGTCAGCAGCGCGAGGGCTGTCGCGGTGAGTCGGCGGGCTGTGGGGGTCACCGGGCGCGGTTCCTTCCGAGTGCCGGGGGGTTGTCCGGTGTCGGGTCGCGGTCGATGCCCCCAGGGTGCGTGGGGCGAGGATAAGGGGACAGGCGGAAGCCGTCCGGCCTTCGCCTGCGGATCACTCGGGTGGATCTTCGGGAACGGTCGCGACCCGGGCACCCCTCCGTGCCCGGGTCGTGGCCGGTCAACCGGCTTCAGCGGTCTGCCGTCAGCGGACACCGAACGGGGTGACGGTCAGCGTGAAGGTGGTGCTGCCGGTCTTGCCGTCGGCCGAGGTTGCCTTGACGGTGATCGGGTAGGTGCCCACCGGGGTGTTCAGGCTGGTGAAGAACCACACCGTGCTCGTGCCGCCCTGGCCGACCACGGCCGGGTTGAGCTGCACCTGCGTGCCCGCGGGGACGCCCGACGTGGTCAGGGTGAGGTTGCCCGTGCCGCCGCTCGCCCGGATGGACGTCTGCACCAGGCTGCCCTGGTTGCCGCCGCCCGAGGACGGGCTCGCCGTGACGACGACGCCACCCGTGCTGCCCTCGACGGTCAGGGAAACCGTTGCCGTGGCCGACTTTCCGGCCGCGTTGGTGCCGGTCACCGTGATGGTGGCGGTGCCCGGTGCCGCGGTGGTGGTGGCCTCCAGGGTCAGCTTCGAGGAGCCGCCCGCGGGGAGGGTGGTGGGCTGGAAGGTGGCCTTGACGCCCGCGGGGAGGCCGGTGGCCGACAGGGTCAGGTTCTCCGTGGCGTTGCTGGTGATCGCGGTGGAGGCGTGCTTGCCCCCGGCGACGGTCAGCGCCGTCGGGGAGGCCGTCAGGGTGAAGGTGGGCTGGCTGCCACCCCCGGTCACGGTCAGCGCGTACCGCGCCGACGAGCCGCCCGCCGACACGGTGATGTCCGAGGTGCCGGAGGTGGCCGCGGTGGTCGCCTCGAAGGTGACCTTGGCCGTTCCACCCGCCGTGATCGACGTGGGCTGGAACGTCGCCTTGACGCCCGCCGGGAGGCCTGCGGCGGTCAGCGTGCCCGCGGTGCTGGAGGTGACCGTGGCCGAGACGTGGTTGCCCACCGCCACCGTGCCGCTGGTGGGGCTGACCGTCAGGCCCGCCGTGCTGCCGATCTGCGACTTGACCCAGTCGCCCATGGTGTTGTCCAAGCGGCCGTAGACGCTGTACCACTTGAAGTCCGAGCGGCTCCAGCTCGCCACACCGACGATCTTGCCGTCGACGACCAGGGGCCCACCGCTGTCACCGGGGAGGATGGTGACGCGGCCGTCGTTGTAACCAGCGCAGGTCATCGTGGCGGCCTGGAAGCCCGCGCCGACCCCGGTGCACACCCGGGCGCCGTCGACGATCGGCAGGGTGGCCTTGTCCAGGGTGACGTCAGCGGTGTTGTCGTCGAAGTCCTTCTTGCCGTACCCGTAGCCGACGCCGCTCTTGCCCGGCGCGGCGATCCCCGCGTCGGCCGAGGTGGCGACGGCCGGGTAGGCCGCGCCGCCCTTGAGCGCGATGTCGCGGTTCACGGTCACCACGGCGACGTCGTAGCCCTGGTCGAAGTTGACGTAGCTGGGGTGCTTCTTGTACTCCACCACGTTCACCTGGAGACCACCCGCGTCCCGCAGGTCGTCGAGGCCGTAGACGAAGGTCTTGGTCCCCGTGGCGTCGGCGCAGTGGGCGGCGATCAGAACCTTGCGCGGTGCCACGACCGTCCCGGTGCACGTCTGTCCCTCGGGCCGGGTGCCACCCGCCCGGAGACCCGCGATGACACCGGGAAACTCGGCGACCGTGGCGTCCTGCCCGTTGAAGAACAGCGCCCCCGGCCCACCCCCCGTGGGGACGACACTGCCCTCGTAGATCGCCGCGCCGGAGGGCGCCCCCGCAGCCGCCACCCCGGGAATCACGACCCCGGCGACCACGGCCGCCGCCAGCCCCCACACCACACCAGTTCGTCTCACAGTGGATTCCTTTCGGTCCGGAACACGCGCCCAAGGCAGGGAGGGCGGCGTTCACTGCGGCCACTGTCGGGCGGTGCGGCGGGAGGAACAATCAGGGCAGGCATCCGTAGGGGTACGGGTCTTAATCCGCTACTCCAGGAGGATTTCTTCCGGCCTGCGGTGCACCCGGGGGATTGCCGAGCCGATCGACAGCGCTTCGATGCAGAGGTCGATGTCCCCGTCGTACTTCGTATTGGCCAGGTTGCGGACCTCGGTCGCCAGTCTCCGGCCGTTCACCAGGACCATCGGGTACTTGTCGCTGAAGATTTCTTCCTGGGCCTGTGTGGAGTACACCCCCGTGGTGACGTACACCCCGATCCAACCGCGCTGGAGCCGGGCCACGACTCGAGCCACGTTGTCCGCGGAGATGCTCTTGTCCGGCTGCACGCACTTCGCCTGCCCGAGGACGACCAACTTCGCGACAGCAGTACCTGAGCCGATGTCAAGTCGCCCGACGAAGTCGGCGCCGCCGTCGCCGGAACTGCGGGTGACCCAGCCCTCCCGGTACTTCCCCCCGCCGTCCTTGAGGATGCGCGCGGCGATCGCCGAGGCGAGGTGCTCGAAGTCCAACTTCGTCGCGCGGTCGAGGCCGTTGGGCTTTTTGTGGGTTTCGAAGTAGCGGTAGATCCGGTCGAGGTCGCGTCCGAGGGGCTCGGTCGGGGCGACCTTTTCGACCGACGGCTTGCGCAACCGGGACGTGGCCACTCGTCGTCGCACCTTGGTGAGCGCCTGTCCGTCCTGCACCCACACCCGCCAGCTCTTCGGCGCGTGCTCGAGAGCTTGCTGCGCGGTCAGTTCCGGGTTGCGCCGGGCGTTGATCCAGGTCCAGTCGATGCCATCGCCCGTCTGCGCCAGGTCGAGCAGTGCGATGTCGAAGACGTAGTTCACGAACGTCCTGGACCCGGCTGTTTGCTGGACGACGCGTTCGGTCCGTTCGATGACACCGAGTCCGCAGAACTCGACGTACCCCTTCGGCACCCTGCCCATGGGGATGGAGCGGAAGAGCAGGAGCGGAGTCGCGCTCACCCGGACGGCGGGGTCGGTCGACTGGTGTTCCTCGAAGACCGTGAGCATCGCCTTGCTGCCGCTGGTCGTGCCCACGTCGACCTTGGTCTCCGGTCTGTGGTCGCCGTAGTACCGCACGTGCCCGTTCTCCAGGTCGAACACATCGTGCCAGGGCGTGTCGGCACTGCCCGCCTTCCGCGGCGTCGAGCGGATCAGCAGCGCGGGACGCCTCAGCCCGTCAGCGGCGTGCACCATGGCCGGGGTATCGATCCCCTTGTCGAGTTGGAGCCTGGATGTCCCGGCGAGTTGGGTGATGTGGAAAAAGTTGCGCAGCCCGTCGACGGTCTCGGCGGTCGAATCCTTCGACTTCGCGTAGCGTAATTGCTCACCAATTTTTATCACCCGATTGTGCGTCGACATGCCTCAATCGTGGCATCGATGCTGCACGGCATGATGTGGCCGTGGGTTCCTTGGAGACGACGGACGCGGTCCGGGGGCGGATGAGCAGGCAGCGCTCACGGGACACGGGAACCGAGATCGCGCTGCGGAAAGAGCTGCACGCCCTGGGTTTGCGCTACCGGGTGCACCGGCGGCCGGTGCGCGCGGTCCGTCGGGAGGCCGACGTGGTGTTCGGCCCGGTGAAGGTGGCGGTGTTCGTCGACGGGTGCTTCTGGCACGGCTGCCCGGAGCACCTGACCTGGCCGAAGAACAACGCCGACTTCTGGCGCTCGAAGATCGAGACCAACCGGTCCCGCGACCGCGACACCGACCGCAAGCTCGCCGACGACGGGTGGGCGGTCGTGCGGGTGTGGGAGCACGAGGACCCGCTCAGCGCCGCCCGGCGGGTGCGCGACCTCGTCGCCGAGCGGCGCTGAGCCAGGCGACCGCGGCCAGGGTGGCCACCAGCGCGCACACCCACGGCCACCCCGGCAGTGCCGTCGCCGCCCACGAACCCGCCGCGCCGCCGAGGAAGGCGCAGGTCATGTAGGCCGTGTTGAGCCTGCTGCGGACCTCGGGGCCCAGCGCGAAGATCCGCACCTGGTTGGCCACCATGCCCGACTGCATGGCCACGTCCAGCAGCAGCGTCCCCACCACCAGCGCGCCCAACCCCACGGCCCCGCCCAGCGCGCCCAGCCCGAGCACCGCCGCGGCCACCAGCACCGCGCCGAAGCACACCGCGTTCACCACGTCCGGCCCCCACCGGTCCGCGAACCGCCCCGCGACCGGCGTGCACAGCATCGTCACCGCGTTGACCAGCGCCAACGCCCCCACCGCCCGCGCGTCCAACCCGTAGCGCCCACTGGTCAGCAGGAGTGCGACCGCGGTCCACACCGCCGAGAACCCGCCGAACACGCACGCCTGGTTGAGGCACGACCGCCGCAGCGCCGCCTCCGCCCACAACAACCGCACCGACTCCGCCACCAGCGCCGGGTACCGCTGCCGCGACGGCGCCACCGACGACGGCAGCAACCGCGCCAGCACGACCGCCGCGACCGCGCACAGCCCCGCCGCCAGCAGGTACGGCGCGCGCCACCCCAGCCACTCGCCGAGCACCCCGCCGAACGCCCGGGACAGCAGCATCCCGCCGATCGACCCGCTGAGCACCGCGCCGGTCACCGCCCCGCGCCGCTCCGGGGCGACCACCCCGGCCACCATGGGCGCGACCAGCGGTGCCACCACCGTCGTCACCCCGGCCAGGCCGCCGCCGACGACCAGCGCGGGGAGTGCGGTGGCGGTGCCCGCCACCAGCAGGAACACCGAGGTCAGCCCGAGCAGCGCCACGACCAGGGTCCGGTACGGCACCCGGTCGCCCAGCGGCACCAGGAAGAAGACCCCGACCGCGTACCCGAGCTGGGCCACCGTCACCACCAGTGCGGCAGCCGTGGGTGCCACCCCGAGCCCGGAGGCGACCAACGGGCTCACGACCTGCGGGAAGTACAGGTTGCCGACGGCGATCCCGCAGGTCAGCGCCAGCACGAACACCAGCCGCCCGGTCATCGCCGCCAGTGTCACCGGGGGAGACTGGGTGCGGCAACCGAATACTCGACGTGACCGGGATCACGGCGAGTGGCTTCAACGTTCCGGCACTCCCGCGGTGTTCCCCGGACGCACTCGACACTTCAGCGGAAGGGGGGCCACGGTGCGCGAAAGCTTCGACCAGTTCGTGGCGGAACGGCTGGACCGCTTGCTGCGCTACGCGACCGCGATGACCTGCGACCGGCACCTGGCCCAGGACATCGTGCAGGAGGTGCTGCTCAGGGCGCAGCGCAAGTGGTCGCGCATCGGCGACATGGAGGCCTCGTACCTCTACGTCAAGAAGATGGTCACCAACGAGTACCTGTCCTGGCGCAGGCGCAGAGCCGCCCGGGACATCACCGCCACCCGCGCCGCCCTGGAAGCGGCCTCCCCGCCGGTCGGCGACTTCGCCCACGACTACGTGGAGCGCGACGCCATGCGAGCCCGGATAGCGGCCCTCCCGCGCAGGCAGCGCGCGGCGGTGGTCCTGCGCTACTACGAGGACTGCACCACGGCCCAGATCGCGCACGTCCTCGGCTGCACCGAGGGCACCGCCCGCAGCCACCTCTCCCACGCCCTGTCCACTCTTCGCGCCGACACCACCGCGACCGCATCGGAGGCCCTGCGATGACCGAGCACGAATCCCTGATCCGCCAGGCCATCGCCGCCGAAGCCGACCAGGCGGCGCACCCCGAGGCGGTGCTCGCCCGGCTGCGCGGGGGCCACCACCGCACCTGGCCCAGGTTCGCGGTCATCGCCGCCGCCGTGGTCGCCGTCGTGGCGGGCGCGGTGGTCCTGCCGTCACTGCTCCGGGGCGACAACGCGGGCACCACCGAGCAGGTCGCCACCCAGCCGCCCCCGCCCCGCCGGGCCCAGAACGTCCTCCTCGCGGGCAGCGACGCGAACGGCTACCTCGACACCGTCGTCCTGGTCCGGGTGGGCGACGACGGCTCCCTGCGCGGCGTCTCCCTGCCGCGCGACTCGTACACCGCGGTCCCGGGCGCGGGGAACAAGAAGCTCAGCCACTCCTACAACACCCTCTACACCCAGGCGAAGGAAGGCGGCGCCGACGACCGGACCGCCGCCGCCGCGGGCCGCGACGGCCTGGTCGCCACCGTCGAAAACCTCACCGGCGTCCGCGCCGACCACGTCGCCATCGCCGACATGGCGGGTTTCGCCGCCCTCGCCGACACCCTCGGCGGCGTCGAGGTCTGCCTCAACCACGCCACCGAGGACCCCTACTCCGGCGCCGACTTCCAGGCGGGCCCCACCACCCTGACCGGTCAGAGCGCCCTCGCCTTCCTGCGCCAACGCCGCGGCCTCCCCGACGGCGACCTCGACCGCGTCGCCAGGGCCCAGGTGTTCCTCCGCAACCTCTCCGCCAAGCTCCTGACCGACGGCACCCTCACGAACCTGAACGACCTGGCGGCCCTGGTGGACGCGGTGAACCGCACCGTCCGCACCGACCCGGGCTGGGACCTGCTCGCCTTCGCGGCCACCCTCGTCGGCGGCACCCCCCTGGTCACCGCCACCATCCCCGTCGTCGGCGAGGTGGACACCCCGGACAGCGGTTCGGCGCTGGAGGTGGACCCGGCCGCGGTGAAGCAGTTCACCGAGCAGCAGTTCGCGGTGCGGCAGTCGTCACCGAACGCCGCTTCGCTCAGCTCTGAACCGGAAGTGCCCACGGGGAGCACTCGCCAGTGCGTCAACTGAAGGCGTGAGGAGGTCCCGGCCACTGGGGGTGGTCGGGGCCTCTTGCGTTGTGGGGCGCACTGCGCTTGTCCACAACCCTCTTGGCGCGCAGCGGTTTCTGACAGTCCCCCGTGGTGGACTTGTCGGAACCTACTGGAGAGGGGCGCGCGGTGTCGGAGGTCGAGCACGGTGCGGTGGGTGCTGTACTGCGGGCGTTCCTGGCGCAAGAGGGTGAGCTGCCCGCGGGCCGGGTGCTGACCCACGCGGTGGTCGTGTTCCGCACCTACGAGGTCCGCGAGGACGGCCGGGCTCTCACCAGGCGGGGGCGGGTCTACCCGCTGGGGGAGATGGACGCCACCCTGGAGCGGGGGATGCTCGACGACGCGCTGTTCGACGCGCGCAGGGACCGGGGCAGGCCCGGCTAGCCCGGTCAGTCGTCCTCGTGTTCCGGTTCCGCCCGCTGGACCTCGGTGTCGAGCGGGCTGAGCACGGGCTTCGCCTCCGCCAGGCTCCGCAGCGCCCCCACGGTCATGGGCAGGTTCTCCTCCGGCATGTGGGTGACCAGGTCGAGTGCTTGCTGGCGCAGCGCGGACGGCGTCTGCGTCACCGCCGGGAGGGGGCGGGGGGTGTAGCCGGCCAGCGCGAGGATCTCCTCCCGGGGGAGGCCCATCGCCCGGCCCGCTTTGACGATGTTCTTCGCCAGCGGGAAGGACTGGGTGCCGTTGTAGCGGCGGCCGCCGCGCTCGATGTTCTGCCAGGTGGTCTTGGAGATGTCCGCCGCCTCGGCCGCCTCGGCGTGCGACAGCGTTCTGGCCAGCCTCCATTCTTCCAGGCTGCGGCCGAACGCCTGGAGTTTCGCCACATCCGGTCGGCCGGTCATGCCACGGATGATCTCTTACCGGCGGCGGGGGGAAGTCGGCAAAACTCCGAAAGCCAAGTATTGCCGAGTATTGCTGTACTATTGCCGCAACGGTCGGTGTTCCGCGACCGGTGGACGGTTGTTTCATGGTTGAGACCGTCGCCGGGCAAACGGAAGCCCGCCGCACGTGATGTGCGGCGGGCTTCCGGGGATTGTCAGAAAGTGGGCAGCACCGTGGCCGCGGCGGCCAGAACCGCAGCAAAAGTGACCATCAGCAGGGCCATTCGCAGCGTGGTCGGCCACCCTGCGCGGGCCACCTTGGCCAGCGTGGTCAGGCAGTGCGTGCGGACGTCAGTCACAGGACTCCTTCGACTCGAATGGTGATTCGGTGAAACAACGGCGCGGTTTCCTTCTCGGCCGTTGTCCATCGATAACCGAATTCGGTCGGCGGTGTCCCGTCGGTTGCGAAAAGCGGTGGGAAACCGTCGGTGAGCGGTCAGGTGGTCGTGTGCCGGGCGGCCAGTGCGCGGCCCGCGCGTTCGACCAGCACCCGCAGGGTGGCGCCCATGTGCTCGTGCAGCAGCGCCAGTGCCTTCTCCAGGTCCGCCGCGTGGACGCGTTCCATGATCTCGATGTGTTCGGCGATGGACGTCTCGATGCGGCCCTCGACGGTGAAGTCGTACATCCGCACGTGCCGGATGCGCCGGTTCACCCCCACCAGGGTCTCCACCAGCGCCTCGTTGCCCGATGCCGCGAGGAGGGTGGCGTGGTAGCGCTCGTCCTCCAGGACGAAGTCGGGGGTCGGGGGCGGTGGGGCGGCGCGGAGGGCGTACCAGTGCTCCAGTTCGGCCTCCAGCGCCGCCCGGTCGTGGCGGACGGTGGGGTTCTCCACGGATCGGGTGATGCCGCGCAGTTCCACCGCGATGCGGACCTCGTACAGGTCCCGGACGCCGGGCGCGTCCGGGACGACGATCGAGTAGCCGTAGTCCTGGCGCCGCACCAGGCCGTCGGCCATGAGGCGGGTCAGGGCCTCGCGGACGGGGGTCCGGGAGACCCCGAGGGCGCGGGCCAGCTTGGGTTCGGTGAACCGGTCCGCGACCGACCAGCGGGTGCTCAGCACCTCCTCCCGCAGCCGCAGGTACACCTGGTCGCGCAGGGAATCGGTCACGGCCTAGATCGCCATGGCGGTGCGGACGTGCTCGACGGCCCCGGGGCCGCCGTCGCCGGTGGCGGTGACCCGGCCCGCCTCCAGCACGTAGTAGCGGTCGGCGGCGGAGAGGGCGAAGCCGATGTGCTGTTCCACCAGCAGCACCGACAGGCCGCCGCCGGTCGCCAGGGCGCGGATGGTCTCCTCGATCTCGGCGACGACCGACGGTTGGATGCCCTCGGTGGGTTCGTCGAGGACGAGCAGGCGGGGTTGGGTGATCAGCGCCCTGGCGATGGCGAGCTGCTGGCGTTGACCACCCGACAACAGGCCCGCGCGCCTGCCCAGCACCGGCACCAGGGCGGGGAACACCTCCAGGGCGTCGCGGATCAGGCGCTTGCCGTCGCGGCGGGTGTCGGCGACCAGGCGGAGGTTGTCCTCGGCGGTGAGCTGCGGGAAGCACTGCTGGCCCTGCGGCACGTACGCCAGGCCGCGCTTCACCCGCTCGTTCGGCCGCATCCGCGTGACGTCCGCACCGTCCAGCAGGACCTTGCCCGAGGTGGGGCGCAGCAGGCCCGCGGCGGCGCGCAGCAGGGTGGTCTTGCCCGCGCCGTTGTGGCCGGTGACGGCGACCACCGCCTCGGCCGGGACCGCCACGGTGGCGCCGTGGACGACGGTTGTGCGGCCGTAGCCGACGTGGACGTCGATCATCTCCAGCATCAAGACCGAACCTCCCCGGTGGTGGCCGCGCGGCCCAGGTAGACCTCTTGCACCCGGGGGTCGGCCTGCACCTCGGCGACCGTCCCCTCGCTGAGCACCCGCCCGGCGTGCAGCACGGTGACCGAGGTGGCGAACGAGCGCATGAAGTCCATGTCGTGCTCGACCACCACCACCGTGCGCTCCGCCCCGATGCGCCGCAGCAGTTGCCCGGTCTCGTCGCGCTCGTGGGCGCTCATGCCCGCGACCGGTTCGTCCAGCAGCAGCACCCGCGCGTTCTGCACCAGCAGCATCCCGATCTCCAGCCACTGCTTCTGCCCGTGCGCGAGCACCCCGGCCTGCTTGTCCCGCAGGTCGCCCAGGCCGATGATCTCCAGTGCCTCCTCGACCTCCTCCGGCACCGCCGACCGCCTGCGCAGCAGCGTCAGCGGCCCGCGCCCGGCGCCCGCGGCGATGTCAAGGTTCTGCAGCACGGTCAGCTCCTCGAACACGCTGGCCGTCTGGAAGGTGCGGCCGACACCCAGCCGGGCGATCTTGTGCACCTTCTGGTTCAGGAGCTGGGTCGCGCCGAAGGTGGCCGACCCGGACGCCGCGACCAAGCCGGTGATGGCGTCCACCAGGGTCGTCTTGCCCGCGCCGTTGGGTCCGATGAGGAACCGCAGGTCGCCCTGCAACACCGTCATGGACACGCTGTCGACGGCCACGAACCCGTCGAAGGTGACCCGGACGTCGGTCAGCTCCAGGTAGTCGCCGTTCACGCCGTCTTCTCCTTGCGCCGGTCGAGGAGCGCTCCCACACCCGCGAACCCGCGCGGGAGGAACGCCACCACGAGCACGAACATGGCCCCCTGGAAGTAGGTCCAGAACGACGGGAAGCTCTCCGACAGCGACGTCTGCGCCCACGCCACCGCGATCGCCCCGACGACCGGCCCGAACAGCGTCGACCGCCCGCCGATCGCCACCCCGATCAGGAACGCGATGGACGGCACCACCCCCACGCTGGCGGGCGAGATGATCCCGACGATCGGCACGAACAGCGCCCCCGCGATCCCCGCCATGGCCGCGGCCACCACGTACGCCACGATCTTGACGTTGGCCGGGTCGTAGCCGAGGAAGCGCACCCGCTCCTCCTGGTCGCGCACCGCGATCAGCAGTTCGCCGTAGCGGGAGCGGTAGAGCTGCCAGACCACCAGCACCATCAGCAGCAGGGTGGCCGAGGCGATGTAGAACAGCATCCGCTTGTTCACCGGGTCGTAGAGGTTGAACCCGAAGAACGACTTGAAGCCGTTGAGCCCGTTGGTGCCGCCGATCGTCGCCTGTTGCCCCACGAGCAGGATCGCGAACGCCGCCGCCAGCGCCTGGGACAGGATCGCGAAGTACGCCCCGCGCACCCGGCGCCGGAAGATCGCCGCGCCCAGGCCGAAGGCGACCAGCGCCGGGACGGCCACGATGGCGACCACGGTGACGATCGGCGAGCGGAACGGTTCCCACCAGCCGGGGACCTCGCCGCTGCCGTAGAGCTTCATGAAGTCCGGCACCCCGTCCGCCCCCGCGTCGGCGAGCTTGAGGTGCATGGCCATCACGTACGCGCCGAGGCCGAAGAACACCCCCTGCCCCAGCGTCAGCATCCCGCCGCGACCCCAGGCCAGGCCGATGCCCACGGCCACGATCGCGTAGCAGACGAACCGGCCCAGCAGCGCCAGCCGGAAGTCCGACAGCACAGCCGGGGCCAGCACCAGCAGCGCCAGGCCGAGGGCGATGAACCCGATGGCGGTGGGCAGCTCGCTCTTGCGTCTGACCCTGGCCTGCGGGGCAGCAGACTCGGTCTTGTCCTTGAGCGTCGTCATGCCAGGCTCCTCGTCCGAATGCTGAAGATGCCCTGCGGCCGGATCTGCAAGAACACGACGACGACCGCGAACACCGCCACCTTCGCGATGCTCGCCGTGGTGGAGTACTCGAACGCCGCCTGGAGGATGCCCAGCCCGAACGCGGCGATCACGGTGCCCTTGATCTGCCCGATGCCGCCCGCGACGACCACCAGGAACGCGTCGACGATGTAGTTGGTGCCCAGGGTCGGGCCGGTGGAGCCGAGCAGGGTCAGCGCCACCCCGGCGATCCCGGCGAGGCCGGAGCCGATGAAGAAGGTGAGCCGGTCGGTGCCCCGGGTGGAGATGCCCGCGGTCTCGGCGAGGTCGCGGTTCTGCACGACCCCGCGGATGCGCCTGCCCAGCGGGGTCTTGGTGAGCACCAGCGCCAGCCCGCCGACCGCCACGACCGACAGCACCAGGATGAACAGCCGCGACGCGGGCACCTCCGCCACGCCCAGGTCGACGCTGCCGGAGAGCCACGACGGCGAGCGGACGTCGACGTTCGGGGCGCCGAACACGTCGCGGGCGACCTGTTGCA
Source organism: Actinokineospora spheciospongiae (assembly GCF_003182415.1). Lineage (NCBI taxonomy): Bacteria > Bacillati > Actinomycetota > Actinomycetes > Pseudonocardiales > Pseudonocardiaceae > Actinokineospora > Actinokineospora spheciospongiae. The sequence continues at coordinate 424,486 of NZ_QHCP01000002.1, read as the reverse complement.
GGATCAGCGCCACGCCCCAGGTGACCAGGAGCGTGTCCAGGGGGCGGTTGTACATGCGGTGGATGAGGGTCAGCTCCAGCAGCAGTCCGAGCAGGCCGCCGATGAGGAACCCGAGGGGGATCGACACCACGAGCGCGATCCCGGCGTCGGCGATGACGCCCTGCACGACGAACGCGGTGTAGGCGCCCGCCATCATGAACTCGCCGTGGGCCATGTTGATCACGCCCATCTGGCCGAAGGTGAGCGCGAGCCCGAGTGCCGCGAGCAGCAGCACCGACCCGAGCGACAGACCCGCGAAGAGCTGTCCGAACAGGGCTTCCATTGCCGGTGTTTCCCTTCTGACGCAGGGGGTCCGCCGAGTCGCGCCCGGGAGCGCGACCCGGCGGCGGGATCAGCTCGACAGGCCCGCGGCCCAGGGGTAGCCCTTGAGGAAGGGGTCCGGCTCGATCGGCTGCGGCGAACTCCACTCGGTGTGGATCAGGCCGTCGGCGCCCACCTTGCCGATCAGCGCGGTCTTGGCGATGTGGTGGTTCTCGCCGTTGACGGTCACCTTGCCCTCGGGGGCGTCGTGGGCGGTGCCGCCCGCGGCCTTCTTGACGTCGTCGGGGGCGAAGGACTTGGCCTTGTCGACCATCGCCGCCCACAGGAACAGCGAGGTGTAGGAGGCCTCCATCGGGTCGGAGGTGACCCGGTCGGTGCCGTACTTGGCCTTGAACGCCTCGACGAACGCCTTGTTCACCGGCGAGTCCACGGTCTGGTAGTAGTTCCACGCGGTGAGCTGGCCGACGAGGTTGTCGACGCCGACGCCGCCGACCTCCTCCTCCGCGATCGACACCGACACCACCGGCATGGCGTCGGCGGTCAGGCCCGCGTTCTTGTACTCCTTGAAGAACGCCACGTTGGAGTCGCCGTTGAGGGTGTTGAACACCGCCCCGGCGCCCGCGCCCTTGACCTTGTTGACGATCGTGGCGAAGTCGGTGTGCCCGAGCGGGGCGTACTCCTCGCCCTTGACCTCGATGCCGTTGGCCTCGGCGTAGGCGTTGATGATCTTGTTGGCGGTGCGCGGGAACACGTAGTCCGACCCGACCAGGAAGAGGGACTTGACGCCCTTCTCCTTCAGGTAGTCCAGCGCCGGGACGATCTGCTGGTTGGTGGTGGCGCCGGTGTAGAAGATATTCGGCGAGGACTCCAAGCCCTCGTACTGCACCGGGTAGAACAGCAGGGCGTTGGCGCCCTCGAACACCGGCAGCATCGCCTTGCGCGAGGAGGAGGTCCAGCCCCCGAACACCGCGGCCACGCAGTCCGAGCTGATGAGCTTGTTGGCCTTCTCGGCGAAGACAGTCGGTTCCGAGGCCCCGTCCTCGGTCACGATCTGGAGCTTCTTGCCGTTGACCCCGCCCTTGGCGTTGATCTGCTCGGCGGCCAGGTTCAGCGAGTCGTTGACCGTCTTCTCGCTGATGGCCATGGTGCCCGACAACGAGTTCAGGAAGCCGATCTTGACGGTGTCACCCGAGGTGTCCACACAGGACGCGCCGGGGCCGCTGGCGGTGTCGCCGGTGCGGCTGCCGCAGGCGGAGGCGCCCAGGGCCGCGATGGACAGCAGGGCGGCGACGCGGACGAGGCGTCCGGGGGGTGTGCGCACAGGGAGGCCTTTCGGGGGTTCGGGAGTTCCGGCGTCCCTGGACGATCGGCGACGAGCGCGGTGTCGAACACCCCACACCTCCCGCGCGACCTGCTGTGTCCAGGACTGTCGACTGGTCTGTGTCCAACCAGTGCCAGCGGGAAAGCTAGGGACGGGGTGTTTCCGCTCCGGCCTCCGCCGGTGACGCGGACGTGTCCCGGTGTTACGGGGACGGCCGATCTCCGGTAACACGACGTGCCGGTGCCCGGGGCGCTCCCCCTGTCAAGGGGCCCCGGGCACCGAAAGGTCCTCAGATCGTCGCGGCCAGCCGGGTTCCCTGGTCGATGGCGCGCTTGGCGTCCAACTCGCCCGCGTGGTCCGCGCCGCCGATGAGGTGGGTGGTGGTGCCCGCCGCGCGCAGGGCCTCGGCGAGGTCGCGCACGGGCTCCTGCCCCGCGCACACGACCACCGTGTCCACGGCCAGGGTGCGCGCCCCGCCGCGGTCCTTGCCGAAGGTGATGTGCAGGCCGTCGTCGTCGATGCGCTCGTAGTTGACCCCGCTGAGCTGCTCGACGCCCTTGGCCTTGAGCGCGGCCCGGTGGACCCAGCCGGTGGTCTTGCCCAGGTTCAGCCCGATCCGGCCCTGTTTGCGCTGCAACAGGTAGACCTGGCGGGCGGGCGCGGCGGGGGTGGCTTCCACCAGGCTGCCGGACTCGCCGACACCCCACTCCGCCGCCCACGGGGTGTCGGTGTGCGTCAGGAACTCGCTGACGTCGACGCCGATGCCGCCCGCGCCGATCACCGCCACCCGCGCCCCGACCGGCCTGCCGTGCCGCACGACGTCCACGTAGGACAGCACCGAGGGGTGGTCGATCCCCGGGATCGCGGGCACCCGCGGCGCCACGCCGGTCGCCAGTACCACCTCGTCGTACCCGCCACCGACCAGCCGCCGCGCGTCCACCCGCGTCGACAGGTGCACCTTCACCCCGGTCAGCTCCAACTGGCGGGTGTAGTAGCGGATGGTCTCGGCGAACTCCTCCTTGCCCGGGATGCGCCGGGCGATGTCGAACTGCCCGCCCACCTCCGCCGCCGCCTCGAACAGGTCGACGTCGTGCCCGCGCCCGCCCAGCGCCACCGCCGCCGACAGCCCCGCCGGACCGGCGCCCACCACCGCGACCCGCTTGGCGCGGCGGGTGGGGGAGAGCACCAGCACGGTCTCGCGGGCCGCCCGGGGGTTGACCATGCAGCTCGCCTTGCGGTTGGCGAAGACGTGGTCGAGGCAGGCCTGGTTGCAGGCGATGCAGGTGTTGATCTCGTCGTCGCGGCCCTCGGCGGCCTTGCGCACCCACTCCGGGTCGGCCAGGAACGGCCGCGCCATCGACACCAGGTCGGCGTCCCCGCGGGCCAGCACCTCCTCGGCGACCTGCGGCATGTTGATCCGGTTCGAGGTCACCACCGGGATCGACACGTGCGGCCGGAACGCGGCGGTGACCGAGGTGAACGCCGCGCGCGGCACCGAGGTCACGATGGTCGGCACCCGGGCCTCGTGCCAGCCGATCCCGGTGTTGATGATCGTCGCGCCCGCCGCCTCGACCTCCTGGCCCAGGGCGACGACTTCCTCCCAGGTCTGCCCCTCGGGCACGAACTCGGCCATGGACAGCCGGTAGACGATGATGAAGTCCGGCCCCACCGCCGCCCGCGCCCGCCGCACGACCTCCACCGCCAACCGCCGCCGGTTCTCCGGCGACCCGCCCCACCGGTCGGACCGCTTGTTGGTGCGCGGGGCGAGGAACTGGTTGATGAAGTAACCCTCCGACCCCATGATCTCGACGCCGTCGTACCCGGCCTCGCGGGCGAGCACGGTGCAGCGCACGAACGCGTCGACCTGTGCCCGCACGCCCCGGTCGGACAGCGCGCGCGGGGTGAACGGGTTGATCGGCGCCTTGATCGCCGACGCGGAGACGCTGAACGGGTGGTAGGCGTACCGGCCCGCGTGCAGCACCTGCAACGCGATCTTGCCGCCCGCCTCGTGCACGGCCCCGGTGACCTCCCGGTGCCTGACCGCCTCCGCCGCGGTGGTCAGCTTCGAGGCGAACGGCGACAGCCGCCCGACCCGGTTCGGGGCGAACCCGCCGGTCACCATCAGGCCGACCCCGCCGCGCGCCCGCTCGGCGAAGTACGCGGCGAGCTTGGGGATGTCCCCGGCCCGGTCCTCCAGGCCGGTGTGCATGGAGCCCATCACGACCCGGTTGCGCAGGGTGGTGAAGCCCAGGTCGAGCGGGGACAGCAGGGTGGGGTACTCGCTCATCGCGCGCCTCTCTCCAGGGCTTGCAACACTTCCGTGCACCACGAGACGAACCCGTGCTCGGCGCTGATCCCGCCGCGCAGCACCAGGTACTGGTGCAGCGCCGGACCGCGCAGCGCGTCGGCGTCGGGGAAGTCGCGGGCCTCGATCCCCCGGTAGACCGCCAGCCGCTCGGCGTGCCGGTCCCGGTGCCGCGCCACCTCCTTGAGCAGCGCGTCCAGGTCGCCGTGCGCGGCACCGCGGATCTTCACCGCGAGGTCGTCGCGCATCTCCGACGGCTCACCGGGCTCGGCCAGCCACCGGGCCAGTTCCGCCCGCCCGGCCTCGCTGACGGTGTAGACCTTCTTGTCCGGCTTCCCGTCCTGCGGCACCTGCTCGACGGTGACCCAACCGGCGTCGTCCATCCGCTTGAGCACCCGGTAGATCTGCTGGTGGGTGGCCCGCCAAAAGAACCCGATCGACTTGTCGAAGCGCCGGGTCAGCTCGTACCCGGACCCCACCCGCTCCCCGAGCGAGACCAGGATCGCGTGCTCCAGCGCCATGCGCCCGAGGCTACCTATGCAACGAAGTGCAATGCAACTAGTTGCTTAGGCCGTGTCCTGCGAGTCCATGTTCGCGATAGCCGCGCCGAGGCGGCCCCTGGCGGCACGGGCCAAGGACACCGATACAACCCCGGTATCGGCGCCCTCGTCCCGCACCACCAGGAACCACCTCGATCACGACTCTCATCGAACGAGACTCACAGGACACGGCCCAAGTGATCCGCGACGCGCTCCGCGACCGCCCGCGCCAGCACCGGCGGCACCGCGTTCCCGATCTGCCGGGCGATCTCGATCTTCGTCCCGCACCACCGGAAGTCGTCCGGGAAGGTCTGCAACCGCGCCGCCTCCCGGTGCGTGATCGGCCGGTGGTGCTCCGGGTGCAGGTACCGACCTTTCTCCGGCTTGTAGAACTCGGTGCGGATGGTCAACGAGGGCTCGTCCCACCGCATCCGCCCCATGACGTCGGTCGTCCCGGTCTTCTTCTCCCGCCAGCACCGGGGCAGCAACTCGTCCGGCAGGTCGAACCGCCCACCCCCCGGCGGGACCGCCCGGTACCGCGCCAGCGACAGCGCCGTCGGGTTGCGGCCCAGGTGCAACTCGTCCGCCCGGAAGCACCCGGGCACCCGCCTGCCGAACACCTCGGTCACCCGCTCCGGCAGCGCGGTCGACACGGGCACCTCGGGGAGGTCCGCGATGGCCGTCTCGACCCCGTTCCAGTGCCCCTTCGGGTGCGTGGGGTGCGGCAGCGCGACCGCCCCCACCCGCGACCCGACCACGAACGCCCGCTTGCGCCGCTGCGGCACCCCGAAGTCCGCGGCGAGCAACAACCCCCAGGTCAGGGTGTACCCGCTGGCTGCGGCCTCCCGGGCCAACAACCCGAACTCGGCGGACCCCAGGAACCGGTCGACGTTCTCGATCACGAACACCTTCGGCCGTGCCCGGTGCACGAACCGGAAGTACTCCTTCCACAACGCGTTGCGCGGATCGTCCACGTCCCGCGACCCGAGGCTGGAGAACCCCTGGCACGGCGGCCCCCCGATGATCACATCCGCCTCCGGGATCTCCCCGACCCCGGCGATGTCCCCCCAGTGCACGTGCCCGGCCCCGAAGTTCGCCGCGTAGGTGGCCGCCGCCGCCAGGTCGTGCTCGACCGCCAACACCGGCTCGAAGCCCGAGCGGAACCCCTCGCTCAGCCCACCGCAGCCCGCGAACAGGTCGATCACCGAATACCCCACACCCGTCAGGCTAGCCGGCCCCGCCCCCACCACCCCGGCTCGCTCGCCGGCGACGCGATTCCGGTCGGACCCCGGTCGCCCCGTGGCCGTGGCGGTGACCTGTTTCCACGGACTCGCCTCCGCCCTCCCAGCGGTCGAGGTACGCTCCCGCCGTATGGGTTCCGGGGGGAGGAACGGGCCGCGATGAAGACGCCCGACGAGTGGCTGCGCGATTTCGAGACGCGGGTGGCCGACGCGCGCGAGCGGTCGGTCCGGTTGCAGGAGGGGCTGGCCCAGGCCGACGGCGCGGCGTCCTCGGCGGACGGTGCGATCGCCGTGCGGGTGTCGCCGAACGGCGCGTTGCAGGACATCCGGCTCGGCCAGGCGTGCGCCGGGCGCTCCCCGGAGCGGCTGGCCGCGGAGATCGTGGCCGTCGCCCGCCAGGCCCAGCGCGCCGCCGCGGCCAAGGTCGTCGAGGCGTTCGAGGCCGTCGGCGAGGGCGGGTCCGACACCCTCCGGGTGATCACCGACTACCTGCCGCCGCCCGAGGGCGACGACACCGCCACTCCGCCGCCGTCCCCGCTGGACGACGACGGGGACTTCAGCGACGACTCCATCCTGCGTCGCGGCCGTCGCTGACCTGGGGGTCCGCACATCGTGAGTGAAGAACAGTCCACGACCACCTGGTCCACCGGGGCGGGTGCCGTCGACAGCGTGGCGGGGTTCGTCGACTCGCTGACCGCCGACGCCGAGGGGGAGGGGCCCGACGTCATCGACGCGGCCCTGGGTGGTGCGGGCGCCGTGGTCGACGTGGTGTCGTCGCTGGCCAACCCGCTCTCGGCGGTCGCCTCCGCGGGTGTGGGCTGGCTGCTCGAGCACGTCGACTTCCTGCGCGAGCCGCTGGACGCCCTGCTGGGCGACCCGGACGAGATCAACGCCAACGTCGACCAGCTCAAGCAGGCGGCGCTGGAGATGAAGGTGATCGCCCAGGAGCACCGCGAGGACCTGGGCTCCGCCGCGGACTGGGGCGGCGAGTCCGGCGAGGCGTTCCACGGCAGCATGGACCGGTTGGCCGCCGAGTTCGAGGCCCTGGGCAAGACGATGGACGGCACGGCGGCGATCTACGCGCTGTCGGGGATGCTGGTGTGCGAACTGCGCTCGCTGGTGTTCGGCTGGATCTCCGACCTCATCGGCGAACTGGTCGCAGGCGCCCTCATCGCCGCCGCCTCCGCCGCCCCGACCTTCGGCGGCTCGATCGCCGCCTACGCCGGGTACGCGGGCGTCCGGGGCGCCACCATGGCCACGAAGATCGCGGGCAGGTTGGGCAAGCTCGGCTCGGCCATGGGCCGGATGGGCGGCAGGCTGGCCGAACTGGGCACCAAGATGGACGAACTGGCCAAGGGCCTGGAGCGCTTCGGCACGGTCGCCGAGGTGGGCGGCTACGCCAAGGGCGCCTACGACGCCGCCCAGCCGTACGACGTGCCGCCCCGGCCCTGATGCCGGAACCCGAGGTCCACCCCGTGCCGCCGGTGGACGAGGAGCGGATCGAGGCGACCGCGGCGGCGCCCCTAGGGAGGGGCACGGGGCAGCCGCACGGCAGGCAGCACGTGGTCGGCCTGTACGCCGGGTTCGCCGCCGGTGAGGCCGCCGCGGGTGGCGACGGCACGCTCACCGCGGCCCTGCTGCACGCCACCGACGCGCTGGTCCGCGCCGCCGCCGACCGGTCCGACGCCGTCCGCGCGGCCACCGTCGTGCGCCCGCCGGGTTGGCAGGACCCGTTGGCGCCCAAGGCGAACGCGGGCACCGAGGTCGCCGCGGTGCTGGCGGGCGTGGCCGCGGGCGTCGACCGGGACCTGCGCGACGACCTGTGGGTCGACTGGATCAGCGAGGTCGTCGACCGGGTGCTGTCCCGCCCGCGGCAGACCCTGCGCACGGTCCTCGCCGACCTGCACCCGACGATCGCCGAGCAGCGCGGAACCCCACTGCCGCAGCGGCTTGCCGATTTGTCGACAACCTGGGAGCGGGCCCTGCTGATCGCGACCGAGCTCGGCCACGACCCGGCCGCCGCCCTCGCCGCACCCGACGACCCGCTCACCGGTGCGCTCGTCGGCGCCCTGGTCGGCGCCCGGCACGGCGCACCCGGGATGCCGCCGACCCCGACCCGCGACCTGCTGGAGCGCGTGGCGGACACCGCGCACACGGCGTTCGACCCCGCGCTCGCCCCGATCCCGCACGTCCCCGGGGCGCCGTGGTCGCAGCCGGTCCTGGACCCCGAGTGGGACTGGGTGGCGTTCCCGGACTTCCCCGAGGCCGCCGTCCTGGGGTACACCACGAACCAGGGCTTCCAGTGGAACGCCGCCCACCTGCCCGGTCCACAGTGGATCGGCCTGCCGCGGCCGGAGACGCCCGCGGAGGAGGTCATCGCCTACCACCGCTGCGGCTGGCTCCCCACCACCGACCTGCTGCTGGACACCACCGTCCTGGTCGTCGAGGCAGGCGACCCCGCTGGGCTGCCGGTCCGGGCGTACAGCTCGTGGCGGCGACTGCCCGCGGGCACCCGCGCCTGGCGGGAGGTCCACGTGCGCGTCCTGGTGCGGACCGAGCAGCGGGAAGTCCTGGTCGACGACGCGTACACCGTCGCACCGGGGCACCCGTTCGAGTTCGAAGCCCTGCCCAGCGCGGAATTCACCTCCGCCGAGGTCGACGGCGCCAACCGCGCCGCCCTCGTCGAGCGGCTGACCGCCCTCGGCGCCACCGACCCGGTCCACGCCGCCGACCGGGCCCGGGAGCAGGCCGGGCCGTGGCTCGACGGCGTGCGCGCCAACGGGTTCTCCCCCACCCACGGCGAGTTCACCCGGATGTGGACCGTGCTCGGCTGGCTCGCCGCCGACCGGCCCGGCTCACCGCCCCCGGGTGCGCGGGCGTGGTGGGACGCGACCGGTGAACGGGTGTGGGAGGCGCCGACGTTCGGCAAGCACTCACCCCGTGAGCACCCGGACGCGGTGCACGCCTGGCACCGGGTGGTGGGCGCCTACCTGGGGTTCGCCGCGGGGGAGGTCGCCGCGGGCGGTGACGGCACGCTCACCGCCGGGCTGCTGCACGCCACCGACGCCCTGCTGCGCGAACTGGCCGGGAACAACCCCGAACTGAGCCCCTCCGGCGACGGGACGACCCGGCCGGTCGGGTGGCTGGACCGCTGGGTCGCCCCGGTCGAGCCGGGGGCCGAGGCGGGCGCGCTGGTCGCCGCCGTCGCCTCCGACCTGGGCGCGGTCCTGCTCGGGGACCGGTGGGCACCGGACCTGAGCCCGGTCCTGGAGCGCGCGCTGCACCGGCACGCCCCGGCCACGCACCTGCTGCTGGCCGAGTCCGGCGGGTACGGGCACCTGCTGGACCTGCGCGACCAGCGGCACGTGCCGGTCCACGCGCACCTGCCCGGCCTGGCCCCGCGCGAGCAGGCGCTGCTGATCGCGGCCGTGCTCGGCCACGACCCGGGCGCCGCCCTCGCCGCCGCACCCGACCCGGTCGTCGGGGCGGTCGTCGGCGCGCTGGTCGGCGCCCGCCACGGCGCCCCCGGCCTGCCCCCGGTCGCCGCCGCCGACCTGCTGGAGTGCCTGGCCACCGAGGTCCACGCGGTGCTCGCCCGGGCGCAGCCGTGGACGCCGGGCGTGCCCCCGTCCTGGCCGGACCCGCTGCCGGACGGCGCGGTGGTCGACCCGGAGTGGGACAGCGCGGTGTTCGGCGCGGCACCGGGGGCCGCGGTGCTCGGGTGGCGGCGCGGCGACGACGTCAAGCGCAACCCGGGGTACCTCCCCGGCCCGTCGTGGCACGGCGCCCCGCCCCCGGACACCCTGGGCGACGCGGTGCTGGCCCACCTGGACTGCGGCTGGCTGCCGGACCCCGACGCGTTCACCGACTTCCCGGTGCTGGTGACCTCGGAGTACCTGTTCGAGGAACTCGGCGGCGCCCGCACCTGGCAGGCCGCCTACACCTCACCCCGGCACTTCCCGCTCGCGGACCGCGCGTGGCGGGAGGTGACCATGCGCGACCTGCTGGCCACCACCGGGGCGGACGGGGTCAAGCTCAACCCGGCCCACGGCGGCCGGTGGTTCGAGGCCACCGGCGGGGGTGGCCGGGCGGAGTCCGTCGAGCACCTGCCGTTCCACGACCGGCCGGAGCAGATCGCCGAGATCACCCGCGCCTGCCGCGACCTCGACGCCCCCGACGACGCGCCCGAGGCGATCCGCGCCCACCTGCGCGCCTTCACCGTCGCCGCCCGGGCCCTGGGCCACGACGTCACCGGGGTCGAGTACTGGCAGCTCGCCGCGGTCCTGCCCTGGACCCACAGCGCCCGCACCACGCCCCCACCCGTGGGCACCCGGACCACCTGGTCCGCCGACGGCGAGCCCGTGCCCGAGGCCCCGACCTTCGGCAAGGTGACTCGGGTCGACGCGGGCGCGCACCCCCACGCCTGGGACCGGGTGCTCGGCGCGGTGGCGGGCTTCGCCCTCGGGGAGGCGACCGCCGGGGGCGACGGCACGCTGATCGCGGGGCTGCTGCACGGCCTGGACACCCTCCGCGCCACCGTGGCCGGACCGCTGCGCCCGGACGGCTGGCTCGACTCGCTCATCCCGCACGCCGAACCGCTCGGCGAGGCGCGGGGCATCGCGGGTGCCGTGGCCGCCACCGCTGACCCGCAATGGTGGTCCGACGGGGTCACCCAGGTCTTCCGGGCGTTGTTCGCCAAGCGCCTGCCCGCGCCCGCCCTGCACCAGGTCCTCGCCGAACAGGGCCGGTACGGCCACCTCCTGGTCCTGCGCGGCCACCGGGAGACGCCGGTCGCCGAGCAGTTGGGGTGGCAGGGGCTGTGCTGGCACGGCGCGCTGCTGGTCGTCCTGCGCCTCGGCCACGACCCGGCCGCCGCCCTCGCCGCCGCGGGCGACCCGATCACCGCCGCTCTCGCCGGTGCCCTGCTCGGCGCCCGCCACGGCCTGCCCGGCCTGCCCGGGGAACCGCCGCACCGGGACCTCCTGGAGCAGGTCACCCTCGACGCGTACACCGCGTTCGGACCTGTGAACTCCGACTCAGTCGCGCACAGGGTGAATCCCGGCAGCGCGAGCGCCATGTAACGCACCCCCGGGGTGAAAGTCATCCGGGCGTAACGCGCGCTCCTTAACTTTCGGTGGCAGGCGGTCGTGACCGAAGGGGGAAGGCGCGGTGGGCGGGACGTCGGTGCGCACGGTGTGCTCGTACTGCGGCGTTGGCTGCGGCATCGTGCTCGACATCGGGATCGGACCCGACGGCACCCGCACGGCGCTCAAGGCCGTCGGCGACAAGCAGCACCCCACCAACGCGGGCAGGCTCTGCACCAAGGGCGCCACCAGCGCCGACCTGCTCGCCGCCCCCGACCGCCTCGACACCGCCCTGGTCCGCCCCGAGCGCGGCGCCGAACCCGTGCGCACCCCCGTCGACCAGGCCATCACCGACACCGCCCGCAGGCTGCGCGCCCTCCTCGACGAGCACGGCCCGGACGCGCTGTCGTTCTACGTGTCCGGGCAGATGACCCTGGAGGCGCAGTACCTGGCGAACAAGCTGGCCAAGGGGTTCATCGGCACCAACCAGATCGAGTCCAACTCGCGGCTGTGCATGGCCAGCGCGGGCACCGGCTACAAGCTTTCCCTGGGCGCCGACGGGCCGCCCGGCTCCTACGACGACTTCGACCGCGCCGACGTCTTCCTGGTCACCGGCGCCAACATGGCCGACTGCCACCCCATCCTGTTCCTGCGGATGATGGACCGGGTCAAGGCGGGCGCCAAGCTCATCGTGGTCGACCCGCGCCGCAGCGCCACCGCCGACAAGGCCGACCTGTTCCTGCGGATCGAACCCGGCACCGACCTGGCGCTGCTCAACGGCCTGCTGCACCTGCTCGTGGAGAACGGCCACACCGACCCCGACTTCATCGCCGCGCACACCGAGGGCTGGGACGCCCTGCCCGACTTCCTCGCCGACTACACCCCCGCCGCCGTCGCCGAGACCACCGGCATCCCCGAGGCCGACCTGCGCCGCGCCGCCGAGCTGATCGGCACGGCGGGGGAGTGGATGAGCTGCTGGACCATGGGCCTCAACCAGAGCACCCACGGCACCTGGAACACCAACGCCCTGGTCAACCTGCACCTGGCCACCGGGGCGATCTGCCGCCCCGGCAGCGGCCCGTTCTCCCTCACCGGTCAGCCCAACGCCATGGGCGGCCGGGAGATGGGCTACATGGGACCCGGGCTCCCCGGGCAGCGCAGCGTCCTCGCCGACGCCGACCGCGCGTTCACCGAGGACGTGTGGGGCCTGCCTGGGGGGACCCTGCGCACCGAGGCGGGCACCGGCACCGTCGACATGTTCGCCCGCATGGCGGCCGGGGAGATCAAGGCCTGCTGGATCATCTGCACCAACCCGGTCGCGTCGGTGGCCAACCGCCGGACCGTGCTGGAGGGCCTGGAGCGGGCCGAGCTGGTGATCACCCAGGACGTGTTCGCCGCCACCGAGACCAACGCCTACGCCGACGTGGTGCTACCCGCGGCGATGTGGGTCGAGGGGGAGGGGGTGCTGATCAACTCCGAGCGGAACCTGACCCTGGTGCCGAAGTCGGTGACCCCACCGGGGGAGGCCCTGCCGGACTGGCTGATCATCGCCAGGGTCGCCCGCGAAATGGGCTTCGCCGACGCGTTCGACTACGCCTGCGCCGAGGACGTGTTCGCCGAGATCAAGCGCTTCCACAACCCGAAGACCGGCTACGACCTGCGCGGGGTCACCTACGACCGGCTCCGCGAGACCCCGGTCCAGTGGCCCAGCGCCCCGGCGGGCCCCGCGCGCAACCCCATCCGCTACCGCGACCTGGTCTTCCCCACGCCCAGCGGCAAGGCCCAGTTCTTCGCCCGGCCGCACCTGCCCGCCCGCGAAATGCCGGACGAGGACTACCCGTTCGTCCTCAACACCGGTCGGGTCCAGCACCAGTGGCACACGCTCACGAAGACGGGCAAGGTCGCCAAGCTCACCAGGCTCAACCCGGGCCCGTTCGTGGAGCTGAACCCGGCGGACGCGGCGGCGCTGGAGGTCGGGGACGGCGACCCGGTCGAGGTGGCGTCCCGCCGGGGCCGGGCCGTGCTGCCCGCGGTGGTCACCGACCGGGTGCGGCCGGGGAGCCTGTTCGCCCCGTTCCACTGGAACGACCTGTTCGGCGAGTACCTGAGCATCAACGCGGTGACCAACGACGCGGTGGACCCGCTGTCGTTCCAACCGGAGCTGAAGGTGTGCGCGGTGGCCCTGGCCAAGGTCGCCTCGGTGACCCCGGCGCCCGATCCCGGTCCCACCCTGGTCGCACCCACCCCCGAGGGCGGCCCCGCCGCCATCCTGGCCCAGGCCCTCGGCCTGCCCGCGCTCACCCCGCCCCCGCTGGGCGACGCGGAGAAGACCTACCTGGCGGGCTTCCTCTCCGGTGTCGGCGCGGCCACGAGCGCCCCTGGTGTGCCGGTGCTGCCCCCGGGTTCCCCGCTGTCGACCGAGCAGCAGCACTGGGTCAACGGCCTCCTGGCGGGCCTGTTCTCCCGCTCCGCGCCGGGCCGCGAGGTCCTGGTCCTGTGGGCGTCGCAGACCGGCAACGCCGAGGGGGTCGCGGCGGCCGTCGCCGAGGCGGTGGCCGGAGCCGGGCACCGAGCCCGCGTCCTGTGCATGTCCGACATCACCCCCCGCTCCCTGCCCAGGGAATCGGACCTCCTGTTCATCAGCAGCACCTTCGGCGACGGGGACGCCCCCGACAACGGCACCGACTTCTGGTCCGAACTGTCCACAGTGGATGCGACAGCCCTGGCGGGCGTCCGCTACGCCGTCCTCGCCCTGGGCGACTCGAACTACGACAACTTCTGCGGCCACGGCAAACGGCTCGACCAGCGCCTGGGCGAACTGGGCGCCCACCGCCTGGCCCCCAGGACCGACTGCGAACCCGACTACGAAACCCCCGCCCACCAGTGGCTCGACCGGGTCCTGGCCGCACTGGCGGGTTCACCCGCCACCACCGCCGAGCGCACCGCCCCCGCCCCCACCGGCCGCGCCAAGCCCGACGTCCGCACGGTCACCCTCACCGGCAACCGCCTCCTGAGCCTCCCCGGCGCCCAGAAGGAAGTCCGCCAGTTCACCTTCGACCTCACCGGCACCGACCTCACCTACGACGTGGGCGACGCCCTGGGCATCTGGCCGGACAACGACCCCCTCCTGGTCCAGGAATGGCTCACCGTCACCGACCTGGACCCCGAGTCCACGGTGGACATCAAGGGCATCGGCGAGGTCCCCCTGCGGGAAGCCCTCACCCGGCACCTGGAAATCGCCAAGGTCACCCCCAACCTCCTGCACTTCCTGGTCGACCACACCCAGGACAAAGACCTCAAGATCCTCCTCCGCCAAGACGACCGCGACGCCCTGTCCAAGTGGGCCTGGGGAAGGCAGGCGGTCGACATCGCCGCCGAATACCCCCTGCGAGCAAGCGCCCAGGCCTGGGCCGACACCTTCAAGCGTCTGCAACCCCGCCAGTACTCGATCTCGTCGAGCCCGCTGACCGACCCCACCCGGGTCAGCCTCACGGTGTCGGTGGTCCGCTACGGAAACCCCCACGGCCGCCCCAGAACAGGCGTCTGCTCCGCCTACCTGGCCGACGCCGCCCCCGACACCCGGGTCCCCGTCTTCATCCAGCGCTCCCCCCACTTCCGCCCCCCGCTCGACCCCACCACCCCCGCCATCATGGTCGGCCCCGGCACCGGCGTAGCCCCCTTCAAGGCCTTCCTCGACCACCGCCAAGCCAGGGGCGACAAAGCCCCCAACTGGCTCTTCTTCGGCGAACAACGACAATCCACAGACTTCTACTACCAAGAAGAACTCACCCACCACCACACCACAGGCACCCTCACCCGCCTCGACACGGCCTTCTCCCGAGACCAGAGGAACAAGGTCTACGTCCAAGACCGAATGCGAGAACAAGCCCCCACCCTCTGGACCTGGCTCGAACAAGGAGCCCACCTCTACATCTGCGGCGACGCCACCAGAATGGCCAAGGACGTCGACAAGGCCCTGCACGAGGTCATAGCCCACCAGGGCCACCTCACCCCAGAGGAAACCACGGCCTACGTCAAACGCCTCACCACCGAAAAACGCTACGTCCGCGACGTCTACTGATCCTTGCGACCCCCTTCCACGCCACCGCGAGAGCCAAAGGGTGCGTGCCCTCGGAGGACGGCGCATCACGGAGTCCACAGGCGGGAAGAAGCAACGGTCTCAGTAATCGTGACCACGGCGTATGCCCACCGCAACGAGGTATCGCGGCGCGGCTGCCCGCTCGCCCTCCCTGCAGGGGGCACTCAAGAGGCCAGTGCTGGGACAACGCCGTTGCGGACTCGTTCTTCGCCACCATCAAGATCGAACTTCTCGTCGGCAGTCTTGGCACCGGAACAGGGATGCACATAACGCGACACAAGATCAGTTACGGGACGGTGTCAAGCGTGCGGTCATACCGCGCCGGGCCCACCTGCGATTCTGCGGAAGAAATCGGCGTCCAACCGCTCTCCGCACCGGGCGACCTCTCCGCGCCAACCGTCCAGGGTGCCGATGCGTTCGGGGTGCTCATACAACCCGGCTGCCTTCTCGGCTTCGGTCGTGGCCTTCAGCCCGGCGCACCTTTCGTCATCGGGTGAGAGGAACTCTTCGGTCCGGTGGAGTATCGGCGGGTTGTCCGACTGACGGTGGTCGCGGAAATCCACCGTCCTGCTCTTGAGGTCCACTGTCACAGCTGTGGCCAGTGTCGGGTGGGGGACGCGGCCGAACTCCGGGTAACTGAAGTAGGAGACCCGGGACTCGTCCCGGTGAAGCTTCACGACGTTCGCCCCCGGCACCACACCTACAAAGGCGCGGGCGCAACCCTCGAGCACTCGCAAGACCGGGGGAATGTGGAACAGGGCGGAGGAGTGGACGTACAACGCGGTGGGCGTCTGTTTCCCCACCGCGCTCGCCGAGATCGCCAGGTGCACCAGGTCGCGCTTCCCGGAGGCAAGCAGCAGACGATCGGCCCGGACGCACCCCTGCTTGTACGTGCGGGTGAGTTCCCGCACGTCGTTCTGGATCGTCCGCGGCAGGTGTGTGAACCGCGGTCTCCCCTCGAAGCGCGCCAGTGCCAGGAAGATCAGCAACTCGGCCGTGGCGCGCTCGCGCGCCCGCTCCCAGTGTTGCTCGCCAGTGGTGGTGGCGACGATCCCGAACGCGCGGGCGAGGCTGCCGAAGTGCCGCAGGATCTGCCCCGTGCGGAGCTCGTCTCCCTTCGGCAAGCGTCCGCGTCGGGTGAGGAAGTCGACCAGCGGTGCGAGCACGGTCCTGTGCTCCTGGTAGAGCTGCTCGCAGATCCACGGCTCAGGCGGAAGGGTCCGGCGCCGCGTGCGTTCGGCGAGGAGGCCGTGTGCGCGCATCGGGTCACGGAACACGTAGATGATGCCGGGGGCGGCGACCAGCATCGGTGCGCCCAGGGTTTCCTGGACGAGGGTGCGGAGCTCGTCTTGGGTGAAGAACTTTTGGAACGTTCCGAGGCCGGTGATGAACCCGTCCCCGGAGGGCCTCCCGCGGAAGCCCTTCGCATCCCAGGTCATGCGAGCGGACACGACCAGCAGCTGCTCGGCGAGCTCCCAGGCAGCTCGCAGCGTGGTCACCCGCTCGTCCGGATTCTCGATCACATTCAGCACATAGCCCAGGTTCACGACGCCCGCGGGTTCCCTCGGTGCGTCCGGCCGATGAGCGGGGTCCCAACCGCTGGCGCTGATGCCCATCCTGACCAGGTGATCGATGTCCGTTCCCCGACCGCACCCGTAGTCGAACAGGGTGCAGTCGCCATCGAGCAGGGAGTCCTCGAGCGCGGTGGTGAGCGGCCTCGACAGCGCTGTTCGGCTCAGCGCGGTCTTGTGCCGGGGGACTGGACCGGTCATCCCCGCTGGGGGGATGTGGCCTGACCGAGGAGGTCGGAGATGGAGCGCAGTCCCCGGTCCCCGACGAGGTATCCGATCCCCCGGTGGAGGTGGATGCGGAACTGGAGGGCGAGCGTCTCCTCGTCGAGCGGGAGGCCGTCCGCGTCGCACCGCTGGCGCAGCAGGGCCCAGTAGATGTCTTCGTGCTGCCCGGCGAAGGTCCGCCAGTTCATGGTCACGTTGCTGTCAGCCGGGTGTTTGGCCAACGGCGGCGTACTCGGTTCGGCGAGCGAACGGCAGAAAGCCCACCGGCAGAGGGTGTTCCAGTTCGCGATCCCGGTGCGCCGCTTCAACGTGACGAGCTGGTCGCGGCCTCGCTGGCTGAGAGTGATGTTTTCGACTGGCATGGTTGCTCCTCGGTCCGCGATCTACCAGAGGTAGCCGGTCTTGGCGGACGTGCGCCCGCTCGCGTTGTCGTGTTCGAGCTGGTAGGTGTGTCCGACGTGCTTGCGCAACTTCTGCCAGGCGGGCTCGTCGATTTCCTGGTCGGTCGACAGCAGGATCACCTGGTGGCTTGCCTGGGGGAAGTACCGCTCGATCAGGTGGTTGCGGTGGATTCCGTCCAACCGCCCGAGCGGCGTGTCGATCACGACCGGCAGCGGTCGCCCGGAGGCTTGGGCCAGCCCCCACAGCATCGACACGGCGAGCAGCTGGCGCTCTCCCGCTGAGAGCTGTTGGGGGAGCAGCACCGTGCCGTCCCTGCCTTGCAGCTCCACCTCGAAGGTCTCCGGGTCGATGCTGATGTCGGTAATCAACCGGTTCTTCCTTGCCAACCGCTGTAGAGACTCGAGGATGAATTTCTCGATGCGGTCGACGTTCCTCCTGGTTGCTTCGTGCTTGAATTTGGCCAGGGTCGCCCGGACCCGCTGGCTGTGGTCGATCAACCTGCGTGAGTCATCGGACGCGGCGAATTCTTCGGCCGCCTTGTTCAACAGGCCGTCCCGGACCCGCGTGACCTCCTCTTTCTCAGATGCGGCGGACTTGAGGTCGAAGTCGGCGAGGCCCTCAGCCTGCACCGCTGCCGCCACCGCCGCGTGGGCTGCGTTGCGCTCCTCGTGGAGCTGTTCCAACGCCTCTTCCGCAGGAACCTCTGCCAGACTCCGGAGCACGTCCTCGAGCTCGGCCACCGTCGCGGCTTGCTCCTCGGCGAGCCTGGTCGCTTTGGCGATCTCCTCGTCCAAGCTGTTGCCCGTCAACTGCCTGAGGACGGCGACGGCGTCGTGGTTCAGCTTGGCGACCCGGCTCTGCTTCTGACCATCCCGACGGGCTTTGCGGTCTTCGGCGAGGAAGGAACGCATCGCCTCGATGACCTCTTCAGGCGCATTTTGGTCGCGCAATCTGCGGATCGTCTGCTGATCCCGCTTCCCGAGCAGGTCTGTCACCGCCCGCTGCTGCACGTGCTCCAACTCCGCGCCTGCCCGTTCCTCGAGGGCCACCAGCTGCTCGCGGACGAGGGCGAACGGCAGGCTCTCCCCTGCCACGTCGACCATCTGCCTCTGGAGCGATGCTGACCGCTCGCTGAGGTGCCGCTTGGCAGCCTCCAGGTCCTTGCTTCGATCCAGCAGCTCGCCGCCCTCAAGCCGGATCTTGGCCTCGATGGCCGCCAATGCTTTGTTGGCCTGCGCCACGCGGTCCTTGGCCTCGCCCAACCGCTCCTTGGCTTCTGCCTCCGCCTTCTCGCACATGGCGAGCTTGTTGCGCTGGGCGTCGAGCACCTTCTGGATCACGGGCGGGGCGGCGTCGGCCTTGTGGTTGCGCTCGACCACGGTGAGATCGGTGGTCAGCCGGTCCACCAGGTCGAGGCCCAGCAGCGCGCCGATGGCGGTCCGCAGCACCTCGCGGGCGTTGTCCAGCTCCGCGAGCGTCTCGATCTTCTCGCCGTCGAAGAAGAACAGCTCGGCCACCCCGCGCGGCACGAACGCGTCGACCCGCTCGGCCCACTGCCGGGACAGGGTCTGGTCGGGTTTGCCGTCGATGAGGACGTCCAACCGCTCCTTGGCGCCCGAGGTGGTGCCGGTCCAAGACCGGCACACCCGGTAGTGGCGGGGCTCACCCTGCTCCACGATGTGGAAGGCGAGCTCGATCGACGCCCCGTCCGCCGGTGCGACGCCGTTGTGGATGAGCCTGCGAAGGTACTGCTGGTAGCTGCCCGTGCCCCTGCTTGTCGTGCGAGCCATCGGCCCGAAGAGTGCGAGCTGGATGGCGTCGAGGAACGTCGTCTTGCCGCCCCCGTTCAGTGCTCCGATCAGGATGACGGGCTTGTCCGGACTGGGCGGCGTCAGGGCGAAGGTGTGCCTGTCACCGAACACGCCGACGTTGTGCAGGACGAGTTCGTCGAAGATCATGTCTCTCGAGTGCTCTCGATCGGGGTGAGCCTGATCAGGCCGGTCTCGAAGTCGATCAGATTCTCCAGCTCGGCGTTGTCCTTGTCCTGCGCCTTCTTCTTGACCCTTGAGTGGGTCAGTGCGCGCTCGAGCGCGTCCTCCCGGTCGTCGTAGAAGCCCTTGCGCAACGCCCCTTGCAGCGCATCGAACAGCCCGGCGCGCCTCGACATCGCGCGGTGCCGCTGCTCGATGTCGAGCAGCTCCCGAACCATCTCGAAGTGCAGTGACCCGCTGTCTTCGCCAACGATTTCGCGCAGGAGCCGCACGTCCTCGGCGCCCAGCGGCAGGTGGTCGTCCATCGGCTTGCCCGGGTAGGGCGAACCGACCGCCTCCTCGTAGATCCCGGGCAGGGTGTCTTCGAACTCGTGCTTCTCCACGACCCAGATCCGGCGGATCTCCTCGAGTTCTGCCTGGGTGATCAGCTCGATGTCCGAGACGTTGTCCGGGCCCTCCTGCCGGATGTACGACTGGGCTTCCAGCAGCTTCCGCAGCCAAGCCTCGCGCCACTGCTGCAGGTACGGGCCGTGGATCGGCTCGTCGTGGAAGAGCTGGACCGTCCCGTTCATCCGACGGAAGTCGCGGCGATCGCGGTCATCGGTCTTGTCGAGATCGTTGCGGATGTCCAGCAGCGGGCGCATCCACTCTTTCTCGTCGTCGTTCTGGATCATCGCCGACATGGACTTGTCCTTGTCGACCAAGGTGCAGGTCCAGCACCCGAACCGGCTGTCGCCGCAGCTGGGCGTGCTGGTGTCCACCACCAAAGGGCACTCGCCGTCCGATGAGGCCCCCTGGTACATCGTCAAGAGGTCCTTGTTGTTGTAACCCCACGGGTTGGGGCGCTGCATCAGGAACAGCCAGACGTCGTCGTTGGACCAATTCTCGACGGGGCTGTAGACGAGGGAGTTCGGAAGGTTTGAGTTCGGGCTCAATTGGTCGCGCACCCGGTGCGACTCCAAGGAGTTCATGCGAGCCGCACGGCCGGAGCTCTCTGCCTTCCGCGTACCGAGGACGAGGATCGCCTCACCGTGCGTGCGCACCATGCGGCGGATGAACTCGTTGGACGGTTTGATCTTCAGTCGCTCGGTGCACCACCGGAACTTCGGCCGTGGTGCCGGGTAGCCGCGACCGATCAAGTTCACCCAAAAGGTGTCAGAGATTTGAGGAGTGAGCTTGTGCGCCTCGATCGGCAGCCCCTTGGCGACCGCGTTCCGGTTGATCAGCTCGAGCGAATGCGCCACCCATGAGGACACAACCGGATTCTCGACCAGGGTGTCGGTGCTGATGACGTGGACCTGCTTCGTCCGCTGCTCCACGGGGAGCGCCTCGAGTGCCATCCACACCAGCTGCAGGGTCGCGGTGGAGTCCTTGCCACCGCTGTACCCGACGACCCAGGGGATGCGGTCGGCCAGGTAGAGGGACTGCACCTCCACGACCAAGCGCTCGATCGTCGCCGAGAACCCCTCGTCGGCGAATGCCGAGTTCCGTCCCGTCTTCGCTTTGCTCATGCCCGACCTCGCTCGTGCAGGGATTCGACGTGCGACTCGTCCGCCGTGAGTTCGAGGCCGAGCGCTTTCTTCAGTGCGTTGGTCGTGAGGATCACGTTGTTGCCGGTCTTCGAGACCCGACCCCCGAGGATTGCTCGACCTTCCCACAGGGAGGCGTTGGAGCGGGACCAGTCCATGCCCGTCAACGGTGCGAGGGCCTTCCGCCACCGCCGCGAGTCCCGGGATTGCCGAAGCAGCGTGTTGCCCACCTTTCCCAGCGCGTGCAGGGCGATGCCATGGCTGTGGACGAAGTCCCGGCGGACGTCTCCGGCAGTGACCTTCCGCTCGTACACCATCCGCCACTCGGGGATTTTCTCGGCCACTGCGTCCCAGTAGGTCCTGGCGAGCTTCGCGGCTTCGTCGACGGTCAGATCTCCGACGGACTCCAGCAGCGCCTTCGTCGACCCGTGCAGCGCGGAAAGTGTGAACAGCTTCCTCGACCGGGCGGAGAGGTTGCTCCGCTCGAGCTCGACCAGGTCGCTCCAGAGCGGAGAGGCCTTGATCATGCTCTTGACGATCTGCGCGCCGTTCTCGCGCTGGTCGTACAGAATGGTCAGCGATCGGGCAGGGCGGATGGCGTACCGGTTCAGGTCCGCGAACATCTGTTGGCTGCGCTCCAGGCCGATGTCCAGGAACAGCACGATGGGGATGCTCTCGTCACCCATGTCCGGGTTCTCGCGCAGCGCCTGCTCGATCGCCGCCCGGCGGTGCTGGCCGTCGTTGATGACGAAACGGGCAGACATCGGGATCGCGAGCTGGCCGATGCGCGCCTCGGCGCCGCCCTTGCCCAGGGCGTCGAACCGGATGTCGGCATCCACGGAGGCCGTCAGGGCGGAGAAGACGTAGCCGGACGGGTTGTCGAGCATGTACCGCGCGATCTCGGGTATCCGCGCCTTGTTCAGGCTCCGCTGCGCGCGCAGTGTGGGCTGCAGCTCCTCCTCGTCGAAGAGGAACAACCGCGGCACCAGCCTGAGGGGGAACATCGTCACGTAGAAGTGGCGTTGGGCCTGGATGCCGCGGATGGCGGGGAACACGTACTCGAAGACGTCCGACCTGTGCGTCTTGGTGTCGTCACCTGGGGTTGACGTCGGGTGGTCCTCGGTCTCGACCGACATGATCAACCAGGTACCTCTCGACGCGGGTGTACGCAAGTGCATCTTAATACTTGCAGACATCGGGCGACATGGCTACGAACTCGGCCAGTGTGTTGCGTACACTACTGGGTGCCTCGGGAGCGGGAAGAGGCGACTCCCACGAGCGGTTGAGGACACTGTGACCAACAGCGACAACGAAGGTCGTCCAGTTTACCTGGATGCCAACGCCACAACCCCGCTGGAGCCCGCTGTCCTCGATGAGGTGATGCACTACTTCATCGTCGAGTTCGGCAATTCGGGGAGTCGTACGCACGAATACGGGCAGGCGGCCAAGTCGCGCGTACAACGCGCGCGCGAACAGGTCGCGGAGGTTGTGGCCGCGCACTCGGATGAAGTCGTGTTCACCAGCGGGGCGACAGAGAGCAACAACATCGCCCTGCTCGGCCTTGTCGAGCACGGTGAGAAGACGGGCCGCCGCCGGGTCATCACCACCGCGATCGAGCACAAAGCGGTGATCGAACCCGTCGAACAGCTCGCCCGGCGCGGGTTCGACGTCGTCTTCCTCCCGACGACCGCAGGCGGCTGGGTGGACCCCCAAGCCCTGGCCGACGCCCTCACACCTGACACGCTCGCGGTGTCGGTCATGCAGGTCAACAACGAGACCGGGGTCCGCCAGCCACTCGCCGACATCGCTGAGCTGCTCCGCGACCACCAAGCGTACCTGCACGTCGACGCCGCCCAGGGTTTCGGCAAGGAACTCGCCGCGCTGCGCGACCCGCGCATCGACCTGATCAGCATCTCCGGCCACAAGATCTACGGGCCCAAGGGGGTCGGTGCCCTGGTCGCGCGCAGGCGCGGCTACAAGCGCCCACCACTGGTGCCGCTCGTGCACGGCGGTGGCCAGGAGCGGGGACTGCGCCCGGGCACCCTGCCCGTGCCGCTGGTGGCTGGGCTGGGGACCGCCGCACATCTCGCGGTCAGGGACAACGAGACCCGAATGCGCACGTGCCTCGAGCACAAGAGCGCCGCACTGCGCGTCTTCGACCGCTTGGGGGCCGAGTACAACGGCGACCCGGACCGGGTGGTCGCCCATGCGGTCAACCTCAGCATCCCCGGACTCGATTCCGAGGCGCTGATCCTCGCCCTCAAGGGCGCCGCTGCGGTGTCCAACGGTTCTGCGTGCACCTCGCACAGCTACGAACCGAGTCATGTGCTGATCGCGATGGGCCTGCCGGTCGAGCGGGTCCAGGGCGCGTTGCGGTTGTCCTGGAGCCACCTCACTGCTGAGGTCGATTGGGAAGATCTCCACGACCGCATCGCGGCGATCCGCTGAAGCGGTGTGCGCGGTGCTGCCGCGGAGTTGCACAGCGTAGTTGCAGCGGGCGCTGGTGTGATTCACTACCGGGTGAAATCCGAGCGTTCGACCCGACTGTAGTCCGCCCGAAGGGGAAGCCTGCGTAAAGTTCGGGTGCAGTAGGGGAGCAGATGCAGAGCCGGTTCTCGATGCTCGACGTCGACCGGGCGCCGGAGGCGCCGGGCATCTACGCGTGGTACGCCGTTTTCCGCGCGGGCCCGCCTGATTGGAAGCTGAAGCCGGGACCCGACGGGGACGAGTCCATCGAGGGCTTCCTCAACCTCATCCGCCGGTACGCCGGGTACCACGAACCCCTCCCCATCGATCTCGTCGGCAGGGGTACGTACGGAGCACGTTGGCGTGGGGACTTGGTCCTCGACTATCCCCTCCGCGCATCCGAGCAGGCGGGCGACGGCGATGCAGGGAGTGCGGAGAGAACCAGCAAGCTCATGGACGCTGTGGAGTCCGAGGACCGGCGTCAGGCAATGACCAGGATTCTCGAGATGGTCTCGCCTGCGTTCTCGTCGCCGCTGTACATCGGGGTCGCCGAGAACTTGCGGACCCGGTTGGGCCAGCACAAGCAGAACTTCACCCGCGCCGCCGAGTGGCTCCGGGACCATCCCGATGACGCGGAGGTCGTCCAAGCCCGCGGCAAGTCATTCGGTGCGCGCGCCGCCGCGCGCGACATCCCGATGGAGCACCTCGAGGCTTGGGTGATCGAGCTCGACGACCAACAAGGGCAACTCAGCACGAAGCAGCTGCGCGCCATCGCGGAGTCGGCGGAATGGCTGCTGCACCGGCTTTACGGACCGATCCTGGGAAGGCAGTAGGAAACGATGTTCGGCTCTGGCACCAAGCTTGTGTTCCGCGACTACGTGCAGGGAACCTGGGGAAAGTTCAGCACCCCTGCCGGTCAGGTCGACTACATCATGACCAAGGCGAGGCTCGGCGAGGATTCTGACGACCCGGAGCGGCAGCTGACCAAGAGTCTGGCCCCGGTTCGGGAGGTCATGGAGGCGGAGGACCTTGACTTCAACCAGCTCCTCCAGCGTGACCTCGACGACCACCGGGTCGCGGTCAAGCTCATCCCCTACCTGCTCCGCCAGCAGATGACGGGGCCTGCCTTCTTCCCGCCGGTCGTGGCGGTCCTGCTGCCTTTCCGGAGCAAGCGTCCGTCCGCCTTCCCGGAGCTGGGCCCCGCCACCGAGGTCGAGGACGACCACGCACGGTGGCAGCAGGAGGATGCGGGCTCGTCCTTCCGCGTCCAACGGCTGCTGGACGACAACAGCCGCCTCCACCCCGCCAGCGTCGGCAAGCTCTGGTGGAACAAGACCGAGTCCCAGCTCGTCGTGCTGGACGGGCAGCACCGGGCCATGGCTCTCCTCGCCATCGAGCGGACGATGACCAGCAGTTGGCAGAACTCGAGCGGTGCGCGGTTCCGGTCCTTCTACGAGCACCAGGTGAAGCAGGCGCTGCAGGACGCCACTGCGGACCACATGGACCTCAGCAAGATCGAGGTTCCGGTCACCGTGTGCTGGTTCCCCGGCGAGACCGGTGACGGGGCGAACCCGCACAAGGCAGCCCGCAAGCTGTTCGTCGACGTCAACAAGGAGGCGCGCCCCCCGTCCGACTCGAGGATCATCCTCCTGTCGGACGCCGAGCTGGGGAACATCCTCGCCCGTCGGATGTTGAGCGACCTGCGCAACGGCATCGATCAGGAGTTCCTCCCCCTCTACGCGGTGGAGTACGACAACCCCGAGGTCAATTCGAACAGGCCTGCCCGGTGGTCCGTCCTCACCAACATCCACCTGCTGAAGCTCGCAGTGGACCGCTGCGTCTTCGGTCCGTCGAGGCACCTGCAGAACGTCTCCGCGACCGTCCTCGGACGGCCGAACCTGACTGAGCAGGACACCCACATGCGCAAGCAGCTCGACATGACCAGCCTCTTCCCCGACGAGTTCGACGACGGGGCCATCACCTACCGCCGTGACAAGATCGGCAACACCGAATTCCCCCAGGGGCAGGTTTCCAAGATCGCCGATCGTTTCGCGGCGACTTGGGGTCAGGCGATCCTTACGTTGTTGTCCAAGACGGCGCCGTACGCGGCGCATGGCCGTGCGCTCACCAAGTTGAAGGAGGAGTGGCACGTCGATGACACCTGGTTGCGCTTGGCCCACGACGCCATCTTCGGAGGCGTGGGAGTGTATTGGACGCTGAAGGACAGTCACGAGCATTTCCAGGAAAAGTACTCCCGGGACAAGAGCACTTCCAAGTCCGACGTGGTCAGGGCGTGGGACGCGCTCAAGGGCCGCGAAGCGAATTTTGAAATCCACCGCACGGCGGAATTTCTGAACTCGGCGAAACCGGGGAACCTCAAACCGGCCAAGGCTGCTTTTGCTGTCTTCAACACCCATGCCTGTCAGCTCGGCCTGGCGATGACACTGGGCTCGCTGTGGGAACTGGTCAGGGACCGTGACGATGTCGGCCTGGATGACCTGCCGCGGTTCGCCAACGACCTCGTCAGTGGTCTGAACGCTTTCTTCGCCCAGGAGAATGGAAAAGCGCGGGACCGCAGGCTGGCTTTCAACAAGAGCGAGGTCAGCAGTCCGATCAACCAGATCGCGAGCATGGAGAGCTCGCAGTCGGTCTACTTCCGCTACTTCTGGTTGCAGGCGCTTGCCACCCCGGTCGCCTGGGAGAAAGTCTCCCGCTGGTTTTCCGAGCCCTCTTCCTTCGCCGACATGGTCGAGGACGCGCGTGGCTTCTACCTCAAGCTCTGCACCGAGCAGCAGTTGAAAGCCCTCAAGCAGAGCAGGCCTGGGACTGCTGAAACCCGGCTCCGGGAGGATGCGGCGCAGGCGGCGAACAAGTTCCTGAAGCGAGCCCTGCGCGACTGGTTCTACGTCCCGGACGAGCAGTACGACGAATGGAGTGCGGCGAGCTCCGAGCGTACGAAGACCACTGACGAGGACTCCCAGAGCTCCTCGGAGGCCGACGCGGGATCTGATGCCGATGGGGACGTCGACAACGACCCGATCGGCCGGTTGGAAGACTTGCTCGAAGATTGACCATACCGCTGGCTGCTTCCGGAACAGCGGAACGCGATGAGCCCTTCCGCAGCGTACGCTGCGGAAGGGCTCATCATGCTTGTATGAGCGTGGTGCCCCCGGCAGGATTCGAACCTGCGACGCACGGTTTAGGAATCTCTGCATCCGCCTAGTCTACATGCTCTACCAGGGCAAACACTCCCGTTAACTTCAAACCGCAGCCGGGAACGCCAGGATTCTCGCCAGTTCGCACCACGATGCGCACCATGCCGCCGTCGGCCTGGTCTGGCAAGAGTGGAGGCCTCGCCGCTGGCGCGGCGACCACGCATAGCCAAGTTTTAACCAGCCTGGTAAGGAAGTAGGGCTAGCGCCTCTCCGTCCACCGTGCTGCACATGTAGGCGTCGAAAGGTAGTACTCCGGCGCTGACCCCGCCATCGATGATAAGGCGGTCCACCTCGGCGCACGGCCGGGCGTGGCAGTGCTGGCTTTCATCTGACCAGTAGCGCACCCAAGATAGGACATGCGGTATTACATCCAATTTCTATGAACGTCCACTGCTGTGGTGCCGCAAGAAACCATCATCGACGACCGGATCGCTCAGGCGCCAGCCGCGTCCCTCGCGTGACAGATCACCGGTGACGGTAAAGGGAAGTTTGCTCCGGTACGCCAGGATCGCCCAGTCGTGGTCTTGGCCGGTGACGGTTACGTTGACCGCGCGGGTTTTGCCCCGGACATCGGCCACCAGCACGATTGTCGCGGACTCGGGCTCATCGGGTGCGGTGTCCTCGCGGGTCAGCGACCGGACAGAGCCGATCAAGGTTTCCCGTCGTGGTGGCTCCTCTCTCCGCATCAGCCGCTCACGTACATGGGACAATCCATTGATAGCGTCGCGATCGAGGATGATGGCCCGGGTGCCAACAGCAGGCGCGGGTTCGCTGGTTGCCCAACGAAACGACAGGTCCAACGACCGCAGTGACTGTGGGGCTGTGATGTCTTCTAGTGATTCCACCACACCAGCGCTGAGGCCAAACTGGGCGGCGGACTCAATCACGGACTCGTCGAGTGCGCGAGTTAGGTCCCTAGTTGTCTCCAGTGCCTGCGCCAGAGTTTGCATCGCCGCTCGGGAGAAGTCGATGGGCACAGTCGATTGCGCTGCGCTCGCGGCTGGTGCGGGTTTGGCAGGGTCTCCGAGGCGGGCAAGAATCGTGAACACGAAACTGCCACGTTGAGTGTGGCCAAGGCGGACATCATGGTCGAGAAAATCGTTCACGATACTGGACCGACGACCCCGATGCGAGTGGTTGGGGTCGTGGGCGGTCGTTGCGGCGGCCTTGAGCATCTTGTACAGCGCGTCGATCGTGGCCTCAGCCTGCTTAAAGGGGATGGTGCCGTCGGCCATGGGTTGATCAAGCCGGACAAAGAACAGGTCCGCACGGGCGGAGACGATGAAGTCGGCTAGCTGCGATGCTCCGACGCCATAGACCTGGGATAGCGCGATCAGGGCATCCTCAAAGCGGTCGGTGAAGTCGGCGTACCCGGTAGCCAGCGGCAGCATGATGCGGGCGCGGTCACTGCGGTCGCCGGGAAGGCGCCATATCTCCCGGACAGCGTCACGCCGTGACTCCAACTGCCAGTCGTGGCTGGCCAGGTACTGTGATACCGCAGACGGGGAGAGTGCGCCCGCGAGTTCACGGTAATCCCTCGCAGTCGATGCGCTCACCAGTCACCTCCGTCTCCGATAGCAGCCATGATGGCCTCCAGGCCAGCGACATCAAAGAGGTTACTGCGTGGTAGGTGTACTGTCCTGCTGTCCTGCTCTAAGGGCAGGTTGCCGAGGTTCGTGGCGCGTTCGTAGTACAGGCGACTGTGGGTGAGCAAGCGTGCGTCATCCTGGTCCAGCCAGTCGTCCCCGTCACCGGGGATCAGCAGGACGCCGAGGTAGGCGGGGATGAAGCGGTCCGGGCAAACGAGCTTGGTGTACGCCTTGGCCTTCATCGGCCACGCCAAATGATCGGCCGTAAGGTAGCGGTGCTGGGTGGTGCATTTGAGCTGCAACTCAAACTGAGGGCCGTAGAACTTCCTGTAGCGGGCCGAGGAAGCGATGGTGACGTCAACGCCGTCGTAGTCGGTGGCATGGGTCTTGATCCAGCAGCCCGCTGCGGCGGCGACCATATGTACGAACCCCAGGCTGAATTGTTCCTGGCGCGCGGACTTGGGCAGGCCAGCGCCCGCCTGGACTTGGACGCCGTCGCACTGCTCCGCGTCTGCCTCAATCATGCGTATCCTTCACCGCCTGCCTGTGTAGTCAGCACGATGCCATGGCAGTGAGGGCGGTGATCGGCGATCGCCTTATTACACCTGTTCGGAGTATCGGCACGGTGCCGTGGCGTAATCAGTTCGTCACGGTACGTCGTGATGGTCAACTGCTGAGCAGCTTGAGCAGTTCCAGAAGTTCGTCCCGAGACAGTTGGTTGCGCAGTACGGCGGCGATCTCGGGGATCGACGCGGTCTTCTGCACCCGGACTTTGGGAGGAGGTTGACGAAGTCCTGAGTCAATCATTGCTCGGTGGGCAGACATCTCTCCGGCGATGACCTTTGCATGGTACTCGGGGGCATCCTTACGAAGCCGACGTAATGCGGCCTGCCGCGATGTGCCAGTCGATCGAGACGGGGAAATTTCGTTTACATTTTCAACGAAGTTTCCTGTATCTTCCGAATTTGCGGGAAAATCGTCAACATCCGGTTCGACAAGCATGTCGACCCGTTCGGATGTTTTTGCCACCGCGAGGTCGCGGCGTTCCCCCTGCTGAGAACTCAATGCTTGGTCGAACTTGTCGAGCAATTCGATATCGGAGGCGATCAAGGACTTGATCCGCGCCGAAGTCGTGTTGAGCCCCTTAGGGCTGGTGACAAATTTGGCGAACGAACTGAACTTCACCACACTTCCGTCAGCGTAGACATACTCGCGCCACGGTTCCTCGTCGATGAGACGGCCCAAGCCGAGCAGGACCGTCTTGAGCCCGTCAGTGCCGTACTTAAGAGCCTCACCCGTGGCTCTTACAATCCGCCAGTTGTCCTGCAAGTCCGCCACTATTAGCGCCCCCGGTCCATCTCGGTCACAATCCGCAGCAACTCTTCAAGCTGGGGGATTGTGGCCTTTTCGCGCTTCTCAATGCCGACCTTCCTATTAAGCTCGCCGTTAAGGAAGCTGTACTCCATCCCCTTGGTCTTGCCCAGTCGCTTCACAATAATGTTAATTTTCTGTCGGAGTGCGGAAACCTTCTGGTAGTTAGGCACCACGGGTGCCGTTGGCGCGGCCGGTGCTAGTAGGGCCACCGGTTCCACTGGCGTGACCACGTCGAACAGCATCCCCGGTACTGCTGGCGCAGCAGGGGTCTGTGCGGCTACAGCCTCCGACATGACCTTCGCGGTGAGTTTGGCCGCAAACGCTACATTAGTGGAAGTCGGAGTGAAACCTAGTTCAGTGACCCTGCGTGTGGCTTCTTCGATCGACGGCGTCAGCCACTGTTCGCCGGACAGGATCGTCGCGTGGTGCTCGGCCCGCGTGGAGTCCAAGGGGATGATTCCCTGTGATTGGGTTGACCCTCCGCCGGTGCCCACGGGGGCGTCGTCATCCTTGGCCTTATCGGTCAGCGCGTGGTCGATCTCGCGTTCGATCTTCGCCGCCATTTGGATCATCGACGGCAGCGATGGGATGAACAATGTGGCGATCGACGTGTCCGGCTCACCTGAAAGGCTGCGGCGGGTGCGAACGAACCTGCCGACAACCTGCCGGAAAAACAACTCGGCTTCGACGTTGGTGGCCCACACTCCGACGATCAGACGAGGAAAGTCTACGCCCTCGGAAACCATCTTTACCGCTACAAGCCAAGGTTCGCTACTCTTGGCGAATGCGGTGATCTTATCCGAAGCGAGTGGGTCTTCGGAGATCGCGAGCACAGGCGCCCTACCGGTGATTCTGGTTAGCACCTCGGCGTAACGCTTGGCCTTGGCCTGGTCCTCAGCAATGATTAGACCGCCCGCATCGAAGGTCTCTTTGCGCACATCGAGCAGGTCGCGATGGGCCTGTTCGATCACTGAAGGGATCCACTTCCCGTCAGGGGCCAAAACTGTCCGTAGTGCGCGCTTGGCCTCCTTTGGATCCTGCTCGTTGTGGATACGTCCGCTCGTAGTGACCCCACCAGCATCCCAAGTACCTTCGCCGTCCAGTGCGGGGAAAACGATCGGGCGAACTACGCCGTCGGAATCGAGCAAGGCATCGCCGTAGTTATACTGCACATCGGATTTGGATACCAAAATACCATTCTCGTCGGGCTCGTAAGCCACGAACGGAATCGGGTTGTCGTCAGACCGGAACGGGGTTCCGGTGAGCAACAATCGCTTGGTGGCGTTTTGGAATGCCGTCTTTACCGCATTGCCCCAAGACCGATCTTCACCGGCATGGTGCACCTCGTCCAGCACGACAAAGGCGTTCTGGCTCATCCGGCGATACACGTGCGGTTGGCTGGCAACCGCACCGTAAGTGACCACAACGCCGTCGTAGGTCTTGTTCACGGCGAGATTGGAGTTCTCAAACTTCGGGTCGAGCTGCAACCCGAACTGCGCAGCGGCGTTTGCCCACTGG
The DNA here is from genome assembly GCF_003182415.1 of Actinokineospora spheciospongiae. Lineage (NCBI taxonomy): Bacteria > Bacillati > Actinomycetota > Actinomycetes > Pseudonocardiales > Pseudonocardiaceae > Actinokineospora > Actinokineospora spheciospongiae. The sequence goes on along the minus strand of NZ_QHCP01000002.1, from coordinate 393,696 downwards.
TAGCGCAGGTGGCTCGTCGGCACGACGATTACGATGCGGGCGCAACCTCGGCGGAAGTGTTCGACCGCCGCCAGCGCGAACGTCGTCTTTCCCGCGCCCGGAGTGGCCGTGACCATGAAGTTCGGCCCCGGCGACAGGTCCATAGTATCGAGTGCCCGCTTCTGCCAGGCGCGGAGGTGACGTTGGGTCATCGAAGAGTTGCCCTTCTTCAGGTTGCATGGCGGGCACAGCGCCTGGCCATTGACAACATCGGTGATGCCGCCCTTGCTGTATGGAATCACGTGGTCGCCGTGAAACCCTGTTTCAAGATCATCCCCACACGCCTCGCAGCGACCATCCGCAGTGAGGTACAGGGCAATGCGTTCGGCGCCGCTGAATGTCCGTCGCTCCCCCGCGCTCATGGACACCTCCGCGATCGGGATCCCTCTGTGCCGAGGGGTGTCGTGGTCATGGCGGTGGCCGTCGTCGCATCGTCACGGTCGTCAACTGTGGAGATCCGAGGTTACGAGGGCCAGCCGAGGAACTGCACCTTAACAGCGGCCTACGACAAGGTGTGCGCCCCACCACGTTCCTGCCGGGCCAGCCCTCCCTTCCGCCGAACATCCGACCTTTAGTCGGAACGCCGTTCCGACGGTGTCAGGCCTTGACTGGCGCCAGGACGTCTTGGTTCGCCGCAGCGTCGTTCTTAGGCCGATGTACACGGGATGCATGACGGGGAGCGCCGATCAACAAACTCGAATAATCCCGCCGAATGCCTTTCGCATTCACGTTAAACTCTCAGGCTTTCGTGATAGCCTTTTATGAGAACTAAGACGGCTTCATTTCGAATTTGCTAGGCGGGCATCCACGGTGCGAACGATACTCATCCGAGTTGGTTTTGAAAGCAGGAATGGGGTAGGGAGGGTATGGACGTGCGGTGCCAGTACCTGTCTAGGCGATGTGATCGAACACGAGTTGATTAGTACACGTTCGGTGCAACTTTTGTAGCAAGTGCGCGTTGTGCTTGCAACTGCGCTAGTTAGCAGTAACTCTCCTCTCGTTGTATCTAAGAGAAGGAGTGTCATGTCCGGGAATGGTAATATCACTGTTGAGCGTACCCTTGTGCTTTTGAAGCCAGATGCTGTAGCGCGTGGGCTGGTTGGGCGGATTATTGCTCGGTTTGAAGACGCTCTGCTCAAGATTGTCGGCACCAAAATGAAGCACTTGGATGCCGACTTTACGAAGAGGCACTACTTTGATTTGGAGGAGCGAGCAGGTAAGGGAATCTACGACTGCACGGCTGGGTTCATGCAGTCTGGGCCTGTTATCGCGCTTGCGATTGAGGGTGACGATGTGGTCGCCAAGGTGCGAAAGATCATTGGGAGTACATTCCCGAACGATGCGCCGCCTGGGACCGTTCGCGGAGATTACGCGCATCAGACGAAGGCCGGTTCCGAGATCACCGGCAAGGCTGTCATGAATCTGATCCATGCTTCCGGAAACCCCGAGGAAGCTAGGTATGAGGTGGAGCTTTGGTTTGATGAGTCGGAGTTGTTCGATTACCAGACACTTGCAGAGAAGTTCGCTTACTAATGTCGATCTCGATTGCTTGGCTTGAATCAGAGTATCGAACTGTGGTCGAGTATGATCCGCGAGCAGCGGCGCAGATTGCCTATGCGCTGGCGTTTCGTTACAGGAACGAAGATGTCGACGGGCGACGAAATTTCGATGCTGCGAAGCGCTGGGCTATGAGATCAATTGGTCTCTTGGATGGGTTACCGGAATCAAGCGTTACGGAAGTCGCGAGCACGCAGCAGGTGGTTGGCGGGATCGCTATTCCTGATCTTCTACACTCCGGTGTTGTGCGCGAACGTTTATCAGACGTTCTAGCTTGAACTAACGAGCGCAGGGGCGGCGGAACCTATCGGTTCCGCCGCCCCTGTTCGCTTCCCATCACTTGGACAGGGTTGAATCCAAGTGTTCTTGTACGGGGCCGAACAGGCCGTAGGGGACGTACTCGGGAATCTCTGCCAGGGAAACCCAGGCGATGGCGTCGAGTTCTTCATCGTCTACAACTGAGGCGCTTCCGCTCTCAACGGCGCACGCAACGTAAATCATGGTGCGGCCGGTGTTGGGGTGAACCCGTTCGCCAAGTACCTTGTCCGCGCTGACGTTGAGGCCAGTTTCTTCACGTGCTTCTCGTGAGGCGGCTTCCGAAGCGCTTTCGCCCGACTCAACCTCGCCTGCTGGGAATTGCCAGGAGAGGCTGCCTTCCTTGACCCTACGGCGCACCATGAGCACCTTGCCCTCATGCGTGATGATCGCTGCGGAGATTGCGGGTTCGCTTCCTGGCGTCTGTTCACTCACTTTTGGGGCCTCCAAGAACTTCGAGTACAGGGGGGAAGATGTGCTCGGACGGGATGAATCGGGTGAGCATGTTGTTGAGTGCCCATGTAACGCTAACATTCTCAGCGGGATCGCGGTTCTCTGGCTCCCCTGACAGGTAGTCGCAGAGAACGTATTCGCATAGTACGTGTGTAATGGGGTGTATGCGGCTTCCTAGTCGGCGCGTCGCTGAGCAATGCACTCCGGTTTCGCCGTAGGTCTCTCGAATAGCCACCATCTCAGGCGCGATACCTGGTTTCACGAATCCGGCGGGAAACTGCCAGGATATACCGCCGCCCTCCTCCCCGCGGCGCTGCACAATTAGAACCGAATCGCCTTTGGTGACCACTGCGATCGCTACTGTCAGGGTTTGTGCGCTGGTCCTGATTTCACTGGGATCGATTGGGCTGTTATTTTGTAGCGCGAAAAATCTTGCGCGTGCCTCTCTGTCAGCTCCGGCCAGGGTGCGGTCCAGGATCTGCTGGGTTTCCGCAGAGAGCTTCAAATCCGGGTTGGCTCGCCAGTTGGCGACCGTGCGGACCGCCATCCCCAGTCTTCGCGCGTAGCCCTCGTTGGTCAGTCGCAATGCCTCTTGTAGGCGGCAGGCGACTTCGCCCGTCCATACCTGCACGTGCTCCACCGGATCGCCCCCTAGCAGGACCGATGCACTGTCAGTGCATCAGGGCTGCACTTGAATGCACTGGTAATGCATCGTCAATGCATGGTTATCGGCTGCTTTCAGGCGTTCACTTGTGGACATGGAAAGCAAAGGCTTTTGTCTCTCAGTGGCCACGTTGACCGGGCTGCGGACGGATGTGCTCCAGAACCGTTTCGACACCGGTGTTGATCGCGTCAAGCTGCTCGCGGATTTCATGCACGTCATTAAGCCTCCCCACGATCTCGCGCAGTTGGTGTTCGATCACTGCCAAGCGTCCAGGCACATCGTCGTACGAGTTCATGACGGGCTCGCCGACATTTTGCGGCGTTCGACCATCGGCAACCGCCGACAGGTGCGAAGGGTGCCATTCCAGCGCCTCGGAAAGCGCTTCCAGGGTGCGCTCACTGCGGCGTCTCTGGGTGACGTTGTGCTGGATTTCTCGGACGATCGCCTTGGAGACGTGCGAGCGCTCGATCAAGTCGCGCTGGCTCAAGCCGAGTTCGGCAAGGCGCGCGTTAATCGCTTGCGCGACTGCCGCCCAATCTTCCGACACGTGCTCCTCCGGGGTCCGCCTCCGATCCCGAGAGTAGCGCGCGCGTGATTTGAATGCGTCGGCATCGCCTTGAAGTCGACGGATTGGGTCTTCCGCAGGCCATTGAGGGATAAAAACATCCCAACATCCGGCTTTAAATCATCCCTAGCAGTTGGGGTACCACAGTCATGTCCGAACTTGACAAGAACGCCCGTCCGGCGTTCTACACGGTCAAGGAAGCGGCGGGGATTCTCCGCATGGGCGCTTCCACCCTCTACCGAGTCATCCGGGAGGGCGACTTCCCCGCAGTCCGGGTGCGCTCCCGCTACGTCGTTCCCGCCGCCGTCCTCGACCGCTTGCTGAGCGAGGTGGCCGAAACCGGCGGCCTGGTCGACGCCGCCCGCATCGCGATGAACCACCGCGCCGCACGTGAGGTTGCGGAGCTGCCTGGGGGTGCGTGGTGAATGAGTACACGCCCCCCGACAGGTACCACCAGTTGGCAGCGGAGCTGAACTGCCTGGCGTTCGTTCCGGATGACGTTCTCTTGGAGATCGTCATCCGAGATGGAGCCTGCATGGGCTTGTTCGGAGTTCCGGTTCCGGCTGCGATCGCCGGAGCCCGCGCGACCGATCGCGAGCTGGCGGCGGACGTGTGCGCGGGGTGCCCCGTGCGGCGGGAGTGCCTGGAAGCCGACATGAGGACCAACGGCCCTCAGCCCCTTGGTGTGTGGGGTGCCCTCAATGAAGACGACCGGCGCGCGCTGTATCCGATTTGGCTGGCGCACCGGTCGGCTGAGGAGTTGCAGAGCGGAGGTGGGGAGTGATGCAAACGATCACCCTTTCCCCGGCTCTGGTGGTCGCCGGGATCAGCGCCTTGCTGCTGGGGCTGCTGGTGTGGCGATCGGCAGCGCGGAAGGCCCGCGCGGCGGCTGACACGGCTCGCAGCGGAGCGCGTGCGGTGTCGTTGGCTGGTCGTGTGCTCGTCTTCGCGGGCCTCATCGTGGGTGTCGAGTGGGTCGTCATCACCTATGCGGTCCACAACGCCACTCTGGTCGGGGTCACACTGGGCCTACCAGCTCTCTTCGCGGCATACACGGTCGTCAAGGCCGTGACCATCGTGGGCGACGACGGGCGGGGCACACGCAGGCGCGGCCACCGATGAAGGCCACCCGTCACGTGCCGGGGCAGCAGGGGGCGGGCCGCGAGTACGCGGCTCGCCCCGCCCCGGGGTTGTCTTCACTGGATCGGCTCGCGTCAGCGGCACAGGAAGCGGCGCGAGTGCGGTCGTACCGGACGCACCCTGATGTGGTCGCGTTGCGGGTCGAACAGGTCAGGGTGCAGGTGGACCGCCTGTGCTGGGCTGGCATCGTCCTGGGCCTCGCGTTCACGATGGCCAACGTTCAACGCTTCGCGGCCGGGTCGGCAGAGCCGTGGTCGCTCCCGTGGTTCGCTGCATGGCTGTTGGACCCGATGGTCTCGCTCGTCCTGTTGGCCATCCTGCGAGCCGAACAGGTGACCGCCCGGTACCGCGTGAGCACCGGGCGATGGGTGCGCCGTGCCAAGTGGTTCGCGCTCGCCGCCACCTACACCATGAACACCTGGGAGTCGTGGGTTGCGGGGTCAGTGTCCGGAGTGGTGCTGCACTCGGTTCCACCGCTTGTCGTCTTCACGGCCGCAGAAGCGGTGACCGACCTGCGCGACAAGCTCACCGCTGCTGTCGAGGCAGCGTTCGTGGAGGCGTCGCGCAAGGCTTCTGACAAGACCATGAACCACACGACCGTTCACGGTGACAGGCGTACGCCGGCTGTTCTCGATGACGTTCACGATGTCCCCCAAGATCCCCAAATGACCCGCATACGCGCTCAAATGACTGGCTCATGGCCTCGTTATGCGGCTCGCGACCGTGCAGGGTCAGAGCCGATGACGAACCGACCGGGACAAGGCAAGAGACGGAAGCTGTTCGCGGATTACCTGGCTGACGCCCGCCAGGCGTGGGCGCCCGACGTCGTGATCACGCCCGCGTGGGTGCGTGAGGCCACGGCGTGCTCACGTGGCCTGTCATCCCGGCTCGCCGCTGCTCTGTCAGCGGAAGTGGCTGAGCGCAGGTCTGAGCATGACAGGAGGGCGCGCGGTGAACAGTGAACGGGAGGTGATGAACGCTGGCCCGATCCTTGACGGTGAGTTGGTCGACGAGGTGGGTGCGCCGCTACAGGAGTCGCGGCAAAAGCGCTTCGCTCGGTGGTGGGTCTACTCGCCTCGTGTGCCCGCTGCTTTCAAGGGCTGGGTCAACCTGCGCCAGGCCGTGCGACACGCCCTCGCATGGGTCCTGACGCGACCATGGCGGTACGTCCGCGCGGTCGCGCGTGGGCTCGTGGTGGCACTGCGCTCGTGGCGTACGTGGGTGCGCGTCGGCGACTTCCGAGAGGCGGCACTCGCACAGGAGAAGCTGGCGGACAAGTTCTCGGAGATTCGTGAACTCGGCCTGTTCCGGTGGCGGGTCACGGGTGCTGGTCTTCTCTTGGTTGTTCTTGTGCTCGCGGTCGCTCATCTCATCTACGGGTCTCAGGTGTTGTGGTGTTCCGGAGCGGTGGTGTCGGTGGCGCTGGCAATACTCGGGAGACGCAAGGACGGTTCACCGGGTCGAACCGCCGTACTCGCCGGTCCTCGATCCCTCACATGGACGATGGACCCCCAGGTCCTCGTTGACGCCTTCCGGGATTCGAAGTTGATCGGCAAGGAAGAGTCGCTGCGTTTGGTCGAACGACCCCGGCGAGAGGGCGACGGCTGGTCGGTGACTGTTGATCTCCCAGCTACCCGCAAGGCAGCCGACGTGATCAAGAACCGGGATGCTCTCGCGTCCGCGTTGGCTGTGGATGAAGTGCAACTCATTGCGGAGCGCGTTCGTGGGAACGGCGGTCACGCCGGCCGGGTAGCCCTCTGGGTCGCTGACTCCGATCCCTACCGGAGTCCGCCGACACGTACCCCGCTCCTGGGGGTGCCCCGGTGGGATGTGTGGAAGCCGGTTCCGTTCGGTCGCGATGCCCGCAACCGCCGGATCGATCTGCCGCTGGTGTGGACTTCGCTCCTGGTCGGTGCGATCCCCAGGCAAGGGAAGACCTTCGCGACACGGCTGGCAGCGGCGGGACTCGTGATGGACCCGTACACCCGTCTCTACATCGCCGACTTCAAGGCGGGCAAGGACTGGGACGCGGCGGGGCTGGTCGCGCACCGCTTCATGTCCGGTGACGAACAAGAGCACACGTTGACCTTGGTCGAGTGGCTGACGGAGCTTGTCGGAGAAGTGCAGAGCCGGTACCGGCGGATGCGTGACCTCGATGATGCGACGTGTCCGGAATCCAAGGTCACACCCGCGATGGCGCGTGACCTGACCTTGGACATGCCGGTCACAGCCGTCATCCTCGATGAGGTCCAGGTGCCCTTGGAGGACCGAACGCCGGTGGACGTCCAGGGCAAGCAACTGGCGGTTGGTGAGCACGTGGGCGAGCTGCTGACCTGGCTCGCGAAGAAAGGACCCGCAGCGGGGATCGTCTTGGTGCTGGCCACCCAACGACCGGACTCGAAGACGATCCCGTCCGGTCTCCGCGCGGTGCTCGGATCACGGTTCGCGCTGCGGGTCATGGACTGGCGTGACAGCAACATCGTCCTGGGCGAACAGATGAACACACGCGGCCACGATGCCAGCCGCCTTCTCCCGTCCCACAAGGGAGTGGGCATCCTGCGGCCGGACGGTGACATCGACGCTGGTGCTGACGTGCTGGCGATGACTGTGCGGACCTACTACATGCCGAACGAGGACTGGCGAGTCATCTGCCAGCGAGGCCGCGCGCTGCGTGAGCAGGAAGGGACACTGACGGGGCACGCGGCAGGTGACAGGCCGCGCTCGTCATCCAGGGTCGCAACGCTGGTGCCTGCGCTCGCGTCCTCAGAGGAACAGGAGGGCGGCTCGGCCGACGCTGAGGCGACGACGCTCCCTGAACCGCTGGCATCGGTGATCGACTACGTCACCAGCCATGCGGGGGATCGCGAGTTCATCGCCAGTGCCGAGTTGATCGACTCAGTCGGTGCCGACCCAGCGTGGTTCGGTCGTCAGATGAGCAAGCTCGGGTGCCCTTCCACCCGGGAGAGGATCGAGACGCGCGAAGGTGTGCGGCAGATGCGCGGTTACCACGTCGCCACCTTGTGGGACATCGCTGACCGTCTGGCTGAGGGCTACGAGCCTGAGACAGAAGCCTTGTGAGGCTGTTCGGGTGGTGTCACACCCGATGGGCCTGTCACAGGCTGTCGAGACAGGACAAATATGTTCCTCACCTGGGGGAACCTGGTCTGGTGACAGCAAGACAGCGAGACAGGACCCGGGCAGTGGTGACGTTAAAAGCCGCCCGGTCTGGACACACGGCGAACGTGTCCAGACCGGGCGGCTTGCTGTCACGGAGAAGCGAGCTGTGCGGGGTGGTGCGCGGTGGGCAGCGGTCGGCTACGCGGGCTTGGCGCATCAACGACGGCTGCGCGCGTTGCGGATCTGGGTGATGAGCTGAGTGGTCGTGGTTGGGGTGAGGGCGTGGTCTGCGAGTTGGTCGAGGGTGTCGAGGTGTGCCCGAGTATGGGTGGGGTGGTCGATGAGAGCGGAGAGGGAAAGACTGGCGAGGTGGATGACGGGGTGGTGCGTGTGGATGTGGTAGGCGGTGGTGGCGTCGCTGATCGGGGGCAGGTGGCGAGGGATGGTGCGGAGGATGAGGCGAGGTGTGGCGGTGAGGTTCAGGAGGTGGTCGAGTTGGGCGAAGGTGGCGGTGCGGAGGGCGGTTTCGTGGAGGTAGGCCGTATAGGTGTTGGTGTTCAGCTTGATGGGGTGCGCGTTCGGATAGAGGTGGGGTGGAAGGTGGTGGGGTCCGTAGGTGGTGATCGTGTGAGCGTCGGCGTGGAGTTGGGTGAGGGTGCTGGTGTGGTCGGTGGGAGTGGTGGTCCACCAGCCGGGGAGGGGTTGGGGTCTGGCGATGGACAGAAGTCGAGTTCGTTCCGGGGCGGGGATGCGGTAGATGCCGAGAAGAGTGGCGAGGTTGGTGGGTGTGATGGAGGTGCGAGCGTTCTCGATGCGGCTGATGGTGGCGGGTGAGGCGCCGTAGGCGGCTGCGATGTGCTGGAGGGTGAGCCCTGCTTGGGTGCGGTGGTCGGCGAGGGCACGGCCGACGACGCGGGCGCGGAGGTCGTGGGGTCCTCGGTCGGCATGAGGTGTGGGCACGGGTTGCTGTCTTCCGGCGCGGGGTGGTGAGTGGATCGTCTTCAGCAGCTCAGGCGGAGGCATCGCATTCCTTCGTGGGAGCGGTCTGAGTGCGGCGGGTGGCGGTGACGATGGCGTCCAACTCGGCGAAAGCGTCATCGCTGGTGTCATCGGTGGCCAATGCGGCGGTGGCGGTGCGGGTGGCGTTGGTGAGGTCGTGGAACTTGGTGGCCTGCGTGGTGGTGAGGCGCATCTCTGGGTCGTTGAGGAGGTTGCTGAGCGCGGTGGTGACATCGCCGAGGAGGGCGAGGGCGACGTTGAGGGTGGCGGTGGCGTCGCTGTTGGGGCTCACGTGTTCTCCCTGGGCGAGTCGGACTGGGTCGAAGGCTTGAACTCGAAGATGGCGAACTCGGCGCGGAGGGTCCGAGCGTGGTGGTTGGTGGGGTTGTTCAAGAGCCAGCGCAGGCAGGTGGTGACGTCGTCGAGGGCGATGGCGAGATTGGCGATGTCGCCGAGGGTGAGACTGCCTGTGAGAGCGGCTGAGAGGAGGTGGTCGGGGATGACGATGAGGTCGATGAGGTTGCCGGGGAGGTAGGCGGTTTGGGTGGGTGGTTCTGGAACTGGGTGGCGAGGATGCGATGGCATGTGTCGAGAATCCGGGGTGTGAGGGCTTCGAGGCGTTCGACCTCGTGCGGGTTGATCCCATGCATTTCAAGGGCGTAGTTGATCTGAGAGGCGGTGGTCCTCATCGCCTGGAGCTGGGAGATAAGGGCGGTCAAGTCCGTGGTGTTCATGGTGTGGAACTCCTGATCCCTCCTGCTTGCTTGTTGGATGGCGTGTCCTCCGTGGGGCATGGGAGACTGAAATCAACCCTGCCATTGACCCTGGTGGGGAGGGGACGACCAACGGACGACATCCACGCGCCGCAAGGCGGACCTACGGGACCTGACAGGAGGGGTTCGAGTGGCATCGGCGGGCGCGTCACCCAAGCGCGGAACTCGGACGCTGCTGGAGCAGCGAATCCGAGAGCGCAACCTTACCTACGACGAGTTCGTGGAGTACGCGGAAAGATTTGCCAGGGAGACCAACGAACCTGGCACGCTGAGCTTGCGCCACCTACAACGTCTGGCATCGGGCGAACGGTCAGGTCGTTCTATTTCTGTTCGACCAGTCACCGCCAGGCTGCTGGAGCGGATTTTTCAGACCTCTATAGACGAGCTTCTGCAAGCCCCGACGGGGTTGAGGAAACCTGATGCGCATCTATTGCGTGTGGCTGTGGCCATTGTGATGCGCGGTTACGAGATCTTGGTTGTCTGTCGGCGTGGAGATGATGCAGGGCTGTACTGGCAATTTCCGGCAGGTATGGTCAAGCCTGGTCGCTCGGCGGAAGCGGTGGCAGTTCGAGAAACCCTTGCGGAGACTGGCGTTCACTGTGTCGTGGCGGAGTCTCTTGGAAGTCGGTTGCATCCGGTGACCAACGTTCATTGCGACTATGTGTTGTGCACTTATGTTGCTGGAGACGCGGTAAATTTGGACCCGATGGAGAACGAGAGTGTTCTCTGGGTCGGGCGGGATGAACTCACCAGGCTCATCCCGCCCGACCAGATATTTGCGCCGGTTGTCAGTGCGCTTACGCTTTGCGTTTAGTGTGCAACGAGATGACTGGCGCAACATCACTCGGAACTGCGCTGATCACGGTTGTTCGCTTTCCGCGACTTGCTTCAACCAGTCCTGCCTCTTCGAGTATCTGTATCGCGCGGTGAACTGTACTGTTTGCGACGTTGTACTTGCGGGCGATCGTGGCAATAGCCGGGAGCGTTTCGCCTACCTTGATCGCGTCGCACAGGATCGCTCCTCGAAGGTGAGCGGCGATTACTTCGTAGGGGTGCTTTGCGTCCTTCTCGGTGGACGACTTCGGTAGCCCGTCACTGGCGAAGGCGATAGGCGGTGTGGGCATGTGAGCCGTTAGGCTGGCCGCCGCGCGCTGGTCGGCCTCTGCTGACCATGCCGCGTACACCTTCAAGGTGGTGGTGCCACCGCCACCGTGTCCCAGTCGACCGGCAACTGTTCGGATGTCCACACCCGCTGAGATCAACTCGGTTGCGGAGTAGTGGCGCAACTGGTGAATGTGCATGTCCCAGCCGAGTCGTGCACACATCCTGCGGTACCGTTGCGTGACAGTGCTCGGTTTGATCCACTGCGAATGACGGATGTCCGGGGCGAATATCCGTCCCTTCGGGTCCAGGGTTGCGCCTACCGACTTGGCCTGACTGGCGCAATGCTGCTTGTACCCTTGAAGGATGGCAACTGTGGTTTCGTCAAGGGCTATTCGGCGTTGCTGGTGAGCCTTGGTGTCCTTCTCCCAGGTCTTGGAGTTCCTCTGTGCGACGCTGGTTCGGATCGTGAGGACACTCTTGTCGAAGTCGAGCAAGTCCCAGCGCATTGCGCAAATCTCGCCGCGCCGTGCTCCTGTCACCATCGCCATCCACACGAGTACGCCCCAAGCGAGGTCGAGGAAAGCGGTGTTGATGATCGAAGCCGCTTCCGCTGCCGTTGGAGGGTGAGGGTCCGCTTTCGGCGCTTTGGGCGTCTCGGCGCGTTCGAGAGGGTTGACTGTGATCCAGTTCCACTTCTGAGCCCGTGATAGTGCGCCACTGAGGCATCCGTGGATCTGGCGGATGGAGGAAGCGGCGAGTGGCTTGCAAGTGTGCGGCTTGCATTTCGCTGAGCACTCGTGCGCGCCTTCCTCGGCGTGCTCGGTGAACTTTCGTCCGTCGCAGTGCTTCCGGCATCGGCGAAGAACGGCATAGAACGAGTCGAGTGTTTCCCCGTCCAGCTTGCCAACCTGAATCCGTCCCAGTAGAGGACGAATGTGGTTCTTGATATAGCCCTCATAGCCGCTGCGAGTGGTCTCCTCGACATTGATCAGGTCCAGGTACCTGTCCATGAGTTTGTTGACGGTGGCGCGCGTGCGGGGTGCGCGTTTCTCGTCAACGCGGGACAGCAGGCGGGTCAACGCCCGCTCGGCTTCCTTCTCCTGCTGCGGGTGGTCAGGGCCGATCGTCTCCGTCAGGTAGACGCGCTTGCCGGAGAGCGGGTCGACGCCGCTGTAGACGCGGGCACGCAGAGCGCCGCTCGGCAAGGCTTGGATCGTGCCTCGCTGGCGGTTGCTGCCCCGCTTCCTGGGCGCGCTCATGACGCGACCGTACGCCGGTCGCACCACGCACGGCACCACGGCGAGCGCGAAGAGGCACGGGGTGGAGTGGTCAGCCGATACGTCGATCGGCGTGTTTTCGCTGGTGAGCGGCCTACCGAGTGGACATTTCTTGATGGTGCCCCCGGCAGGATTCGAACCTGCGACACACGGTTTAGGAAACCGATGCTCTATCCCCTGAGCTACGAGGGCCTACGCCGGGACACCCTACCGGGTCCTCCCGCAGGCTGATGCAGGACCACACCCCCGGCTGCTCCACTAGGGGCGATCCCGGATGTCCCCAACCTGCCGACCGGGCAGGCTGCGCAGTGGGTTTGTCTCCCGCTGCCGGGGGGCAAGTGGGGTGTAAGCGCAGGTGAGAGGGGAGCCAGGGGTGACTGACGGGGTGTTGGAGATCGACTCGATCTCCAAGAGGTACGGGGACGTGGTGGCGTTGGCCGGCATGTCCTTCGACGTCCGGGCGGGGGAGCTGTTCGGGTTCGTGGGGTCGAACGGGGCGGGGAAGACGACCACGATGCGGATCGCGCTCGGGGTGCTGTCGGCCGACTCGGGGGAGGTGCGGTGGGGTGGGTCGCCCATCACCGCGGAGACCCGGCGGTGGATCGGGTACATGCCGGAGGAGCGGGGGCTCTACCCGAAGATGAAGGTGGGGGAGCAGCTTGTCTACCTCGCCCGGTTGCACGGGCTTTCCGCCGGTCGGGCCAAGCGGGCCGTGGAGGAGTGGACGGAGCGGCTGGGGGTGTCCCAGCGGTTGGGGGACGAGGTGCAGAAGCTTTCGCTGGGCAACCAGCAGCGGGTGCAGTTGGCCGCCGCGCTGGTGCACGAGCCTCGGATCTTGGTGCTCGACGAGCCGTTCTCCGGGTTGGACCCGGTGGCCGTTGACGTGATGAGCCAGGTGCTGGTGGACAAGGCCCGGCAGGGGGTGCCGGTGGTGTTCTCCAGCCACCAGTTGGACCTGGTGGAGCGGTTGTGCGACCGGGTGGGGATCGTGCGCAGTGGGCGGATGGTGGCGTGCGACCGGGTTGACGCGCTGCGGGAAGGGGGACTGGTGCGGTTGGTCGTGGAGGCCCCCGGGGCTTCGCCGGGGTGGGCGGATCGGGTGCCCGGTGTGACGGTGCTGGAGCAGGTGGGGGCGCAGACCGTCCTGGAACTCGGGGAGGGGGCCGATGACCAGGAAGTCCTCCGCGCGGCGTTGGCCACCGGGCCGGTGGTCGAGTTCTCCCGGCGGCGGCAGTCGCTCACCGAGTTGTTCCGCAACGTCGTGTCCGAGGAGGTGGCGGCATGAGTGGGGTGCCGGATGTCCGGATGGGGAACTGGGGTGCGATCAGCCTGGTGGCGGGCCGGGAGGTCACCATCCGGTTGAAGTCGAAGGCGTTCCAGGTCACGACCGCGGTCACCCTGCTGCTGTTGGTCGGGTTCTCGTTGGTCATGAAGTTCACCAGCGGTGACGGGGCGGACGCGACCGTCGGGTTCACCGGCGCGTCGGCCGCGTTGGAGGCGCCGCTGAAGAACAGCGCGGGTGCTGTCGGGCAGGACATCGCCACTCGGACCGTTGCCGACGAGGCCGAGGGGCGGCGGCTGGTCGAGGACGGTTCGCTCGACGCCCTGCTGGTGGGCGACGGGTCGAAGATCGTCGTGGTGGTGGAGAAGGAGATCGACTCCTCGTTGGAGAGCGTGGTCAACGTGCTGGCGGGGCAGTTGGCGCTCAACCGGCAGATCACCCAGCTCGGTGGTGACCCCGCCCAGGTGGCCCAGGAGGTCAGCGGCGCCACCGCCGAGGTGCGGCCATTGGAGGCGCCCTTCGACTACGACGGGCAGCAGTTGGTCATCGGCATGCTCGCCGGGATCTTGATCTACATGTCGCTGCTGATCAACGGGCAGTCGGTGGCCCAGGGCGTGGTCGAGGAGAAGTCCAGCCGGGTGGTCGAACTGCTCCTCGCCACCATCCGGCCGTGGCAGTTGATGGTGGGCAAGGTGGTGGGCATCGGCGCGATCGGGTTGCTGCAGATGGTGCTCATCGGCGGGGTCGGGTTGGGGGCCGCGCTCGGGTTGGGGGTGCTGGACGTCTCGCTGTCGACCGCCGTGGGGACGGTGGTCTGGCTGGTGGTGTGGTACCTGCTCGGGTTCATCGCCTACTCGCTGGTGTTCGCCGCGCTCGGGGCGCTGGTCTCCCGCCAGGAGGACGTCGGCGGGGTGATCATGCCGCCGCTGATGTTCGTGATCCTCGGGTACGTGCTGGGCATCTCGATCCTGCCCAACGACCCGGGCAACCAGCTTGTGGAGGTGCTGTCGGTGGTCCCGCTGTTCGCCCCCACGCTGATGCCGATGCGCCTGGCCATGGGCGGGGTGCCCGCCTGGGAGGCCGGGCTCGCGGTGGTCCTGATGCTGGCGCTCATCCCGGGCCTGGTGTGGCTCTCCGGGCGGATCTACCGCAACGCCGTCATGCGCAGCGGGGCGAAGGTCAAGCTCAGGGACGCCCTGCGCGCGACCTGACACCGGTCCGGCAAGGGCCCCACCGCCTCGGCGGTGGGGCCCTTGCCGTGCCCGGGGAAGCGCGCAGCGGCCGGGTGGTGCGAGAGCCGGGGTGTCCGCCTCCGGCGGGGTAGCATCCGACCGAGTCCGACCTGGTCGGCGCACCCGGGCGGGTGCGGCGTCGGCCAGCCACGAGGCCCCCCACCGGGGGCCGAGGACGCCAGTCGGGAGGCGTTGTGATCAAGGTGATGATCGCGGACGACGAGGACCTCGTCCGCTCCGGGCTGCGGACCATCCTGTCCAGCGCCGGGGACATCGAGGTGGTCGCCGAGTGCGACGACGGCTCCCACGTCGCCGACCTGGCCCGGCAGCACCGGCCGCACGTGGTGCTGCTCGACATCCGGATGGGCGCCTCCGACGGGATCGCCGCGCTGCGCGGGCTGGTGGCGCTGCCGGAACCGCCCTCGGTCTCGATGCTGACCACCTTCGACGTGGACGAGTACGTGCAACTGGCGCTGCGGATCGGCGCCCAGGGGTTCCTGCTCAAGGACACCGAGCCGGTCCAGTTGATCAAGGCGGTGCGCGACCTGGCCCGCGGCGGCGCGGTGCTGGACCCGAAGGTGGCGGCGCGGGTGGTCTCGGCGGTGGCCGACGGGGAGCGGGCCGCCGAGCCCGCCCGGCGGCTGCTGTCGTCGCTGTCGGAGCGGGAGCTGGAGGTCGTCGGCCTGATCGGGCAGGGGATGTCGAACGCGGAGATCGGGGCGGCGCTGCACCTGTCCGAGGCCACGGTGAAGGGGTACGTGTCCGCCGTGCTGGGCAAGATCGGGGCGGCGAACCGGGTCCAGGCCGCGCTGGTCGCCTACCGCGGCGGGCTCATCGCCTGACCGGCGGGCGAGCGTGACAGAGCCGCGAGCGGGGACCAAGGGGAAGGTCCCGCGCTCGCGGCTCGTGTCTGCTCCGGGGATGGAGCGCCGGTCCGGGGGCAGCGGACCGGGGTTGGTCTGGGCCGTCTCCCGACGGCCCAGCGTCTACTTGAGTTCCACCGGCTGCCCGCCCAGGGTCACCGGGACGGTGTTGTTCGCGCCGACGACCAGCTTCACGGTGTCGTTCGGGGCGTGCGAGCGGACCGCGGCCACCAGGGCGTCGGCGGAGTCGATGCGGCGGTCGTCGAGCTGGGTGACCACGTCGCCCTGCTTGAGGCCCGCCTTCTCGCCGGGGCCGCCCGCCACGACGTCGGCGACGAGCGCGCCGCCGTCGGCGTTGTCGCGGACCGAGACGCCGAGGACGGTCTGGGTGGCCTTGCCGGTCTTGACGATCTCGTCGGCGGTGCGCCGGGCCTGGTTGATCGGGATGGCGAAGCCGATGCCGACCGAACCGCCCTGGGCGCTGGCGCTCGACGACGGGCTGTAGATCGCCGAGTTGATCCCGATGATCTGCCCGGCCATGTTCACCAGCGGGCCGCCGGAGTTGCCCGGGTTGATCGCCGCGTCGGTCTGGATGGCGTCCATGACCGTGGCCTGGCTGCCGTTCTCCCCGCCCGCCCTGGTGGGGCGCTGCAGCGAGCTGACGATGCCGGAGGTCACCGTGCCCGCCAGCTCGAACGGGGAGCCGATGGCCACCACGGGCTGGCCGACCCTGAGGTCGTCGGAGCGGCCCAGCTCCGCCACCGGCAGGTCGGTCACGCCCTGGGCGCGGACCACCGCCAGGTCGGAGGTGGGGTCGCGGCCGACGATGGTGGCCTTGGCGGTGCGGCCGTCCTGGAACACGGCCTCGATCTGCCCGCCGGAGGCGGCGACCTCGACCACGTGGTTGTTGGTGACGATCAGGCCGTCGCCGCTGATGACGAACCCGGAGCCCTCACCGGCCGAGGACGGGCCGCGCACCTGCAACTGCACGACGCTGGGCAGCACCTTCGCCGCCACCGCCTCCACCGAGCCCGCCGGGGCCGACCCGGTCTGCTGGGCGGTCGGCGGGGTGTTCAGCGCGGTCGCCGCGGGGCTGCCGGTGTCGTTGTCCTGGGCCACCAGGTAGCCGCCCGCGGCACCGGCGCCGCCGCCGACGAGCAGCGCGAGCACCGTCATGCCCGCGACCAGGCCGCCCGCGCGGCGCCGCTGCTCGGGCGGCGCCGTCTGGAGCTGCCCGGTCTGGTGTTGCTGCTGGTAGGGCGCGGCGGGGTAGCCGGGGTGCTGCGCGGCCGAGCCGTAGAGCACGCCGTGGGTGCCCGTGGCGGGCTGGTGCTGCTGCGACCCGCCCGCGGCCCACGGGGACCACTGCGCGGGTGGGGAGTAGGCGGAGTTTCCGGCCCCCGGCGTCGCGGGGCCCTGCTCCCCGGTCGCGCGGGGGCCGGACTCCTGTCGGTCGGGGCCCTGTTCCCCGACCGATGCCCGATCACTCGACTCCGACGCCCCCTGCGACGTCGAGGCGGCCCCTGCTGCCGCCTGCGCCGACCACGGGTTGACGTCGCCGGTTCCCTGTCCGGTCGTGGCGTCGGGGTTGTTCTCGGTCATGTGACCACCTTGAACCTCTCGACTGAGAAGGACCTGAGACGTGCCTGTGCGCTCGCCGAGGAAAATCAGCGGCCGTAGCGGGCGGGGGCCGCGCGCAGCCGGGCGGCGAGGTCTTCCGGTGTGACGTCGTTGATCCACACCGCCATGCCGGACTCCGAACCGGCCAGGTACTTGAGCTTGTCCGCCGTGCGCAGCACGGAGAACACCTCCAGGTGCAGCCAGGCGAGGTCGCGCCCGGTCGACACCGGTGCCTGGTGCCAGGCGGCGATGTAGGGCAGTTGGCGGTCGTGGAGGCCGTCGAGCCTGCCCAGGACCCGCAGGTACAGCTCGGCGAAGTCGTCGCGCTCCTCCTCGGTCAACGCGGGCAGGTCCGGCACCTGCCGGTGCGGCACCACGTGCACCTCCACCGGCCACCTGGCCGCCGCGGGCACGAACGCCGTCCAGTGCTCGGACTCGAACAGCACCCGGGTACCCGCGGAACGCTCCATTTCCAACACGTCCCCCATCACAGGACGTCCGTGCTCGGCGAGGTACGCCTCGGCGGTGGCGAGCATGAGGGCCGTGCGCGGGGTGACGAACGGGTAGCCGTAGACCTGCCCGTGCGGGTGGCTCAGCGTCACCCCGATCTCGTCGCCCCGGTTCTCGAACGGAAACACCTGTTGCACCCCTGGCAACGCCCCCAGGGCGGTGGTCCGGTCGGCCAGCGCGTCGACGATCGTGCGCACCCGGCTCGGCGGCAGCTCCCCGAACGAGGTGGTGTGCCGGTCGGTGAAGCACACCACCTCGCACCGCCCCAGCCCCGGGCCGACCGGCACCAGGCCGGGCTCCACCGGGCCGGTGGCGTGCTGGGAGAACGACGGGAAGCGGTTCTCGAACACCACCACGTCGTAGCTCGACTCCGGCACCTCGGTCGGCCTGCCCGGCGCCGACGGGCACAGCGGGCACAGCCCGGCGGGCGGCTTGTAGGTGCGGGTCTGCCGGTGCGCGGCCAGCGCCACCCACTCACCGGTCAGCGGGTCGCGCCGGATCTGCGACGCGGTCTCGTTGCGGGGCAGGTCCCGGGTGTCGACGGCGGTTCTGCCCGGGGCGTCCGGGTGGTCGTCGAAGTACAGGATCTCGCGGCCGTCGGCCAGGTTCCGGACTGTGCGCCTCACACCGGCAGTCTAGGAACGCTCAGCCCGCGGCGCCGGGCAGCCGCATCGCCATCAGCGCCCCGCCGTCGGCCGAGCGGCTGGCGAACACCGAGCCGCCGTGCCGCTCCGCGGCCTGCTTCACGATCGCCAGGCCCAACCCAGAACCGGGCAGCGTGCGGGCCTCCTCCGAGCGGTAGAACCGGTCGAACACGTGCGGCAGGTCGCTGTCGCTGATCCCCGGCCCGGCGTCGGCGACCTGCACGAACGCGTACCCGTCGCCCGCGTCGCGCAGCTCGACCCGCACCACACCACCCGGTGGGCTGAACTTCACCGCGTTGTCCAGCAGGTTCAGCACCGCCCGCTCCAGCGACGCGGCGTGCCCGATCAGGTGCCAGGGCTCCAGCCGCACCTCGAAGGTCACCTCGCCCGCCCGCCGCCGGGCCCGGTCCAGGGCGGCGTCGACCACCTCGACCAGCTCCACGTGCTCGCGCACGGTCGGCGCGGCGTCCTCGCGGGCCAGCTCCACCAGGTCGCCGATGAGCTGGGTCAGCTCGTCGAGCTGGGCGCGCAGGTCCACCTGGATGTCGGCCTTGTCCTGCGGTGCCAGCGCGGGCGCCCCCGGCGCCTCGGAGGCCAGCATCAGCTCCAGGTTGGTGCGCAGCGAGGTCAGCGGCGTCCGCAGCTCGTGGCCCGCGTCCGCCACCAGCCTGCGCTGCCGCTCCTGGGACTCGGCGACGGCGCCGAGCATGGTGTTGAAGCTGTCGGTGAGCCGGGACAGCTCGTCGTCGCCGGACACCGGGATCGGGCGCAGGTCACCGGTGCGGGTCACCCGTTCGGTGGCGGCGGTGAGCCGCTGCACGGGCAGCAGACCACCCCGGGCCACCGCCGTGCCCGCCAGCGCCGCGACGATGATGCCGGACCCGCCGATGACGATGAGGACCACCGCGAGCTTCGACAGCGTGCTCTTGGTGGTGTCCAGCGGCTGCGCGAGCACCAGCGCGGTGTTGTCCAGGAACGGGTACGGCCGGGCCAGGATGCGGGTGTCGGTGCTCGCCTCGGTGCGGATCGAGATCGGCGTCAACCCCTGGGCGACCTTCAGCTCCTCCGGGCCGACCCTGGGGTGCTCGACGGTCATGCCCAGCGCGGACTGCCCGTTGCCGTCGACCACGTCGAACTTGATGTCGGTCAGCTCCAGGAACACCCTGGGGATCTCCGCGCGGGTGGAGGTGATCGCCTGGGTGTTGCGCAGCAGCGCCGTGGCCCGCTCGTTCAGGCTGTCGTCCACCTGCTGGTACAGGCCCCGGTAGACGGTGAAGTACGCGCCGAGGGAGACCAGCGCCACCGCCCCGCCCACGCACAGCGCGGCGAGCAGGGTGATCCGGGAGCGCAGCGACACCCGCTCCCGGGGCTGCGACCGGTCGGACCGGTCGTCCTGGTCGTCCTGGTCGGCGACCGCGGTCACGGCGGGGTCTCGCGGAGCACGTAGCCCACCCCGCGGACCGTGTGCAGCAACCTCGGTTCGCCGTCCGCCTCGGTCTTGCGGCGCAGGTACCCGACGTAGACCTCCAGCGCGTTGCCGGAGGTCGGGAAGTCGTAGCCCCACACCTCCTCCAGGATGCGGCCGCGGGTCAGCACCTGCCTGGGGTGCGACAGCAGCAGCTCCAGCAGGGCGAACTCGGTGCGGGTCAGGCTGATCTCGCGCGCGCCGCGGCGGACCTCCCGGGTGCCGGGGTCCATCTCCAGGTCGGCGTAGCGCAGCGGGGCGGCCTGCGGGGAGCCCTGCGGCTCCGGGGTGGCCCGGCGCAGCAGCGCGCGCAGCCGGGCCAGCAGCTCCTCCAGGGCGAACGGCTTGGGCAGGTAGTCGTCGGCGCCCGCGTCGAGCCCGGCGACCCGGTCGGACACCAGGTCGCGCGCGGTGAGCACCAGGATCGGCAGGTCGTCGCCGACGCCGCGCAGCCGCCTGCACACCTCCAGCCCGTCCAGCCGGGGCATCATCACGTCCAGCACCATCGCGTCCGGGCGGGAGCTGTCGGCGCCCAGGACGGAGTCCAGCGCCTGCCTGCCGTCGCTGGCGAGGTCTACCTGGTAGCCGTTGAACTGCAACGACCGCCGGAGGGACTCGCGCACGGCCCGATCGTCGTCGACCACGAGGATGCGCATGCGACCAGTGTGTCCTGCCGGGCTGAGACGCGCCTGAGAGCGCTCAGAACGCGTCGGCCGTCCGGGGCCCGCCGGGGGCGCCGGTCAGCAGGTCCAGCGCGCGCGCCGCGGCCGGGTCCCCGTCGAGCAGACCGGCGCGGCGCAGTTCCGCGGTGCTCGACGCGCCGCTGTACCAGGGGCCCAGCGCCCGCGCGGCCAGCCGGACGGTGCCGTCGCCGCCGCGTTCGCAGTGGACGGTGCCGCCCGCGGCGGTCAGCCGCCAGCGGCCCGCGTTCCACGGGGCGTGCCGGTCGGTGACGTCGAGGTCGACGGTCAGGTCCGGGGCGTGCGGCCACCCCCGGTCGGCCAGGGCGGTGGGCAGGTCGACCACCCGCAGCATCCACGTCTCCACGTGGCTGCCCCTGGTCACCGCACCGGGGATGAGCAGGTCGAACAGTGCGCTGTCGAGCACGCGCACCGTCGCCACCTCGGTGTGCCCGGCCCAGGACGCCAGTTGGTGCAGGAGGGCGTGGGCGGTGTCGGCGTCGTCGGCGACGAAGTCGTGGACGTGCAGGCTCTCGCCGTCGGGGCGGTCGGCGGACAGGTAGCCGGTGATGCCGTCCGGTCCGGGGACGACGGTGAGCAGGTCCAGGTCGAGGGCGTCCTCCAGGGTGAACGCCGAAGTCCCCCGATCGAGTGGACCGTCGATCGTGCTCGCCGTGCGCAGGTACGCCCGGTGCACCTCACCGAGGTCGGCCGCGGTGGCCGGCCGCACCTCCCTGGTGCTGCGCGGTGCCGAGGCCAGGCCCGCCAGCGGAACGGTCGCCCGTTCCAGCACCCCCGCGTGCTCCCAGCCGCGCTGCCGGTACGGGCGCACGACGTAGGGGAACAGCGTCGAGATCCCCTGCCCCGCCTCCCGCATCAGCGGCAGCGACTCGTCGAGCAGCGCGCTCGCCACCCTCCGACCGCGCGCGTGCGCGGCCACCGCCACACTGGCGATGCCACCCATCGGCACCGCCCGACCGCCGAAGAACTGGCGGTACTCCCAGATCCGGGCGAACCCGACCCGCTGCCCGCCCAGCTCAGCGGTCAACCCGGTCCACCCCGGCGTGCCCGCCCAGTCCGGGTCGACCTCCCGGGGTCCGCCGAAGGCCAGCCTGCGCAGCCGGTACGCGTCGTCGGCGTCGGAGGTCCGGAAGGGACGGACGGTCACCACGTGAAGAAGCCCTGCCCGGTCTTGCGCCCCAGCTCGCCGCGCGCCACCTTCGCCCGCAGCAGCTCCGGCGGGGCGAACCTCGGCCCCAGCTCGCGCTCCAGGTGCTCGGCGATGGACAGCCGGACGTCGAGCCCCACCAGGTCGGTGAGCCGCAGCGGCCCCATCGGCCACGCGTACCCCAACCGCATCCCGGTGTCGATGTCCTCCGCCGAGGCCACCCCCTCCTCCAGCATCCGGATCGCCTCCAGCCCGACCGCCACCCCCAGCCGGGACGTGGCGAAGCCGGGGGAGTCGCGCACCTCGATGACGGTCTTGCCCAGCGCCTCCGCCCACCCGCGCACGTCCGCCCGCACCCGCTCGGGCAGCCCCGCGTGGTGCACCAACTCCACCAGCGCCTGCACCGGCACGGGGTTGAAGAAGTGCATCCCGATGACCCGCTCGGCGGGGAGCCCCTCGGTCAGCCGGGTGATCGACAGCGACGACGTGTTCGACGCCAGCACCGCGTCCGGGCAGGCCGCGGCGACCTCGGTGAACACCGCCCGCTTGAGCGCGAGGTCCTCCGGGACGGCCTCGACGGCCAACGCGGTCTCCGGCGGCAGGTCGCCCAGCCGCTCGACCGTGCTCAGGTTCGCCAGCAGGTCGGCGGCGGTGGTCCCCTCCGGGAGCTTGCCGCGCTCCTCGGCCTTGGTCACCGAGGCGGTCACGTTCGCCACCCCCTGCGCCGCCCGCTGCGCGTCGGCCTCGGCGAGCACGACGGAACTGCCCGCGGCGAGGAAGACGTGCGCGATCCCCGCCCCCATCGTGCCGCCCCCGATGACCGCCACGGTTGCCGGTACGCCGCCCATTGGAGTCCTCCTCTGTCGACCGGAGTCCTTCTTAGCAGCCGCGCGCGGGCGTGTGACGATGCCGGTATGCGGATCATCCTGTTGCGCCACGGCGAGAGCCTCGGCAACGTCGACGAGCTGGCGTACTGCCGCACCCCCGACCACTCGCTGCCGCTGACCGCGCTCGGCGAGGCGCAGGCGGCGCGGGCGGGCGCCGACCTGCGGGCCCTGCTCGGCGACGAACCCGTCGCCGCCTACGTCAGCCCCTACGCGCGCACGGTCGGCACGTTCCGCCTGCTCGACCTGCCCGCCGTGCAGCGGTGCGTGCCGGAGCCGAGGCTGCGCGAGCAGGACTGGGGGAACCTGCAGGACCCGGACGAGCAGCAGGTGCAGAAGCGGCTGCGGCACGAGTTCGGCCACTTCTTCTACCGGCTCCCGCACGGCGAGTCGGGCGCGGACGTCGACGACCGGGTGGCCAGCTTCCTGTCCGAACTGGAGCACCGGGTGGCCCGCGACCCGGACCACCCGGACACCGCGGTGGTTGTCTCGCACGGCCTCACCGCCCGGCTGCTGTGCCGCCGGGCGTTCTCCTGGAGCATCGACCTGTTCGAGTCCCTGTCGAACCCGGCCCACTGCGACCCGCGCGTCCTGACCCGGGTCGGGAACGCCTGGTCGCTGGATCGGCCGTTCGAGCAGTGGCGTCCCTCACCGGACGGGACAACCCAGGTGTGACGCACCCGCCCGACGGCCGCCTACAGGTGGCCGCGCCGGTACGCCGCGACCCGGCGGCGCGACCTGGTGTTCAAGCGCGAGGTCTGGCGCTTGGGGACGGGTCCTGGAAGACCACCGGGTGGTGGCCGGGGTGGATTCCCGATTTCACAACGCGATCTCCTCCTGGACCAGTGCGGCGGTGAACGCGGCGGTCAACGCCTCGGGGTCGGCGGCGTGGGAGAGGATCACCAGCTCCTGCACGCGGTCGCCCCACACCGGGTCCCAGTCCAGCGCCGCGCGGGCCCGGCGCTCGGCGGACACCGCGTCCCAGTCGTCGGAGGCGGCCAGCCAGGTGCCGCCGGGACCCACGCACACGCCCCCACCGGCGGACTCCAGCAGCAGCACCTCGTCCGGCCGCCCGGCCACCCACACCCGCCCGCGCGCCCGCACGACGCCGTCGAGCAGCACGTCGAGCGCGTCGACCAGGCGGTCCTGGTCGAACGGCCTGCGCTCGCGGAACACCGTCAGCCCGACCCCGCACTCCGGTCGCAGCGGCGGCTGCCCGCGCAGCAGCGGGCCGAACACCTCGTCGACCTTGTCGACCTCGTCGCCCCGGCGCACGGCCCGCAGCAGCGCGGGCCCGGCCTCGGCCAGCGGCACCCGGGGGACCGCGGCGGCGAGCCGGTCGAGCACGGCGGTGGTGCGCGCGTCCGGGGCGCCGGTCAGCACCAGCGCGTCGGCGGCCTCGACCTGCCCGACCACGACCTGGGCCACGGTGCGCTCGTCGTCGGGCAGCAGGTCGTCGCCGGTCGCGGCGGCCAGCCAGGTGTCGACGTCGACGACGGTCACCACCGCGTCGACCTGGCGCTCCCGGGCGATCGGACCGGGTTCGAGGACCGGGTCGAGGTGCACCACCAGCCGGTCGAACGCGTCGGTCAGCAGCGCCAGGTCGGCGCGCAGCGTGCACGAAACGCAGTCGTGCTCCGCCCCCAACCGCTCGGTCGTGTCGGTGTTGTCCACCCGGCAACGGCGTTCGACTCCACTGTCGGTGATCGCGTACTGCACCACCGCGGTCCCGGGCGCCAGCAACCGGGCGGCGAACGCCCCGGCCGCCGCGCGGTCCCATCCCGCCACGAGCGTGAGCACCGGCACTCCAATCGACAATCATTTCCATCTGGACCCGGTCGAGGTTACCCCGGCGACGGCTTTGATGAAAACGGTTCCCACATACAGGAGGTCACGTGTCGGCGATGTACCAGGTCACCGGCCGAAACCCGACTTCGACAACCAGGTCTCCCACTCCCACCGGCGCAACGACCCCGACCGGCTGGTGCTGCGCAAGTTCGACCCCGTCGCCCGCGGGCACGTCGAGTTCCGGGAAGACCACTGATGGCCGAGAAGTCCGAGATCAACGCCCGGCACGTCGAGCGCAAGGGATCACCCGCAGGCCGTCGTCCGAAGAGGACCGCACCGCCGCCTTCCGCGAACCGCGCCGGATGCCCCGCGACGCCGGCGCCACCCGCATCCGCGACGCCGTCCACGGCAGGCCGCGCGCCCACCACCGCGTTGCTGCGCACCTTCATCTCCGACCGCGGCAAGATCCGCGCCCGCCGCGTCACCGGGCTCACCCCAGGCAGTAGCGAGCCGTCGCCACCGCGATCAAGAACGCCCGGGAGATGGCCCTGCTGCCCCACGCGGGCACCAGGGGCTGACCGCCCGCGCCCTCGCCGTCCGAGCAGGCAGAACGCGTTACTCCGAACGGGTCACGACCGGCCCGCCTTGTAGCCTGCGCGGAGCTGTGTCGCAGACCACGAACCGCGCCGTTCGCCGGCTGAGTTCGGCGAGGTGGAGTCGGGGACGGTGTTGGGGCAGGACGGGCTGGAACCGGGCGACGAGCTCGCGGCGACCGAGGCGTTGCGCGCCGACCGCGAGATCCGGATGCTCATCGACGCCGGGCGCACCGGGGCGGCGAACGCCCTGTTCGACCAGCTCCTGGCCAAGGTCCCGCCGAACCTGGCCCCGTGGACCAGGGCGGCCATCCTCACCAGGCGCGCGGTGTCGGCCTGGCGGCTGCGCCGCATCCCGCTCGCCCTCGAACTCGTCGCCGAGGGCTGGAGCGACATCGACATCGACCACCCCCGCGGCTCCTCCGCCGCCGACACCCTGGGCAGGCTCGGCTACCTGCTGGAGGGCATCGGCCACCGCCACGCCGCCCTCGACGTCGCCCGCGTCGCCGTCGAGGTCGCCAGGACCGGCGACGACGTCGAGATCCTCGCCCACTCCCTGCAGAACCTGGCGGGCACCCTCAACTTCCGCGCCGCCGAACAACCCCCCGCCGAGGCCGCCGCCACCTTCCGCGAGGCCATCGCCCTCCTGGAGGAAGGCCTCACCCTGGTCGAGGGCGGCCGCATCCACCTGGCCCTCACCGCGGCCCACGGGGCGTCCCTGGCCGGGGTCGGCGACCTCGACCGGGCCGAGCACACCGCCCGCCGCACCCTGCAAGCCGCGGCCCCCGAGGACAACCGCTGGGCCATGTCCGTCGGCAACTGGGTCCTCGCCACCGTCCGCCGAGCCCAGGGCCGCCTCACCGAAGCCGCCGACCACGCCAGATCAGCCGTCCACGACGCCGAATCGGTCAACGACCCCTCCCTGGTCCAGCGCTACTCCCAAGACCTCGCCGACATCTGCCACGCCTCCGGCGACTTCGCGGGCGAGGCCGACGCGCTGCGCCGCAACATCGGCGCCCGCCGCACCGCCGTGGAAACCCTGCAGGAGGGCCTGGGCCAAGCCCTGGAACAGCGCCGCCTCGCCATCCGGGCCCAACGCCTCGCCACCGCCGCCCAGGAAGCCGCCGAACGCGACCCCCTCACCGGCCTGGCCAACCGCCTGGGCCTCGAACGCGCCGCCCCCCACATGCTCCACCACGCCGCCACCGCCGCCCGCCACCCCTGGCTCCTCCTCATCGACGTGGACTGGTTCAAAGCGGTCAACGACGCCGCAGGCCACGCCGCCGGGGACGCCGCCCTGCGCGAAATCGCGGCCATCCTCCGCACCGAGTGCCGGGTGGGCGACCTGATCGCCCGGTGGGCAGGCGACGAGTTCGTGGTCCTGCTCACCCACCCCGCCACCGAGGAGGAAGCCGTCGGCCACGCGGTCGCCGACCGCATCCGCACCGCGGTCGACACCCACGACTGGACGGCGGTCCTGGGCACGGCCCAACACCCCACGGTCAGCGTGGGAGTCGCCGACGGCCCCGGCACGTTCGAGCGCCTGTTCGCCAACGCCGACACCGCCCTGTACACGGCAAAACGCAAGGGCCGCAACCGCGTGGAACCATTCGAACAACCCTGACCGACCCGACCGCCCAACTCGTTCCCCAGCCGCCCCACCGCCCGCCGGACCCGCCCACCGGCCCGTCTGCCGCTGCGCTCCAACGCCCGCACATCCGCCCCGCCCGCCTCCGGCTGCCTGACCCGCTCATCCCACCCGGCCCGCCCGCCCGGCTCGCCCGCCCGGCTCGGTCCGCCCGGCCAGCCCGCCTCGCTCCGCCCGGCTCGGCCCACCTGTCCCAGCTCAGCTACTCCGCCTTCCCGGCTGTCTGGCTTGGCCGCTCGACCCGCCCAGTCTGGCCCGGGCCGACCCGCCCTGTCCTGGCTGCCGCCCGCCTACCAGTTGTCCACCCGGCCCGGCTGCCCGTTCGCCTGCCCCGCCCGGCAACCCAGTCCGCCCAGCTCGGCTGCTACGCCCGCCCAACCCGCCCGGCTGCCTGACCTCCCGAGCAGGCGATTCGCACAACCCATCCCGGACGATCACTCCGCCGCACAACCCCAGCCGATCCGGCGCACTTGCCAACCCCCACCTCCAGCCCACCCGGCGACCGACCAGATCCGCAGGCCGACCCGCCCATCGAACAAGCGGAACACTCAGGCGACACGTGATCCACCCCGGCACCCGCCCACCGCGCACGCACCCACTCTCTGCGCCCCCGTCCGCTTCGGACCCTGCCCACCTTCAGGGTCTCCGCCCACCCTCAGGCACCTGCCAACCCCCCAGCTCATCCGCCCCGCCGCCTTCCCCGCCCTCCACCCAGTCCACTCACCCGTTGCCCACCCCCTCCGCTTCGCCTTTCCCACGCCCGCGCGTTCGCCCCGCCTGCTCCACAATCACCCGGTCCGCCCAACCACCCCGATCCATGTCCCCTCCACCCTCCGACAGCTTGGTCCCAAGTCAACCCCAACAGCCCGACAATCCCGATCGCCCAAGCCAGCTTGTCCACACCCCGCCCAGAGCAGCCCCCGAATCAATCCAACCAGGACGGTCCGACAATTCCAAGTGGACCGCCGCTGCCTGTGGACAACCCGCCTCACGACTCCATTTCTGTCGGTGCCCCCTGCTTGGATTGATTCGGGGGCTGCTCAGAACGGCGCCACCCGTTGACCAGCCCGGCGGCCGCCGCCGCCACCCACACTGCGGCCACCGCGATCCCCAGCCCCGCCCAGTGGTCGCGGTCGTGCAGCCCGGGGTTGGTCGGCACGCCGAACGGGTGCCAGATCAGGGGCACCGCCAGGATTGCCAGGACCGCCGTGCACGTGGCGGCCGCCTTCACCGGCGCGTGCCAGGTCGGGGGGAGGAGGCGGGTCAGCAGGTAGGCCGCTCCGCCGACGACGGGGGCGACCACGGCGTCGTGGACCAGGGGGCCGCCGATGAAGAACGCGGCGCCCTGCCAGGCGTCGCGGAAGGAGGCGTGGGCGAAGTCCCAGGCGAGGTAGCCGCCCCAGGCGAGGGCGGCCAGGCCCAGGGTGAACAGGGCGGCTCTCACAGGACCTCCAGGCGGGTGACCCACTTGGTTTGCAGGACGCCCGGGCGGGTGGGGGCGATCACCCGGCAGGGGTAGCCGTGGTCGGGGGTGAGCGGTTGGTCGGCGACGCGGAGTGCCAGGAGGGTGCGGCGGTCGCCGGTGTGGGTGCCGGGGAGGGTGCTGGTGGAGTACAGGCCGCCCTTCTCCAGGGAGGACACGCGCACGTCGACCCCGGGGGCGATCCCGCACTGCCGCAGGAGTTCCGCGACGCGGACCCCGCCCCACACCGCCGAGGCGCTCCAGCCCTCGACGCAGGCGATCGGCAGTTCCTCCGTGGCCTGGGGGAGGGCGTTGAGCTGGTCCAGGGTGAAGCGGTGGACGTCCTCGCCGTCCACCACTTCCAGGTGCCAGTCGGCGGGGACCTCGATGGCGGCCGCGGCGGCGGTGCGGTTCACCGGGAGGTCCACTGTGGAACGCCAGGCCAGGACCGACACCCGGCGCAGCAGCGGCACCGTGGCGCCCGCGGTGGCGACCACGGCGACACCGGTGGCCAGCCAGGTCGTGCGCAGGAACCGGCGGCGGTCGGCGTCGACCCCCGGCGGGGCCAGGGCGCGGCGGATGACCGGGAGCTTCACCGCGACGTGCACGAGGACGGACCCGATCGCGATCCACGCGACGGCGTAGTGCGCGGTGGGGAAGTAGAAGCCCCACAGGTAGTTCTGGGCGACGTTGAACAGCCCGGTGATCAGTTCGAAGAACGCCGCACCGGACAGCACCAGGATCGACCCGCGCTCCAGCGCGTGCAGCGCCGAACGGACAAGGGGGCGCTCGAACAGCTTCGGGTAGACGCTCCACAGTTTGGCCAACAACAGCGGAATCGCCGCGATCCCGCTGATGACGTGCAGGCCCTGTGTGACCCGGTACAGCCACACGGGTGAACTCGGCCAGGTGAACCACGACGGCGGGTGTTGGATTCCGTGGCTGAGCAGACCGGTCAGGAAACAAACCGCGAACGCGATCCCCAGCCAGCGGCCGACGCGGGAGGTGACGCGTTCGTCGTGCGCGGGGGAGGCGAAGCGGGTCACCGGGGCACCAACTCGGTGAACCAGCGGCCCACGTGCTCGCGGACCCACCGCACCGCCAGCCCGGCCTCCGCCGCGGCCCCCGGCACCGCGTCCGCCGCCAGCCAACCCCAGTCGAACCACGGGCCCGCGCCCGCGGCGACGGCGAGCCTGGCCCGGCCGCGGCCGATGCCGCTGCCCGGCGGGTCGACCTCGACCACGGCCGAACCCCTGGCGCTCAACAACTCCCTGGCGCGACCCAGCAGCCGCACCGGGTCGCCGCCGATGCCGACGTTGCCGTCGGCCAGCAGCACGTGCTGCCAGCGGCCCTCACCGGGCAGGCGGTCGTAGACGTCGCGGCACAGCGCCGACGCGCCCCGCCGCCTGGTCAGGGCCACCGCGGTCGGGGAGGTGTCCACCCCCAGCGCCACCACCCCGCGCGCCATCAGCGCGGCGGTGAGCCGACCCGGCCCGCAGCCCACGTCCAGCGTCGGCCCCGCGCACGGGTCGAGCAGCGATGCGTCACCCACACCGGGGGGTGCCGCCCAGCGGTCCACCGCCAAGGCGATCCGCCCGCCCGCCGCGGTCTCCAACCAACACCGCTCGCCGCGCAACCCGGCGTCGAAGATCCCCGTGGTCACCTGACCGCCAAGCCCTCGACCGCGGGCGCGAACCGACCGGACGGGCACTCCGCGGCGACCCGCAGCGCGTCGTCCATGGTGTCCACATCGGACAACACAGGCAGCTCGCGCAGCCGCACCCCCACCCCGGCCAGCGCCGCCGCCGTGCGGTCCGCCGTGTCCGCGCGCGACATCGGCACCGACCGCAACACCCCCGCCAGCAACGGGTCGCGCAACCCCAGCCCCCACCAGCCCCCGTCGAACGCGCGGCCGAGCAACCCCTCCGCGCCCGACTCCAGCGCCGCCGCCGCTGACCCGAGCAGCTCCGGGTCGACCTGCGGGGTGTCCATCCCGACCTGGAACACCGGCCGACCGGGGAAGCGCTCGGCCACGTCCGCGTGCGCGGTCGCCAAACGCTCCGCGAAACCCTCCCCGCGCTGGGCGAACACCGTGCACCGGGCCAACGCCCCGGCCAGCTCCGCCGACCGCCGCGCCGCCGACAGGTCACCGGTCAGCGCCACCACCGGCACCACCCCGCGCGTGGCGAACACCGCGTCCAACGTGTCCAACAGCGACGCCGCGGCGATCTCAGCGGCCTCCACCGGGGTCGCGGGCGGGGACAGCCGGGTCTTCGCCAACCCGGCGACCGGGGCCTTCGCCACCACCAACAGGCACGTCACCGCAGCACCCCCGCCATGTCCCGGATCGCGCGGGCCGTGCCGCGCACCGAACCGGACACCTTCGACTTCGTCCCCGCCGTCCGCGGCCGGTAGGCCACCGCCGTCTCCCACACCGACCACCGCGCCTCCGCCGCCCGGATCAGCAGCTCGAGGGGGTAGCCGAAAGCGCGGTCCTCGACGCCCAGTTCCAGCAGGTCCTGCCTGCGCACCGCCCGGGCGGGCGCGATGTCTGTGACCGGGAGCCCGCGCCTGCGCAACAACGCCGCCAGGACCGCGTTCCCGGCCCGCGCGTGCCACGGCCACGCACCCCGGCCCACCGGCACCCGCTTGCCCACCGCCAACCGCGCCCGGCCCCGCGCCACCGCGGCCACCAGCTTCGGCAGCTCACCCGGGTCCAGCGAACCGTCGGCGTCCAGGAAGCACACGACGTCCGCGGTCGAGTGCTCCAGGCCCGTGTGCACGGCGGCGCCGTACCCCTTGCGCGGCTCGTGCACCACCTTCGCCCCGTGGGCCGCCGCGACCTCCGGCGAACCGTCCGTCGAACCGTTGTCCACCACGATCGCGCGGTACCCCTCGGGCAGCGCCGCCAAGACCCCGGGCAGCGCCGCGGCCTCGTCCAGGCACGGCAGCACGACGTCCACTTCTCGCACATCCATGCCGCAACGGTAGGGCGACCGCTCCCCGCCGGACACTCGAAAGCCGCTGTGCGGGGGAAGAACAAGATTGTGTTCACCCTTCTTACGGACTTCTGACGATTGAGCCGAATCCGCTGCGCGTCCCCGGATCGTCGGACCCACGCGGTAGGTTCCCGGACATGG
The DNA here is from genome assembly GCF_003182415.1 of Actinokineospora spheciospongiae. NCBI lineage: Bacteria > Bacillati > Actinomycetota > Actinomycetes > Pseudonocardiales > Pseudonocardiaceae > Actinokineospora > Actinokineospora spheciospongiae. The sequence goes on along the minus strand of NZ_QHCP01000002.1, from coordinate 362,714 downwards.
CAGTGCAATCCCCGAACCGGACTCGCGTTCCCGGCGCGCGCGCGGACGTCCTCGCCGCCCTCGGCGCGGCCGCCCTCGTCGCCGCGGCCATCGCGGTCGGCTTCGGCTTCGGCGTGCGCCTGTTCGGCACCGAGCACTTCCCCGGCGCCCCGGACACCTTCGGCGAGTGGCCGGTGCTCGCCCAGTGGCTGCCGCACGTGGGCATCGGCACCCCACTCGCCCTGGTCGTCGCCGTCGCCGCGGTCACCTGGGGGCCGGCGCTGGCCACCCGGCTCGGCTGGCGGGCCGCCCTCGGCGCCGGGTACCTGCTCGCCGTCGCCTGGACGTTCTCCCTGGCCCTGGTCGACGGGTGGACGCGCGGGATCGCCAACCAGCTCACCTCGCAGGACGAGTACCTCGCCGCCGTTCCCGGCATCACCGACATACCGACCATGCTGGACACCTTCGCCCGGCGCATCCTCGACTTCCAACCCGACTCGTGGATCACCCACGTCGCGGGCCACCCCCCGGGCATCACCCTGCTGTTCGTCTGGCTCGACCGGATCGGCCTCGGCGGCGGCGCCTGGGCCGCGGTCCTCTGCGTCCTGGTCGGCGCCCTCGTCGCCGTCGCCGTGCCCGCCACCCTCGCCGCCCTCGGCAGCGAGGAGCAGGCCCGCGCCGCCCTCCCGTTCGTGGCGCTATTCCCCGGCGCGGTGTGGATGGGCGTCTCCGCCGACGCGCTGTTCGCCGGGGTCACCGCCACCGGGATCGCCCTGCTCGCCCACGGCGCCACGCACAGCCGCTGGTGGGCGTGCCTGGCAGGCGGCGTGCTCCTCGGGTACGGGGTCTTCCTGTCCTACGGGCTCATGCTCATGGGCGTCATCGCCCTGGCCGCGGTGCTGGCGGCCCGTAGCTGGAAGGCGCTGGCCTGGGCGGTCCCGGGCGCCCTCGCCGTCGCCCTGGTCTTCCTCCTGGCCGGGTTCTGGTGGGTCGACGGCTACCACCTGGTCGTCGAGCGCTACTACCAGGGCATCGCCAACGACCGGCCCTACTGGTACTGGGTGTGGGCCGACCTGGCCAGCCTGGTGTTCGTCCTCGGCCCGGCCACCGCCGCCGGACTGCGCCGCGCCGCCGGGTCCGGCTTCCTGACCCGCTGGCCACCGCCCGCCGTGGCCATGGCCCGCGCCGGGGTGATCGCCGTGCTCGCCGCCACCCTGTCCGGGCTGTCGAAGTCCGAGGTCGAACGGATCTGGCTGCCGTTCGCGGTGTGGGTCGTGGCCGCCTGCGCGCTCCTGCCCGCCCGCACGCACCGCTGGTGGCTCGGCGCCCAGGCGGCGCTCGCCCTCGCGGTCAACCACATCCTCCTGACGAACTGGTGAGGGACCGATGGACCTGCCGACCCGGGTGCTGGTCGTCGACGACGACGTGACCGTCGCCGACGTGGTGCGCCGCTACCTCGAACGCGCCGGGCACCGGGTGACCCTCGCCGAGAACGGCGAGGACGCCCTGCGCCGGGTCGCCGAGGACCCACCGGACCTCGTCGTCCTCGACCTCATGCTGCCCGGCATCGACGGCCTGGAGGTGTGCAGGCGGCTGCGGCAGCGCGGCGCCATCCCCGTCATCATGCTCACCGCCCTCGGCGAGGAGGAGAACCGCATCGCGGGCCTGCAACTCGGCGCCGACGACTACGTCACCAAACCCTTCAGCCCCCGCGAACTCACCCTCCGCGTCGGCTCCGTCCTGCGCCGCGCCCAGACCCGCCCCGCCCCACTCACCCCCTCCCTCACCGACGGCGACCTCCGCCTCGACGCGGTGGCGCGCAAGGCCACCCGCGCCGGGGCGGAACTGCCGCTCACCACCCGCGAGTTCGACCTCCTCGAGTTCTTCCTCACCCACCCCGGCGAGGCCTTCACCCGCGAACACCTCCTCGAACGCGTCTGGGGCTGGGACTTCGGCGACCAGTCCACCGTCACCGTCCACGTGCGACGGTTGCGCGAGAAGATCGAGAAGACCCCCGCCAAACCCACCCGCATCACCACGGTCTGGGGCGTCGGCTACCGCTACGACAGGACCCCGTGATGGTCGAACCCACCGAGCCGTTCAGCCAGATCCTCGCCCACCTCCTGCACATCCTCCCGGTCGCCCTGGCCCTGGTCCTCCCGGTCGTGCTGGTGGGCGCGGTCCTGCTCCACCTGGTCCGCAACGGCTCCCTCACCACCACCGTGACCGTGCTGGTGCTCGTCCCCGTCGCGGGCCTCATCGCAGGGGTCCTCGGCGTCACCGGGATCATGTTCACCACCACGCTCACCACCCTGCTGCTGGTCTGCCTCCTGGTCACCGTGGTGACGGTCCCGGTGGCCGTCGTCCTCGGCCGCCGCGTCGCCCGCCGCACCGTCTGGGAACGCGAAGCCCGCGAGCGCGAGAGAGCGGCGGAAGCTTCCCGCCGCGAACTCGTCGCCTGGATCAGCCACGACCTCCGCACCCCCCTCGCGGGCATCCGAGCCATGGCAGAGGCCCTGGCCGACGGCGTGGTCCACGACCCGGTCGAGGTCACCGGCTACGCGAACCAGATATCCATCGAATCCCGCAGGCTGTCGTCCATGGTGGACGACCTGTTCGAACTGTCCCGCATCACCGCCGGGGCACTCCACCTCACCATGGCGGCGGTCCCCCTCCAGGAAATCGTCTCGGACGCCCTCGCCACCCAACAACCGGTCGCCTCCCGCAAACGCGTCCGCGTCTCCGCCGCCGCCGAGGCCGTCCCGGTGGTCCTCGGCTCAGACCCGGAACTCGCCCGAGTCGTCCGAAACCTGGTCGCCAACGCCATCCGCCACACCCCACCGGACGGAACGGTGGCAGTGGAAATCGGCGTAGTGGGCCAGGAAGCCCTCCTGTCAGTGCAGGACAGCTGCGGCGGCATCCCGGAAACCGAACTCCCCCGAGTCTTCGACGTCGCCTTCCGAGGCAGCGCCGCCCGAACCCCCGGCGCCGAAGCAGGCGGAGGCCTGGGCCTGGCCATAGCCAAAGGCTTGGTGGAAGCCCACCACGGCCGAATCGCCGCCCGCAACCACGACCGAGGCTGCCGCTTCGAAGTCCACCTCCCCCTGGCCACCGCCTGACCCCATGCCCCCGCCCTTTGCTCCCGTCCCACACCTCCTGTCAACCACCCACCCTCGCCTGTGGACAACCCCACCGCCTGTGGACAACCCCACGCACAAACCCCGGAACTGTCAGACCTCCTTGGTAGCCTAGGAATTCGGAACGGCGGGGAGGCAGTGGGCATGTCGGCACCCGTCCAACACCCCCACCCGCCCCCTCCATCACCACCCCACCCGCCGCCCACACGAACCCGCCGCCTCTGCCCAACCGCCTGCGCATCCGCCAGCCGCCGACATGCGCGCACCACTGAGACCGCACCTTCCCGGACCGGGCCAACACATCGGCCGCACCGCAGTCGCCACACCACCCACGCTGCGGCCGCCGCGCAACACCGGTCTTGACGGCCCGGCTCAGCTCCCCGGCCCGGCTGGCCCGCAACAGCCGATCACACGGCACCGGGCCAAGCCGCGCGGCATCGCGCAAGCCGTACGACATCGCGCAAGCCGCGCGGCATGGCGCAAGCCGCGCGGCATGGCGCTGGCAACCCTGGCTGCATCGCGCCAGCTACGCCGCGCCGGTCCGGCCACGTGTCGCGCCAGCCCGACTGGCCCAGCCGCACACCGCCCCAACCCACCCCGCTCCGGGCTGACCCAGCCCACGCTGACCCGCTTCGACCTGGGCCAACCAGCTCCGACCAGCCCGGCCCGACCAGCCCGGCCCGACCAGCCCGGCCCGACCAGCTCGGCCTGGCCGGCCAGGCCCGGCCCGGCCAGGCCCGGCCCGGCCAGGCCCGGCCCGGCCCGGCCCGGCCCGACCAGCCTGGCCCGACCAGCCCGGCCTGGCCTGGCCGACTTGGCCCGGCTTGGCCCGCCCGATTGGCTCGGCCCGCCCTGCTCCGCCCCCGCTTGGTCCGCCCGGCTCGGCCCGTCTGCCTCCGGCTGCCTGACCCACTCACCCCACCCGGCTCGACCCCACCCGGCGGACCCGGCCCTGCCCGGCGGACCCGGCCCTGCCCGGCGGACCCGACCCAGCCCGGCTGGCCTGGCCCGGCCCGGCCTGATCTGGCCCGGCCTGGCTGGCCTGGCCATGCGCCGCGCAGGTCGTGTGCCGGCCCTGCCAGAGCACTTGTCTGGACGCGCGCTGTAGCGGCCGCGCATCAGTCTGCCGGTGCGTCGAAGTGGCCGTGCACCGCGGTGAATCCCCGCCGCGTCGGTTGTTGTGATCCGTTGCCTTGGGCGAGTTTGACCCTTGCGTCCGGCACCGGCTGTTGGCCTCGGTGCGCCTTCGGTGCCGAACGGGTGGTCGCTGGGCGTGGTGCTTGATTGGAGTTGGGCGGGTGGCACCCGGTGCCGTGTGGCAGGGGAGGGTGGTTGGGCTCGGGTGGAGGGACGTGGGCGTGCGGGTGCGGGGGTCAGGTGGTGACGGGGGCTCGGAGGGGGGCGGTGGCGAAGTCCTTCATGCCGGTGTTGAAGGGGACCTGGGCGTGGAAGCCGAGGAGGGTTTTGGCGGCTTGGGGGTCGGCTACGACGTGGCGGACGTCGGCGGGGCGGGCGCCGCCGAGGGTTTTGGGGGTGGGGCCGTTGCAGGCTTTTGCCAGTTCTTGGGCCATTTCGCCGACGGTGTGGGGGGTGCCGGAGCAGATGTTGAGGGGGGTGAGGGTGTGGGGTTGGCCTTCTTTTTCGCAGGCCAAGGCGTTGGCTAGGGCTACGTCGGTGACGTGGATGAAGTCTCGGCGTTGGTTGCCGTCTTCCAGGACGGTGGGGGCTTCGCCGCGTTCCAGGGCTGAGCGGAAGAGGGAGGCCACGCCTGCGTAGGGGGTGTCTCGGGGCATCCGGGGGCCGTAGATGTTGTGGTAGCGGAGGGCCCAGACGTGGCCGCCGGTTTGGCGGGCCCACGCGGATGCCAGGTATTCCTGGGCGGCCTTGGTGGCGGCGTAGGTGCTCTGGGGGTTGATCGGGGCGTCCTCGGGGACCAGGAGGGACTCGAGGGGGGCTCCGCAGGTGGGGCAGGGGGGTTCGTAGTCGCCCGCGTCGATGGATTCCTGGCGGCGGGGGGCTGGGCGGACGACGCCGTGGGTGGGGCAGGAGTAGCGGCCTTCGCCGTAGACGACCATGGAGGAGGCCAGGACGAGGCGTTGGCGGCCGGTGCGGTGCATCGCCGCCAGGAGGACCGCGGTGCCGTAGTCGTTGTGGCTGGCGTAGTGGGGGGCGTCGGAGGGGTCCAGGCCGTGGCCGACCACCGCCGCCTGGTGGCAGACGAGGTCGGTGCGGGAGACCAGGTCGGTGAGGAGGTCGGCGTCGCGGACGTCGCCCAGGACCAGTTCGTGGGGGGCGGTCCAGGGGGGTGGTTCGGTGGAGCCGTGGGCTTGGGGGAGCAGGTTGTCGAGGAGGGTGACCTCGTGGCCTCGGGTGGCCATGAGGTCGGCCACGTGGGAGCCGACGAAGCCCGCTCCTCCGGTGATCAGTACGCGCATGGGCCAGACGCTAGGGGGCGTCGGAGCGGTTCGCCCGGTGCGCGGCGGCCTCGTCACCGAATGGTCAGATCAGGGGGTCGGACACCGCTCACCTCCCGGCCCGCGGGTGGGCCCGGACGGCTACGGTTGGCGGTATGGAACGCAGCGCGCAGCGGCTCGGTCGGGCACTCGTCGTGATCGTGGACGACCGGGTGGCGCACAAGGAACACGAGGACACCGTCGGTCCGCTGGTGACCGAGCTGCTGGAGGAGGCGGGTTTCATCGTCGACGGCGTGGTGCCGGTCGAGGGGGAGACCGTCGCCATCCGCAACGCGCTCAACACCGCGGTGATCGGCGGGGCCGACCTGGTCGTCACCGTGGGCGGGACCGGGGTGTCGCCCCGGGACGTCACCCCCGACGCGACGCAGGGGGTCCTGGACCGGCCCATCCCGGGGATCGCCGAGGCGCTGCGGTCCTCCGGGCTGGCCGCGGGCGCGGTCGACGCCGGGATCTCCCGGGGGTTGGTGGGCGTTTCCGGGAGCACCCTGGTGGTCAACCTGGCGGGGTCCCGGAGTGCGGTTCGGGACGGGATGGCGACTCTGTCCTCGTTGGTCCCCTACGTCATCGGTGAGCTTTCGGGACTGTGATCTCCCAGGGGCGGGCCTGACCACTCCGGGGGTCAGGCCCGCTTGTGGTTTCGGGTCCCACCCGATCGCTGCCCGTCTGCTGAAACGACCGGTTCGGCGTCGCGGGTGGGGGAGTCGGTTTTGGCGGTGGTGCTCAGCCGCCGTGGTGTGGGGGGCGGTTTTGTTCGTACCAGTCGTCTGCGGTTTTCGCGGGGGTCGGGTCCCTTTCGTCCTTCGTGGTGTCGGGGAGGACGTCGCCGAAGATCTCGTCCAGGGTGGGGCGCCGGGGTTTCGGATCGGGGTCCCGGGCGGGGCGCGGTGGCGCCGGGGGCGGGGAGTCCGGGGTGGGCACGGGGATCAGAGGGTGTCGGGCTTGGGGGCGGGTGCGGCGGCGGGGCTGTTCTGCTGGCGGAGCAGGTCGCGGATCTCGATGAGGAGTTCGACGTCCGTGGGCCGGGCGGGGCCGGGCTCCTCGCCGCGCTTGCGGCGGTCCTGGATCTTCTTGATCGGCAGCACGATCACGAAGTAGACGACGGCCGCGACGATCAGGAAGTTGATCACCGAGTTGATGACCAGGGCGATGTCGACGTAGCTCTTCTCGTTCCCGGTGAAGATCCGGAAGCCCAGGCCCTCGGCCATGCTGGTGCCGCCGACGGAGTTGATCAGCGGCTTCATGATGCCGTCGGTGAACGAGGTGACGACCGAGGTGAACGCGGCACCGATGATGACGGCGACGGACAGCTCGATGACGTTGCCGCGCATCAGGAAGTCCTTGAAGCCCTTGAGCACGCCTTGCTCCGATCTCGCGGTTGTGGGTGGGTGCGGACTATCGGAGGGTAACCGTCACCTCGCCGCGCAGCGAAGCGGCCGCGACGTCGTGCGCGGCCTGCTTGGGCAGCGCCAGCAGGAGCAGCGGCGGCGCGTTCGGGCCGCCTCCGGTCAGGGCGCGGACGGTGAGGACGGCGGCGTTCTCCGCCAGCACCTCTGGAGGGTCGCCGGGCTCGGCGGCGGCCACCACGTCCACCCGCGATCCGGGGCGCAGCAACGACGACACCGTCGGGTCGGCCGGGCGCAGCGGGACCGCGGCGGCGTCGGGGCCGACCATGAGCGCGGTGTTCTCCGCGCCCACCAGTCGGACGCGGGTGATGGGTTCGCCCTCGGCGGCGGGGCCCGCGAGGAGGCGGCCCGCGGCCTCCGCCGGGTCGGTCAGGGCACCGGCGGGCAGCAGGTCCGGCGGGGCGCGGACGACCCGCACGTCGGTCGGGGTCAGCGCGGTGGCCGCGGACAGGGGTTTCGCCGCGACCAGCACCGGTGTCGAGGCCGGTTCCGCCGCGGGGTGCCACAGCGCGGTCGCGGCCGCGGCGAGCAGCAGCACCCCCGCGACCACCCGGCGCAGGGCGAGGGCCCTGGGCAGGGTGGCGCGGAGGGCGCGCAGGCGGATCAGCGTCGGGTTGCTCGCGGGCATCGGGTGCTCCCTGGTCGTGTCGGTGGTGACATCGACGTTAGGGAGGCGGTGGGGCGCGCGGAAGGCACGGGGCGGACCTGTGGATGGATTCGACCCATGTGGACAACCCGGGGTGGGTCCGGGGTCAGGAGGCCTTGGCCGTGCCCGACGACGAGGCCGACGATGCCGACGCGGCCGGTGTCGGGGACTTCGCCGAGCCGGACCCCGAGGACTCCGACTTCGCCGACGACTCCGACTTGCCGGAGGACTCCGACTTGGCCGAAGACTCCGACTTGGCCGGGGACGCGTCCGCGGCGGGAGCGGTGGACGACGTCGACGAGCGGCTGTCGTTGCGGTAGAAGCCGCTGCCCTTGAAGACCACGCCGACAGAGCTGTAGAGCTTGCGCAGCCGCTGCCCGCACTCGGGGCACTCGGTCAGCGACGCGTCCGAGAACGACTGCACCGCCTCGAAGCGGTGCTCGCAGACCGTACAGGCGTACTGGTACGTGGGCACGGGGGCCTTCCTCCCAAACTGGCACTCAACAGGCGAGAGTGCTAACACTTGATTCTGCGACAACGCGGACCGGGAACGCAAACATTCCGACACGAGGTCACATCAGCGCAACCTGAGCAGCCCGCGCCCCGGTGTCAGCACGGCCGTCATCGTCACGTCGTGGCCCTCGGCGGGCAGCACGTCGAACAATTCCGCATCGCGCACCACGGCCACCAATGGGGTGTCCGCCGCCGCGATCGACAGGCTCCGGTCGTAGAAGCCCGCACCCCGGCCCAGGCGCGTCCCCCGCCGGTCGACGGCCAGCGCGGGCACCAGGACCACGTCCGCGATCCGCAGCGCCGTCTCACCCAGCCGCTCCCCGATCGGCTCGCGCAGCCCGTACGGGCCGGGCCGCAGGTCGTCGCGCCCGTCGTACCAGGCCCACTCGAGCGGGCCGCGCCCGTTGACCACCGGCAGCAGGATGCGCACGCCCGCGTCGGCCACCTCGTCGAGCATCTGCACCGACCCCGGCTCCGACCCGATCGGCACGTACGCGCACAGCGTCTGCCCCCCGCGCACGACCCGGCCGCTGGTCAACTGGGCCGTGAGCTGCATGGCCTCGGCGAAGCGGGTGGCGGCGGGCACCCGGCGGCGGTTCGCCAGCAGCGCGCGTCGCCACTGGTCCTTCGTCCACGCGCGTGTAGCTTCGAGATCACTCCCAGTGCCGGCCACGCCACTGAGGTTAGGCTGCCTGTCCATGAGCGCGTTCACCGCATTCACCACCGCCATCGTGCCCGCAGCGGGTCTGGGCACCCGGTTCCTCCCCACCACCAAGGCGGTTCCGAAGGAGCTGCTGCCGGTCGTGGACACCCCCGGTATCGAGTACGTCGCGGCCGAGGCGGCTGAAGCGGGGGCGACCCGCCTGGTCATCGTCACCTCACCCGGCAAGGAAGCCGTCGCCGACTACTTCCGCCCGCAGCCGGAACTCGAAGCCACCTTGGCCGAGCGGGGCAAGGACGCGCTGCTGGAGAAGGTCCGCCGCGCGCCCGGCCTGCTCGCCGTCGAGACCGCCACCCAGGACAAGGCGCTGGGCCTGGGCCACGCCGTCGGCTGCGCCGAGCCCAACCTGCGGCCCGAGGACGAGGCCGTCGCCGTGCTGCTGCCCGACGACCTCGTGCTGCCCACCGGCGTGCTGGCCCGGATGGCCGCGGTGCGCGCGGAGAAGGGCGGGACGGTGCTCTGCGCCTTCGACATCCCCAGGGCCCAGATCTCCGCCTACGGCGTGTTCGACGTCGAGGACACCGGCGACGACGACGTCAAGAAGGTCAACGGCATGGTGGAGAAGCCACCCGCCGACGAGGCCCCGTCCACCTTCGCCGCGGCGGGCCGCTACCTGCTCGACCGGGCGATCTTCGACGCCCTCGGGCGGATCACCCCGGGCGCCGGTGGCGAGCTGCAGCTCACCGACGCCATCGCGCTGCTGATCGACGAGGGGCACCCCGTGCACGTGGTCGTGCACCGCGGCGGACGGCATGACCTGGGCAATCCTGGCGGTTTCCTGCGTGCCGCAGTGGACTTCGCACTGGACCATCCGGAGTATGGGCCCAGCCTCCGCGAGTGGTTGAGCGCGCGGATCAGCGGTCGGTAGGGGATCGGGACGGAACGGGTACGGGGTAGCGGATGAGGTCAGTCGACGAGCAACTCGCCAGGGCCCTGGCGGCCGCGGTGCGCCCGGCGCCGGTGCGGGTGGCGATCTCCGAGGCGCAGGGGCTGCTCTGCGCCGAGGAGGTCGTGGCCGAGCGCTCGCTGCCCGGGTTCGACCAGGCCGCGGTCGACGGGTACGCCGTCCGCAGCGTCGACACCCAGCCCGCGGGTGAGGCCGCGGTGCAGCTCCCGGTCGTGGGCGAGATCGCCTCCGGCTCCCGGCAGCCGCGCAGGCTCCAGCCGGGGCAGGCGGTGCGGGTGGCGACCGGCGCGCCGCTGCCCACCCTGGCCGACGCGGTGCTGCCGCTGGGCTTCACCGACGGGCACCACTCGAAGGTCACCGTGCACACCCCCGTGCCCTCGGCCGCCTACGTCCGGCGCACCGGCGAGGACGTGCAGACCGGTGACGTGGCCGTGCGCCGCGGTTCGATCATCGGCTCCGCCCAGGTGGGGCTGCTCGCCGCCGTGGGCAAGTCGAAGGTGCTGGTGTACCCGAGGCCCCGGGTGTCGGTGATCTCGGTCGGCGACGAGCTGGTCGACGTCGACCGGACCCCGGGGCAGGGGCAGGTCTACGACGTCAACTCCTACGCGCTGGCCGCCGCCGCCCGGGACGCGGGCGCCGAGGTGAGCCGGGTCGGCATCGTCAGCAGCGACGTCAAGCGCTTGCGCGAGGTGGTGGAGAGCAGGCTGTCGCAGGCCGAGATCCTGGTGATCTCCGGCGGGGTCGGCGGCGAGCTGGCCGAGGAGGTCCGCGCCGCCATCTCCGAGCTGGGCGACGTGGACCTGACCAGGGTGGCCATGCACCCCGGCTCGCAGCAGGGCTTCGGGCGGCTGGGGCCGGACGCGATCCCGGCGTTCCTGCTGCCGGGCAACCCGATGAGCGCCCTGGTCGTGTTCGAGGTCATGGTGCGACCGCTGATCCGGGCCGCGCAGGGCAAGCGCAACCCGCACCGGCGGGTGGTCAGCGCCCGGCTGCTGTCGCCGGTGACCTCGACCAAGGCGCGGCGCGGCTTCCTGCGCGGGCAACTGCTGCGCGACGAGACCAACGGCGAGTACCTGGTGCAGCCGCTGGGCCTGTCCGGGTCGCACCTGCTCGCCTCGCTCGCCGAGGCCAACTGCCTGATCCTGATCGACGAGGACACCGTCGAGGTGTCCGTCGGCCAGGAGGTCCAGGTCAGCTTCCTCGCCCAGCGTGGCTAGCCCGCAGGCGCTGGGCCGCCACCCCGGCTGGCCCGCCCGGCTCGGTCCGCTGCGGGTGCCCGCCGGGGTGGTGGAACTGCGCGGGCCGCGGTTGCTCGACGGCGCCGCGTGGAGCCGGGCGCGCATCCGCGACCGGGCGCACTTGGAGAACTGGGAGCCGTCGGCGCCCGGGACGTGGGCCGAGCGCAACGCCCAGTTCGCCTGGCCCGCGCAGTGGTCGGCGCTGCGCTCGCTGGCCCGGCGCGGCATGTCGCTGCCGTTCGTGATCACCGTCGACGGGGAGTTCGCCGGCCAGCTCACCGTCGGCAACGTGGTCCGCGGGTCGCTGTGCTCGGCGTGGGTGGGCTACTGGGTGGCGTCCACCGCGGTGTCCGGGGGTGTGGCCACGGCGGCGGTGGCGATGGCCGTGGACCACTGCTTCCGGCTCTCCGGGCTGCACCGGCTGGAGGCCACCGTGCGGCCGGAGAACGGGGCGAGCCTGCGGGTGCTGTCGAAGCTCGGGTTCCGCGAGGAGGGGCTGTTCCGGCGCTACCTCGACGTCGCCGGGGACTGGCGGGACCACGTGTGCCTGGCGATCACCGAGGAGGACGTGCCGAACGGCCTGGTCAACCGCTTGGTCGCGGACGGGCGGGCCGGTCGGGGTTGACGTTTCGGGGTGGCGGAAGTTAATTGTTTGATCAGTGCCGTTACGGGGAATGGTGGACCGACGACAACCCGAACGGGTGAGTTTCTCCGGCGCGCCTCCGCCACGCGTGTGACTGTTGTGACTAACGTGGTCAACGAAGTCCTCGGAGTACGTCAGGGGGAGGTGCGGACATGCCGAGTTCGTTGATCGTGGTCGCCCTCGTGGTCGCCTGGCTGGTCGTGCTCGTCCCCATGGTGGTGCGCAAGCGCCAGGAGATCGCCAGGACGGCGGATTCCGCCCTGGCCGCCCGAGTCGTGCGCAGCGGCTCCGCCGAAGACACCGGTCCCCGCGAGGAGACCGAGGACCCCCGGGAGGACTTCGCCATGCTCGACTCCGCGACGGTCGACCTCGAACCCGAGGAAGACGGGTTCACCTACACCGACGACTTCGCCGAGGACGAGGACGACTACGCCCCCGAACCCCGCCGGTTCCGCCCCGGCCGCGGCGGCTTCGACCCGGACGCCGCCGCCCGCGCCGCCCGGGCCAAGTACGCCTTCCGGCAGCGGATCGTACTGCTCATGATCCTCACCGCGGTGCTCACCCTGATCACCGCGCTGGTCATGACCCCCCTGCTGTGGTGGGCGCACGGGCTCATCGACCTCGCGCTCGCCGGGTACCTCACCTACCTGCGCCGCCAGGTGCGCATCGAGGAGGAGATCCGGGAGCGCAGGCAGGCCAGGATGACCGCCCCCCTCGCCGTCCGCCGCTCCCACGCCCACCCGGCCGAGGAAGAACCGGACGACGACACCGACGCCGACGACGACCTCGACTCCGAGTACGAGGAACCCCGCCGCACCCCGGTCAAGATCGCCCCCCGCATCACCCACCCCGGCGCCACCGCCGTCGACCTCGACGACGAAGACCCCTGGTTCGACGACCTCGGCGACGCCACCGTGCTGCACTACCGCCGGGCCGTGGGCGAGTAGGGACCCCCGCGAGGGGGCGTGCTCGCGGGCTGATAAGCTCTGCGAGCACGAACAAGGGGCTGTAGCGCAGTTGGTAGCGCGTCTCGTTCGCATCGAGAAGGTCAGGGGTTCGATTCCCCTCAGCTCCACGCATGGAGGCGAGTGCTCGCGGAGAGCGCTCGCCTTTTGCGTTCCGCATCGCTTCTGGGGGGCGACCCCCCAGACCCCCACGGTGCGGTGGGTTCCCGAACCAGCGTGGTTTCGTTTCCGCTTCGGCCTTCGGCCTTTGATCTTCGAACTTTGTATTGGTGTGGTGTTTGCGGTTTTGGTGTGGGTGCGTGCGGAAAGGGCCCGCGAACCGGGTGGTTCGCGGGCCCTTTCTGTGGTGGGAGCTGGGTATTACTTGGCTTCTTCTGCTGCCTGGGCTTCGGCCACCTTGGCTCGGACGTCTTCCATGTCGACGGCCTTGACCTGGGTGATCAGGTCTTCCAGGGCCGGGGCGGGGAGGGCGCCGGGCTGGGAGTAGAGGACTACGCCCTCGCGGACGGCCATCACCGTGGGGATGGACGAGATGCCGAAGGCCTGGGCCAGTTGCTGCTGGGCCTCGGTGTCGACCTTGGCGAACACGACGTCCTCGTGCTTGTCCGAGGCCGCGTCGAAGACGGGGGCGAACTGGCGGCACGGACCGCACCAGGACGCCCAGAAGTCGACCAGCACGGTTCCGCCACCGCCCACGACCTCGTCGAAGTTCTCGGTGGTCAGTTCGACCGTAGCCACAGGGGGCCTCCTCCGTTCGGGGCTGTCACCAGTGCCCAACGAAGGACCCGGGTCAGTAATTCCCCGGGGTGTGTCCCGGTGCGGGGGTCGGTGCGCCCCAACCGGTCCGCACCGGGGCACGGCTACGGCGCCATCTCCTCGTCGGTGAGCAGGCGCGACCTGATGAGGAAGCGCACGCCCTCGGGGGCCTCCAGGGAGAACCCGCTGCCCCGGCCGGGGACGACGTCCACGGTCAGGTGGGTGTGCTTCCAGTGCTCGTACTGCGACCTCGACATCCAGAACGGGATCGGTTCGCCGACCCCCTCGACCCGCAGCTCCTGGAGCAGGACGTCCTGGCCGCCGGTGCGGAACTCGCCCGCCGGGTAGCACATCGGCGCGCTGCCGTCGCAGCAGCCGCCGGACTGGTGGAATATCAGCGGCCCGTGGGACTCCCGGAGGCGGCGCAGCACGGCCGCCGCCCCCGGGGTGTGGCTGACCCGCTCGCCCATCAGAAGAAGCCCTGGGCCTTGTCGGTGTAGCTGACCAGCAGGTTCTTGGTCTGCTGGTAGTGGTCGAGCATCATCCTGTGGTTCTCCCGGCCGATGCCGGACTGCTTGTACCCGCCGAACGCGGCGTGCGCGGGGTAGGCGTGGTAGTTGTTCACCCACACCCGGCCCGCCTGGATCTCGCGGCCCGCCCGGTAGGCGACGCCGCCGTCGCGGGACCAGACCCCGGCGCCGAGGCCGTAGAGGGTGTCGTTGGCGATCTTGATGGCGTCGGCGTAGTCGTCGAAGCGGGTGACCGAGACGACCGGGCCGAAGATCTCCTCCTGGAAGATCCGCATCTTGTTGTCGCCCTCGAAGATCGTCGGCTGCACGTAGTAGCCCTCGGCCAGGTCGCCGTCGAGCCGGGCGCGCTCGCCGCCGGTGAGCACCTTCGCGCCCTCCTGCCTGCCGATGTCGATGTAGGACAGGATCTTCTCCAACTGGTCGTTGCTGGCCTGCGCGCCCATGGTGGTGGCGGTGTCGAGCGGGTGGCCCTGCACGATCCGCCGGGTGCGCTCGGTGACGTCGCCGAGGAACTTCTCGTAGATGCCGGACTGGATGAGCGCCCGCGACGGGCAGGTGCAGACCTCGCCCTGGTTGAGGGCGAACATGGTGAAGCCCTCCAGCGCCTTGTCGTAGAAGGAGTCGTCGGCCGCGGCGACGTCGTCGAAGAACACGTTCGGGCTCTTGCCGCCCAGCTCCAGCGTCACCGGGATGATGTTCTCGCTGGCGTACTGCATGATCAGGCGGCCGGTGGTGGTCTCACCCGTGAAGGCGATCTTCCGGATGCGGGGGCTGGACGCGAGCGGCTTGCCCGCCTCCACGCCGAAGCCGTTGACCACGTTGAGCACCCCGGCGGGCAGCAGGTCGCCGATGATCGACAGCAGCACGTGGATCGAGGCCGGGGTCTGCTCCGCGGGCTTGAGCACCACCGCGTTGCCCGCGGCCAGCGCCGGGGCGAGCTTCCACACGGCCATCAGGATCGGGAAGTTCCACGGGATGATCTGCCCGACCACGCCCAGCGGCTCGTGGTAGTGGTAGGCGACCAGGCCCTCGTCGATCTCGGAGATGCCGCCCTCCTGCGCCCGGACGCACCCGGCGAAGTAGCGGAAGTGGTCGATCGCCAGCGGCAGGTCCGCGGCCAGCGTCTCGCGCACGGCCTTGCCGTTGTCCCAGGTCTCGGCCACCGCGAGCGCTTCGAGGTTCTCCTCCATCCGGTCGGCGACCCTGTTGAGGACGTTGGCCCGCTCGGCCGGGGAGGTGCGGCCCCAGGCGGGCGCGGCGCCCTCGGCGGCGTCGATGGCCCGGTCCACGTCCTCCGCGGTGCCCCGGGCGACCTCGCAGAACACCTGACCGGTCACCGGGGACGGGTTCTCGAAGTACTGGCCCTTGGCGGGCGCGACGTACTCGCCGCCGATGTAGTGGTCGTACCGGGCCTGGAAGGAGACGATGCTCCCGTCGGTCCCTGGAGCTGCGTACCGGGTCATCGGTGGGCCTCCCGCGTCGTCGGTGGGGTGATGTCGGCCACGTTAGGAGCGGCAACGTTGCAGTCGCGTTGCACCGACGTGGCGGTTGCCGGATCAACCACCGGGGCCGCATCATCGGGGGGATGACGAACCCGGAGGACTACGCGCACCTGCTGGCGCGCGTGCGCGACGCCGTGCTCAGCGGGGGACCGGCCCCCGCCGCGCCGCGCGAGGTCGTGTCCGACTCGTGGCGCCGGTCGCTGGCGGGCGGGGTCGACCCGGACGGCAACCCCCCGCCGGTCGTGTACTCCGGGGCGGACCTGCGCGACCTGCGCGCGGCGCACCCGCTGGCCGAGGTGCTGCCGGTGCTGCGCGCGACCCTGGTGGGCATCGCCGACGAGGCCATGCACCTGATGATCGTCACCGACGCCGACGGCAACATCCTCTGGCGCGAGGGCCAGGTCGACGTGTGCCTGCTCGCCGACCGGGTGGGCCTGGCCGAGGGCACCCGGTGGAGCGAGGACGCCATGGGCACCAACGCCATGGGCACCACGCTCGCGGTGGACCGGCCGGTGCAGATCCACTCCGCCGAGCACCTGGTGCGCACCATCCACGCCTGGACCTGCGCGGCGGCCCCGGTGCACGACCCGGACACCGGCGCGGTCCTCGGCGCCATCGACGTCACCGGCCCGCTGCGCACCCGCCACCCGGCGACCCTGGCCCTGGTCACCGCCGCCGCCCAGCTCGCCGAGGGGCAGTTGCGGGTCCGGATGACCGCCCGCGACGAGCAGTTGCGCCGCCGCAACCTGCCGCACCTGCTCGGCCTGCGCGGTGCGGCGCTGCTCAGCGCCTCCGGTCGGGTCATCGCCGCCGAGGCGTGCGGCCCGCTGCCCGCGCGGCTGGACGTGCCCGCCGCCTCACTGTCCCTCCCGGACGGTCGGGAGGCCCTGGTCGAGCCGCTGGACGAGGGCTACCTGCTGCGGTTGTCCCGGTCGACCCGGAGCGCGCCGCGCAAACCCCGGCTGGAGCTGAGGTTCCTCGGCGCGACCCACCCGGTGGCCACAGTGGACGGACGGGAGCAGCCGCTGTCCCCGCGCCACGCGGACATCCTCACCGCGCTGGCGCTGAACCCCGCGGGGATGACCGCCGACCAGTTGGCCCTGGCCCTGCACGGCGACGCGGGCAACCCGGTCACCGCCCGCGCCGAGATGCACCGCCTCCGCACCGCCCTCGGTGACCGCATCATCCTGACCCGCCCCTACCGGCTGGCCGCGGACCTCACCGCGGACTTCCTCGCGCTGCCGGACCTGTTGCGCGCCAACGACCTCAGGGCCGCCGCCGGGTCTGGCCCGCTCCTGCCGCGCTCGGACGCCCCTGTCGTCCGCGAGCAGCGGGACGAACTTGAAGCCGCGGTGCGCCGGGCCGTGCTCGACGCGGGCGACGCCGACGACCTCTGGGGTCTCGCCCACAGCCCCACGGGGTCCCAAGACCTGGAGGTCCACGACACCCTCATCGGCCTCCTGTCCCGCCGCGACCCCCGCCTCCCCATCGCGAGGGCCCGACGGGACCGCTTGGCCTAGCCGCGGAGGCGGTTGCCGATGGCGGTGGTGGCCCGCTCGTAGGGGACGTCCGAACCGCTCAGCACGGCGTCGGTGTTGGCGGCCCTGGCGAGGGCGAACAGCTCGAAGGCGAGTTGGGCCGCGTCGGTGTCGGCGGGCAGGTGGCCCGCCTCGACGGCCTCGGTGACCAGGCGTTCCAGGAATCGGCCCCACTGCTGCTGCCCGGAGCGGATGGCGTCGTGGACGCGGCCCCGCCTGGCGTCGAACTCGGCGGCGACGGCGGCGAAGAAGCAGCCGCCGGGGAAGACCCGGGACTTCGAGTAGACCAGCCAGTGCTCCAGCAGCGCGACGAGGCGGGGGAGGCCGGGGTCGGCGGTGGCGGCCGGGGTGACCACGTGCGCGCGGAAGATCTTCTCGGCGTGCTCGACGGCCGCCAACTGGAGGTCTTCCTTCGAGCCGAACAGGGCGAAGATGCCGCTCTTGCTCAGCTCCAGCTCGCTCGCGAGCCGCCCGATGGTGATTCCCTCCAGGCCCTCGACCGAGGCCAGCTCGACCGCGCGTTGCAGGGTGACCCGCCGGGTCTCCTCGCCGCGCGCCAGCCGTCCGTCCACGGAAATCACTCTAGACGAACGATCGGTCACTCTGGAACTATATGACCGATCGTTCGTACACTTGAGGGGATACCATGGACATCCGGGAACTCGACCGCGCGGCCATCGCCTCGACCACGGGGTTCGCCGAGCAGGCCACCGACGAGCAGCTCGACGCCCGCACTCCCTGCGACAAGTGGGCCGTGCGCGACGTGCTGGAGCACATGGTCGACAACAACCGGCGCACCCTCGGTCAACTGGGCGCGGGCTTCGAGCCCACCGGCGACCCGCGCGCCGACTTCCGCGCCTCCTCCGCCGCCCTGCACGCCCACTTCGCCGACGACGCGGTGCTGGCCAGGACGTTCGCGATCGGGGACTACCAGGTGCCGGGGGAGTTCGCCCTCGCGGTGCACTTCGGGGATGTCCTGGTGCACGGCTGGGACATCGGCACCGCCCTCGGCCTCGACGTCGAGTTGGACGAGTCCCTGGTCCTGGTCGCGCTCGACCGGATCGGGCGGTTCCCGGACTCGCCCCGCATCTGGGGGCCGGGCGGCCTGTTCGCGAACCGCCTCCCGGTCGCCGACGACGCCCCGCCGCAGGAGCGGCTGCTCGCGCTCACCGGGCGGTCCGGCGACTGGCGGTAGCGCCGAGGGCACTCGGAGCGATGGACAAGGCACAGGCCGGTGGTGGGAAACCCCACCACCCCACGGATCACCCCGGGGAGTAGGAGGTCACGCTGACCGAGCCGGTCACCACGACCGGCTCGGTCAGCGCGGCGATGCGCCCGGGGAGCGCCGACGCGTCGTGGAACGCGTTCGGCCCCATGCCCACCAGCGCCGCCACGTCGCGGTGCGGCAGCGCCATCCGGAACTCCACCAGCCGTCGGTCGACCGGGGTGAAGTGCGCGGCGAGCCTGTCGTCGATGCCGTCCTGCTTGTCCGCGCCCACGCTGAGCAGGTCCAGCGCGGAGACCAGTTCGCCGAGGTGCGCCGCGGTCGGCGCCACCACCACCAGCGTGCCGCCGGGTGCGAGGACCCGGTGCAGCTCGGCGGGGTTGCGCGGGGCGAACACGTTGACGACCAGCCCGGCGGCGTCGGTGCGCACCGGCAGCGGCTGCCACGCGTCGCACACCACCGCGCCGATCCGCGGGTGCGCCCGCGCCGCCCGGCGCAGGGCGTTCTTCGACGCGTCCAGCGCCAACCCCACCCGGCCGGGCCGCGCGTCCAGCATCGCCGCCAGGTAGTGGCCGGTGCCCGCACCCAGGTCGACGACGCAGCCGGGACCGGGTTCGACCGCCGCCAACGCCCGCGCGATCGGGTCGTAGTGGCCCGCCCCGAGGAACGCCGTCCGCGCCTCGACCATCGCCGCGGTGTCCCCGGTGAAGGTCGCCGCGCCGCGCAGCAGGCTCACGTACCCCTGCCTGGCCACGTCGAACGCGTGCCCGCGCGGGCAGCGCAGCACCCGCTCGTCCGGGACCAGGTCGTCGCCGCAGTGCGGGCAGCGCAGGTACGCGACGGCGTCGGCCAGCACCGGCCTACCCGCGCAGGTCGTCGAGCGCGGAGGAGATCGCCCGGTGGAACGTCGGGTAGGCGAAGATCATCCCGCGCAGGGTGTCGACCGGCACCTCGCCGTGCACGGCCACCGCCAGCGCGCCCAGCACCTCGCCGCCGCCGGGGCCCATCGCCGTGGCGCCGACCAGCACGCCCCGGTCGGCGTCCTCGACCAGCTTGATCAGGCCCGCGTTGCCCAGCTTGTGGATGAACCCGCGCGAGGAGTCCGGGATCTGCGTCGTCCCCGTCCGCACGTTCAGGCCCGCCTCCCGGGCGGCGGCCTCGCTGAGGCCCACCGACCCGACCTCCGGGTCGGTGAAGGTCACCCGGGGCACCGCCCGGTAGTCGGCCTTGGTCTCCTGGCCGAGGATGTCGTCCCCGGCGATGCCCGCCTGGTACATCGACATGTGCGTGAAGGCGCCCTTGCCGGTGATGTCGCCGATCGCCCACAGCCCCTCGGCGGCGCGCATCCGGTCGTCGACCCGGGGCCCCTTGGCGGATTCGTCGAGGCCGTAGGCGCCCAGGCCCAGGGCGGCCATGTCGGTCTTGCGACCGGCCGCGACCAGCACCCTGGCGGCGATGACCGGCTCGCCGCCCTCGACCTGCAGCGTCACCCGGCCGTCGGCGTGCGTGGCCCCGGTGATCTTCACACCGGTCCGCACCGCGACGCCGTCCGCGGCGAGCCGCTCGGCGAGCAGCTCACCGGCCTCCGGCTCGTCCTGCGGCAGCAGCCGGGCGTTGGACTGCAGGAGGGTCACCTCCGCGCCGAACCGGGCGAAGACCTGGGCGAACTCGCACCCCACCGGGCCGCCGCCGATGACCGCCAGCGACTCGGGCACCTCGGTGGCCCGGACCGCCTCCCGGTTCGTCCAGACCGGACCGTCGGCCAGGCCGGGGATGGGCGGCACGGCGGGGTCGGTGCCGGTGTTGAGCACGATGCCGCGGGTGGCCGTCACGGTGTGCGTCCCGTCCGGACCGGTGACCTCGAGTTCACCCGGTGCGGTGATCCGCGCGGTGCCGCGGAGGAACCGCGCCCCGGACTCCAGCAGCCGGTCCACGGCGGCCTTGTCGTCCCAGTCGGCGGTGGCCTCGTCCCGGATGCGCGCCGCGACCGGCGCCCAGTCCGGGGTGACCTCGACCGACCCGGCCAGCTCCCCGGCCCGCCGCGCCTCGGCGAGCGCGTCCGCCGCCCTGGTCATCATCTTCGTCGGCACGCAGGCGAAGTACGGGCACTCCCCGCCCACCAGCCGCGACTCGATCCCCAGCACGGACAGCCCCGCCCCGGCCAACCGCGCCGCGAGCGCCTCGCCCCCGGGGCCCAGCCCCACCACGGCGACGTCGACGGTCTGCTCGGCCATGGTCATCCACTCCTTCACCCGGTGTCCGCCAGTACCTCAGCACGTCGTGCCCGCCCGCGCACCGCGAGGGCGGCGACGACCGGCACCAGCGCCAGGCCGACCGCGACGTAGGCGTTGCCCAGCACCGCCTGCCAGCCCGACCAGCTCAGTTCGACCTTGGCACCACTGGGCGCCAGGGCGAACTCCCACCCCGTGGCCACGACGGCGACCGCGACGACCCACAGCGGCCGCCCCCGCCCGATCAGCCACCCGACCAGCGGCACCACCCACACCCAGTGGTGCGTCCAGGAGACCGGGCTCACCAGCAGGCCCGCGAAGGCGGTCACGAGCAGCGCGCCCACCTGATCGCCCCGCTTCGCCAGCCGGGTCACCACCAGCGCCCCGACGGCCAGGCAGAGCGCGCCCGCGACCGCCCAGGCGGCCATCGCCCAGTGCCCCTCCCCGGTCAGCCGCTGGACCAGCCCGTTGATCGACTGGTTGCCGATCCAGGAGTTGGTGGTCGCGTCGTTCCCGTCGAGCAGCGCTTGGCCCCAGAAGGCTCCGGTGTCGCCGGGCAGCAGCGCCCACGCGGCCAGGTTGAGCAGCGCGAACGTCCCCGCCGCCCGGCCCGCGTCCGCCCACCGCCCGGTCAGCGCCAGGTGCGCCACGAAGATCAGCGGGGTCAGCTTGACCGCCGCCGCCAACCCGATGAGCACCCCACCGGCGGGGCGACCGCGCAGGACGAGGACGTCCACGGCGACCAGGGCCGCGAGGACCAGGTTGACCTGGCCGAGGGCCAGGGTGCGCCAGACCGGTTCGAGCGCGAACGCGCCCGCGAAGACCAGGAGCACCTGCCAGTTCGCGCTCGCGCGGGGGAGGCTGAGCCGGACCAGCGCCGCGAGGGAGAGCACGGACAGGACGGCGAGCAGACCCCACGCCAGTTGCGCGGGGAGGTAGGTCAGCGGCACGAACAGGATTGCCGCGATGGGCGGGTATGTGAAGGGCAGGGCAGGCGCCCACGGCTCACCGGTGGTCAGCGGCGCGTAGAGGGCATCGCCGTTGAGGAAGGTGAGCGCACCCGCCCGGTAGACGCTGCTGTCCACCCCGAGACCGCGCCCGGACAGCCACGCGAACACCGCCAAGGCGCCGAGGGCGACGGCCACCCCGGCGACCACCCCGGCCTTCACCGGGCGCGGCGCCGCCCCCACCGCGTCCGACATGCGGCCACCATAGTCATGATCGGACGGTCGGATCGTGTGATCCGCGATTCCCGGTGTGGACGGTGCGCCGCTGCCGCCGACCCGGCCCGGTCAGCGCATGGGCTTGGTGCGGTCGACCTCCTCGATGTCCTTGCGGCGGACGATCTGGGTCACCGGGCCCGTCTCGGTGTGGCCCTCGCGGGCCAGCCAGTCGCTGAGCTCGCGCGCCACCGCGGCGAGCGTGGGGCGGCGGGCCGGGTCCTGGTCGAGGGAGGCGGTGAGCAGGCGGCGGTGCGCGCTGTTCTGCGGCAGGTGGGTCAGCGGCTCGCCCTTGGCCGCTGCCATCAGCGCCTGCATGGCGTTCTCCCTGGTGCCGCGCGGCGGGCGACCGGTGAGCGCGTAGCTGACCGTGGCCGCCAACTGCCAGGCGTCGGAGGCGGGGGTGGCGTTGGCGCCCGCCGCGGTCTCCGAGGCGAGGAAGTCCGGGGTGCCCACCATCATGCCGGTGGCGGTCAGGGTGGAGTCGCCCTTGGCCCTGGCGATGCCGAAGTCGATCAGGTGCGCGTTGCCCTCCGGGTCGATGATCACATTGGACGGCTTCACGTCGCGGTGCAGGACGCCCTTGGCGTGCGCGGCCGACAGCGCCCCCGCCATGGTGATCCACAGCCGGGCCACCGCCACGTCGTCCAGCGGGCCGCCGGTGCCCACCCGGTCGGCCAGCGGCTGGCCCTCGATGTACTCCATGATCAGGCCGAGGCCGTCCGGCTCGGAGACGATGTCGTAGACGCGCACGCAGTTCGGGTGGTGCACCGCCGCCAGCGCGCGGGCCTCGCGGAGCATCCGCTCCTCGGTCTCCGCGTCCGGGGCGTGCGCCATCTTCACCGCGACCGTGCGGTCGAGCTGGGTGTCCACGGCCAACCAGACCGTGCCGAACCCGCCCTGCCCCAGCGGGCGGACGCGGCGGAAGCGGCTGCCCGAGGGCTTGATCGGCGGCGGGGCGGCACCGCGCGGGGTGAACGGGAGCGGGCCGGGGTCGGCCGCCAGCTTCGCCAGGGCGGCCCGGTCGGGCTGCGGCTCCATCCTGGTCGGGGTGGCCGGCGGGCGCGGCGGCGGCTGCGGGGGCTGGTACGGCGGCGGCCTGCGCACCGACTGCTGCGGCGGCTGGTACTGCGACACCTGTGGCGGCGGCTGGTACGGCGGGACCTGCTGCGAGCGGCCCTGCTGGGGGTTGCCCTGCTGGGGGTTGACGTGCCGGGGGTTCCCCGAGTCGGGCCCCTGGTTCTGGTACTGGCGCTCGATGGTGGACCAGCTCGGTGGCCCCACCACGTACACCGGGATCAACCCCAGCACGCTGACCAGCAGGAACCCGATCCAGAGGAACGCGAGCGCGTTCGCCTCGACCGTCAGGCTCACCACCGCCATCAGCGCGAACGGAATCCAGATCAGCCGACCCGGCCACTTCGGCCCCCGGCGCAGCGCGGCGCGGCCCTGCAGCATCACGAACAGCAGGCACAGCACGGGCACCACGACCAGCACGCCCAGGCGCAGCAGGTACATCGGGATCGACTCGTAGGGGTGGAACAGCACCTCGTAGGCGGTCGGCCGCTCACCCAGGTACAGGCTCTGCTGCCCGACCCAGCAGTACTCCTCGGTGAAGGAGCCCAGCTCGGCGTCGGTCAGCGGCACCGGCTCCCCGGCGAAGACCGCCCGGTAGACGCTGCTGACGCCGTTGAACAGCAACCAGGGGAACAGGAAGACGGCGAGGCCGCCGATCGCCCCGATCACCGAGAGCGTGACCGCGTTGTAGGTGTTGCCGGTGAACTTGCGGACCAGCGCGATGGTCAGCGTGCCCAGCACGGGCAGCAGCGCGATCAGCGCCCCGGCCGTCGCGGTCGCCCACACCCAGTCACCCGGGCACAGGCCGGGGCCGAAGATGCTGTGCGCGAGGGACAGCAGCGAAGCGGCTAGCTCCAGCACTGCGTCCACCAGCTCCTCTCGTGTTCCGGCCGGGCGTCCAGCGGACCAGGCGCGGCGCGCCTGCTCCCAGGGTATGTCGACCCGTGGTCCGACGGCGGCGGTTGTCCACAGGACGCGACGACCCGTACCCCGGTTCCATCAGTTGTCCACAGGCTGCCGACGGCGCCGCCACGACCCCCGGTTCGGTGGCAAGGTATCGGCAAGGCACTTCAGCGCGGCGATCGGAGGGCGGGGATGGGCGACTACGCGGCGGCGCGCGAGCGCGGCCTGACCGATCCGGAGGGCTTCTGGCTGGACGCGGCCGGGGCCCTGGACTGGGACCGGGCGCCCACCCGGGCCCTGGACGACAGCGCGGCACCGCTGTACCGGTGGTTCCCCGACGGGGTGCTCAACACCTGCCACAACGCCCTCGACCGGCACGTCGCGGCGGGGCGCGGCGAGCAGGTCGCCCTGGTCTACGACTCACCGGTCACCGACACCGGGGCCGCCTACACCTATGCCGAGCTGACCGACCTGGTGGCGCGCTTCGCCGGGGTGCTGGCCGGGCTGGGGGTGGTCAAGGGCGACCGGGTGGTCATCTACCTGCCGATGGTCCCGCAGGCCGTGGTGGCCATGCTGGCCTGCGCCCGGCTCGGCGCGGTGCACTCGGTCGTCTTCGGCGGGTTCGCCCCGCGCGAGCTGGCCGGTCGCATCGCCGACGCCGAGCCCAAGGTCCTGGTGACCGCCACCTGCGGCGTGGAGCCGACCAGGGTGGTCGAGTACCGGCCGATCATCCGGGAGGCGCTGGAGCTGACCGACCACCGGCCCGAGCGGGTCGTGCTGCTGCAGCGCGAGCAGGCCAGGACCGAACCGGAGCCGCTCGACCTCGACTGGGACGAGGCGATGGCCGCCGCCGAGCCCGTCGGCTGCGTGCCGGTGGCCGCGACCGACCCGCTGTACGTGCTCTACACCTCCGGGACCACCGGCAAGCCCAAGGGCGTGGTCCGCGACAACGGCGGGCACGCGGTGGCGCTGGCCTGGACCATGGCGAACGTCTACGACGTGGGCGCGGGTGAGGTCATGTGGACCGCCTCCGACGTCGGCTGGGTCGTCGGCCACTCCTACATCGTCTACGCGCCGCTGCTGGTGGGCGCCACCACCGTGCTCTACGAGGGCAAACCCGTCGGCACGCCGGACGCGGGCGCGTTCTGGCGGGTGGCGGCCGAGACGGGGGCGAAGGTCCTGTTCACCGCGCCGACGGCGTTCCGGGCGATCAAGCGGGCCGACCCGGACGCGGCGGAGCTGGCCCGGTACGACCTGAGCGGGCTGGAGGCGCTGTTCCTGGCGGGGGAGCGGCTGGACCCGGAGACCCACCGCTGGGCGGGCGAGAAGCTGGGCGTGCCGGTGGTGGACAACTGGTGGCAGACCGAGACCGGGTGGCCGATCTGCGCGAACCCGCGCGGGCTGGAGCCGCTGCCGATCAAGCCGGGGTCCCCGAGCGTGCCGCTGCCCGGCTACGACGTGCGGGTCCTCGGGCCGGGCGGGGAGGAGCTGCCCACCGGCGAGGAGGGGGCCATCGTCCTGCGGCTGCCGCTGCCGCCGGGGACGCTGCCCACGCTGTGGGGCGACGACGAGCGGTACGTGCGGTCGTACCTGACCGCGTTCCCCGGCCACTACCTGACCGGCGACGGCGGCTCGATCGACGCCGACGGCTACGTCCACGTCATGGGCCGCACCGACGACGTGATCAACGTGGCGGGCCACCGGCTGTCCACCGGGTCGATGGAGGCGGTGCTCGCCGCGCACCCGGCGGTCGCCGAGTGCGCGGTGATCGGGGTGCGGGACGCGGTGAAGGGGCAACTGCCGCGCGGGTTCGTGGTGCTCAAGTCGGGGGTGGAGGTCGAGGAGGAGGTGTTGCGGCGGGAACTGGTGGCCGCCGTTCGGCGGGAGATCGGGCCGGTGGCCGCGTTCCGACACGTGTCGGTCGTCGACGGGCTGCCGAAGACGCGGTCGGGGAAGATCCTGCGCAAGACCATGCGCTCGATCGCCGACGGCCGCGACGAGCCCGCGCCGTCGACGATCGAGGACCCGGCCGTGCTGGAGGCGCTGCGCGCGGTGCTGCGCGAACCCTGACCGCCGCACCCGCCCGGACCGAGTTGAGGAGCGCTGGTGCACCGAACGCAACCGGACTCGGCGGTCATCGCCTCGATCGCCTTCGACGCGATGACCGACACCCTGGAGGTCGAGTTCCACACCGGCCGGGTCCACCGGTACCTCGACGTGCCCAAGCACGTGTACTGGCGGTTCGCCTCGGCGGCGGACTCCGGTTCCTTCTTCGACGAGGAGGTCAAGGACAGGTTCGAGGAGCAGCGGGTGCGCTGACGGCCTGATGGACAGCGGGCGGGTTCCCGGGCAATCTGGAGCAGACTGGCACCCCTGCGCCAACGACCCCGCACCAGACACCCCCGCACCCCGCGAAGGACTGAGCAGACCGGCCATGGACGAGCAGCCGCACCGCCCCCGAACGCGCATCCTGCCCGTGGAACAACGCCGCGGCCCGGACCTGGCCGCCGTGCTGTCCCTCGGGCTGATCGCGCCCGCGTTCATCAGCAGCCTGGTCGTGATGGTCCTGCTCGGCTCGATCGTGTGGCCGTCGCAGTCGTGGGTGATCCCCGTGGTGTGGGTGCTCTCCGGCGTCGTGGTGTTCGTCCCGGCGATCGAGACGGTCCTCGCCAAGGGCCTGTTCGACATGCACGAACCGTCCGTGCGCGACCTGTCCCGGCTGGAACCGGTCTGGGCGTCGGTGTGCCGGGCCGCGGGGGTCAACCGGGAACGCTACCGGCTGTGGATCGAGGGCTCCAAGGGGCTCAACGCGTTCGCCGCGGGCGGTCGGACGGTGGCGGTGACCAGGGCCGCGCTGGACCTGCCGCCGCACCTGCTCGAGGCGGTCCTCGCGCACGAGCTGGGGCACCACCTGCACGGGCACGCCAGGGTGTCGCTGCTGGGCTGGTGGTACCAACTGCCCGCGCGCGGGGCGATCGTCCTGGTCGCGCTGGTGGCCAAGGGCGTGCTGGCCGTGGGCAGGTTCTTCAGCCGCTTCGGCGGCGCGGCGGTCGTGCTGGCCTCGGTGCTGCTGGTGCTGATCCTGCTCGCGGGCGTGGTCTACCTGAACCCGTGGCTGCTGCTGATGCCCCTGCTGGCGCCGGTCGTGGCCTGGTCGTCGCGGCTGGGCGAGTACCGGGCCGACCGCGCCGCAGCCACCCTCGGCTACGGCCCCGCCCTGCGCGACGTCCTCAAGGGCTGGCTGGCCGCCGCGGGCGGCGACCGCCGCACCTGGCGCGCCCGCGTCCTCGCCTCCCACCCGGCCCACGTCGACCGCATCCGGCGCCTGCAGAGCAGTTGAACCTGGGCGTCTGCGGAGGGTGTGTCCGTCAGCCTGGATCTTCGTTGGGGCGCCCGGCTGGGTGGATGTGCTCGGCCGTGCCGTTGTTCAAAGCCCGGTCTTTTGGTGGGTGGTGCCCGGCTGGGTGGATGTGTTTGGCCGGGGCCCCTATGGCGATCATGTGCTCCAGTGCGTCAGGTGGGGCTGAAAAGATGCCCCACCGCCCAGGCAGGCTGTCACATGATCGCCACCCCCGGCCAAACACATCCACCCACCCGGGCAGTTGGCTCGCCGGGCCGGCGGGTTTCGGGGTGGCCGGTTGGGCAAGTGCCTCCATCCACCCGGACATTCGCTCGCCGGGCCGGCGGTTCTCGGGGTGGTCGGTTGGCCAAGCACCTCCACCCGCCCGGGCCGGGGCGTAGCCGGGCCGCCGGTTTCGGGGTGGCTGGCTGACCAAGCACCTCCACCCACATGGGCATTTGCCCGCTGGGCCGGCGATTTCGGGGGCGGCCGGTGGGGCGCTGCGCTGGTGGGGTTCGGGTGGCTGGTGGTCGGGCCTGCTGTTGGTGGGGTGGCTGGCCTGCTCGGGACGGGCCTGGGGGCTCGCCCGCACCAGCCCGCCGAGGGGTGCACGCCTCGGCCGGTGTCGGGAGGTGGGCGGGGTGCGGTGGCGGTGTCTGCCGGGGTCAGCGGGTGGCGAAGGTCCTGCGGTAGTCGTGGGGGGCCACGCCGATCTGCTTCTGGAAGTGGTGGCGCATCAGGGCGGTGGAGGTGAAGCCGCAGCGGTGGGCCACCTCGTCGAGGGTGAGGGCGGTGGTTTCCAGGAGCCTCCTGGCGTGCAGGACCCGTTGGGTGGTCAGCCACCGGTGCGGGGTGGTGCCGGTCTCGGCGACGAAGCGGCGGGCGAAGGTGCGCTCGGACATCGTGGCCCGCCTGGCCAGTGCGGACACCGGGTGCTCCTCGGTCAGGTGCTCCAGCATCCAGGTGAGGATGGGCTCCAGGCTCTCCGCCCGGCAGTCGGGCACCGGCAGGTCGACGTACTGGCGCTGGCCGCCGTCGCGCTGCGGGGGGACGACCATGCGGCGGGCGATGGTCGTCGCCGCGGCGGAGCCGAGTTCGCGGCGGACCAGGTGCAGGCAGGCGTCGATGCCCGAGGCGGTGCCCGCGCCGGTGACGATGTCGCCGTCGTCGACGAACAGGACGTCCGGGTCGAGGACGGCCTCGGGGTGGCGGGCGGCGAACTCGGCGGCGTGGCGCCAGTGGGTGGTGCAGCGGCGGCCGTCGAGCAGGCCCGCCGCGCCCAGGATGAACGCGCCGTTGCACACCGACAGGAGGGTGGCGCCGCGGGCGTGGGCGGCGCGGACGGCCGCCAGGACCGGTTCCGGGTACTCGTCGCGGATCGTGCAGGCGGGGACGGCCACCAGGTCGGCGCCCTCCAGCGCGTCCAAGCCGTGGTCGGGCAGGACGCGGACGCCCACGTTGGTGCGCAGGGGCTTCCCGGGGTCCTCGCCGACCACGCGGAATTCCACCGGGGGCACGCCCTCGTCGGTGCGGTCGGTGCCGAAGACCTCGCACAGGACGCCGAACTCGAACGGGGCGAAGTCGTCGATCAGGATGGCCGCGACGGTCGTGAGCATGGGCGCAGCGTAGTTGGCAGGATTTTGCGTTACAAGGTCAGTGCTGCCACTGGTGGCAGGAATTGATGCGGCGCAGCATTGCTGCCATGACCACCGCACTCGTCCTCGTCGCCCTGTTCGCCCTGGTCACCTGGGGCCTCAACCACAACCACACCCGCAACCACACCCCCGGCCTCGCGGGCAGCCGCGACGTCGAGGACCGCGACGCCGTGCGCGTGGCCGCCGAGCTGCGCGCCCGGGAGCCGGAGCCTGCCCGGCCGGAGAGGGTCAGCGCCAGGAGGGCAGCCACAGTTCGGCTTGCCACCGGCTCTCGGTGATCGGGTCGCCGTTGAGGATCGGCCACAGCCACACGAAGTTGGCCACCACCAGGCCCACGTACAGGGCCACCACCAGCAGCCCGGTGCCGCGCCGCTCCGCCCCGGCGCGCGCGGCACCGAGGACCTGCCCCAGGCACAGCGTGATGCCCAGGACCAGGAACGCCGCCATCGGCGTGGCGTAGAAGAAGTACATCTGCCGGTCGAGGGTGGCGAACCAGGGCAGCAGCCCGGTCAGGTAGCCCACGACCACCGCCGCGTACCGCCAGTCCAGCCTGGCGAACATCCGCCACAGGCCCCAGGCCAGCACCGGCAGCGACAGCCACCACAGCGCGGGCGTGCCGATCAGCATCGTCGCCGACACGCAGCGGGCCTCGCCGCAGCCGGTGGTGCCGCCCTCGTAGTAGTAGAGCATCGGCCGCAGGCTCATCGGCCACGTCCACGGCTTCGACTCCCACGGGTGCTGCTGGCCGGGCTTGGTCACCAGCGAGGCGTGGAAGTCCAGCACGTGGGTGGAGTACTGGAACAGCGAGCCGAGCGCGCCCCTGGCCACCGAGAGCGGGTCCGTGCCGGTGGTCGCCACCAGGGTGCGGTCGATGGCGGTCTCCGAGCCGAACCAGGCCCACCAGGTCGACAGGTACGCCACCACGCCGAGCACCACGAACGCCCACAGCCCGGGCAGCACGTCGCGCACGATCGCCCCGCGCCACGGGTGCCGGACCCCGGCCGCGCGCCGCGCCGCCACGTCGAACATCACCGTGAGCAGGCCGAACGCGGCGATGTAGTACATGCCCGACCACTTCACCCCGCAGGCCAGCCCGAGCAGCACGCCCGCGCCGAGGCGCCACCAGCGCACACCCAGCCGCGGCCCGTACTTCGACTCGGTGACCCAGCCCTCGGCGGCGGCGACCGCCAGCCGGGAGCGCACCTGGTCGCGGTCGACGAGCACGCAGGCGAAGGACGCCAGGATCAGGAAGGCCAGGAAGATGTCGAGCATCCCCATGCGCGACTGCAGGTGGGACACCCCGTCGGCGATGAGCAGCAGGCCCGCGACCGCGCCGAGCAGGGTGGAGCGGGTGAGCCTGCGGGCGATCCGCACCACCAGGACGATCATCAGCGTCCCGCACAGCGCGGCGGTGAACCGCCAGCCCCAGCCGCTGTAGCCGAAGAGCCACTCGCCGAGGGCGATGAACGTCTTGCCCAGCGGCGGGTGCACGGTCAGCTCGTAGCCGGGGTTGTCCTCGACGCCGCCGTTGCGCAGCATCTGCCACGCCTGCGGGGTGTAGTGCTTCTCGTCGAAGACCGGGGTGCCGTTGTCGGTGGGCGAGCCCAGGTTCTGGAACCGCACGACCGCGCCGATGAGGCCGATGACGGCGGTCACCAGCCAGCCGCGCAGCCGGTCGGTCGGCATCGGCCTGCCCAGGACGCGCTCGCGCAGCACAGCGGCCGGGCTCGGCCCGCTCACCTGCTCGGGCGGTGGGGTCCGGTCTGCCTCGTCCTCGACTGCGGGCGCGCTCACGCCGTGGATCGTAAGGCGCCCGGTGTGCGGTCCGCGTCGGGATGGTCGACGCGGGGCCCCGGACCGCCCGGAATCGGGCAAATCAACTGATCGTGTAGTTGTTTGCCCAGCTCAGAGGCGGTAGCAAAGTGGAGGCGGTAGCGGATTCACTGGAGACGGGGTGCGGGGTGCCTCCTGGACGGCCCACGATTCGGTCCCGGCAGGTCGCCGGTGAGCTGCGCAGGCTGCGCAAGCAGGCCGGGATGACCACCGGGGAGGTCGGCGCGCGGCTCGGCCTGTCGCAGGCCAAGGTGAGCCGGGTGGAGACCGGCAGCTCCGGGCTGCGCCTCCCCGACGTCGAGGCGATGCTCGGGCTCTACCGGGTGCCCGCGCCCCGGCGGGTGGAGATCCTGGACCTGGTGCGGCAGGCCGCCGAGCCCGGCTGGGTCCAGGTGCACGGCCGCGGCCTGCCCGAGCAGTGGCAGACGCTGGTCGACTGGGAGTCGAAGGCCTCGCGCCTGCGCAACCACCAGCCGCTGATCATCCCGGGGCTGCTGCAGACCCCGGACTTCGCCCGCGCCGTCGTGCGCGGGACCGCCCCGGCGCCGCTCTCGGCCGCCGAGCTGGACGGCAAGGTCGCCGCCCGGCTGGCCCGGCAGGCGATCCTGAGCCGCGAGTCGCCGCCGGTGCTGCACGTGGTGCTGGGGGAGTGGGCGCTGCGGGTGCCGGTCGGCGGCCCGCACGTGCACCACGGGCAGTTGCGGCACCTGCTGGAGATGTCGCGGCGCCCCCGGGTGGTGCTCCAAGTCGTGCCGTCGGACACCGAGGCGCACCCCGGGCTGGAGGGGTCGTTCGTGCTGATGGACTTCCCCGCCGACCCGGCCATGGCCTACACCGAGCACCGGGCGCGCAGCGTGTTCCTCGACGAGCCGGAGGACGTGGAGGTGTTCCGGCTGGCCTGGCAGCGCATCCTGGCGCACGCCTGGTCGCCGGAGCGCTCGACCGCGTTCCTGGCCGAACTGGCGGGGCTGCCCACGTAGAGTCCACCCGTGCGCGTCGTCGGAACCGAACTGGTCAGCAAGGTCACCGGGCACGAGTCGGTCAACGGGACCGCCTTCGGTGTCCACGCCACCGACCTCGGCGTGATGTGGTCCTCCGGCGAGCGCACCTTCGTCGTCTTCGGCGACACCTACGGCGACGGCTGGTGCGGCGACGGCGCGGGCCCGTCGACCGGCGCGGACTGGCGCTGCAACTTCCTCGCCGTCGCCGAACCCCAGGACCTCTCGGCGGGCCTGCGCTTCACCTCGGTCGTGGCCCGCGACGACGGCGCCGCCCGGCAGGTCCTGGAGCGCGACCCCGGCTCGGAGGAGGAGACCGTCATCCCGTGCGCGGGGATCGAGGTCGACGGGGTGCACTACCTGCACTACATGTCGGTGCGGAACTGGGGCGTGCGCGGCAAGTGGTTCACCAACTACGCGGGCATCGCCTTCTCGGTGGACGACGGGCACACCTGGGAGAAGCCGGGCCGGTCGCGGTGGGTGAACCGGGCGGAGAAGGACCACCCGTTCCAGATGGGCGCCTTCGCCCGCGACGACTCCTGGCTGTACCTGCTGGGCACCCCGAACGGCCGGTGGGGTTCGGCTTCCCTGGCCCGGGTGGGGTTCTCGGACATCCTGGAGCCCGCGGCGTACTCGTACTGGACGGGCTCGTCGTGGGTCGAACGCGACCCCTTCCGCGCGGTGCCGGTGCTGTCGGGGCCGGTGGCCGAACTGTCGGTCGTCCACAACACCCACTTCAACCGCTGGCTCGCCCTGCACCTCGACGAAACGCTGTCGGCGATCGTCCTGCGCACCGCGGAGGCGTTGACCGGCCCGTGGACCCTGCCGCAGGTCGTCGTCGCCGGGGACCGGTACCCGGGGCTGTACGGCGGTTTCCTGCACCCGGACTCGGCCGACGGGCCGGTGCTGTACCACGCGATGTCGCAGTGGAGCCCGTACAACGTCTACCTGATGCGCACGGAACTGGCGGACTAGCCCCGGGAGGCGGTGCTACCGCCTCCCGGGGGTGCTCAGGCGTTCTCGCGGGCGAAGGTCCGGCCGCCCCAGATCAACGCCAGCACGGTCATGGCGAACAGCACCAGCGACCCGGTCAGCAACCCGTCCACGGTGAAGTCGCCCCGGAAGGACGCCCGCTCCGCGTCCACCACGTGGGTGAACGGGTTCCAGCGGGAGATCGCGTAGAGCCAGTCCGGCGCCAGGCCCCGGGTGATCGGCACGACGATCCCGGAGAGCAGTAGCACCGGCATCAGCACGGTGTTGAGGATCGCCGGGAACGCCTCCTCGTTCTTCAGCCGCAACGCCAACGCGTACGAGCACGACGACAGGGTCAGCGACACCATCGCCACGATCACCAGCGTCAGCAGGACCGCGCCGACCGACGCCCGCAGGTCGAACAGCAGGTAGGCCATGGCGATGATCAGCAGGGACTGCGCGACCGTCTGGAGCGCGTCGCGCAGGACCTTGCCCAGCAGCAGCGCGAAGCGGCTGACCGGGGTGACCCGCAACCGCTCCACCACGCCCAGGCGCAGTTCGGCCAAGAGGGCGAAACCGACGTAGGAGCCGCTGAACAGCGCCACCTGCACGATCAGCGCCGGGGTGAGGATCTGCCAGGCGGTGCCCGCCGGGAAACCGGGGGTGGTGGCGGTGATGCTCTCCAGCAGCGGGCCGAAGAAGAACAGGTAGAGCACCGGTTGCACCAGGCCGATGGCGATCCAGGCCGGGTTCCGCAGGGACAGGGTGAGGCCGCGCTCGAAGACGAGCCAGGTGTCACGCGGCAACGGGGGTCTCCTCGGCGTCGCGCAGGGAACGGCCGGTCAGGGTGAGGAAGACGTCGTCCAGGGTGGGCCGCTGGACCTGCAACGACGTGGTGGCGATGCCCGCGGCGTCCAGGGCGCGCAGGAGTTCCGGCAGGGCCCGGTCGCCCCGGGGGACGCGGAAGCACACCGGGCCGTCCGGGGCGGCGACGTCGGTGGCCGCCGGAATCCGGGCGGCGATCGCCATGGTCGTCGCGACGTCGTCGGCGGCCACGCCGACCTCGACCAGGTCGCCGGACACCTCGGCCTTGAGGGTGGCCGGGTTGCCCTCCGCGACGATCGCGCCGTTGTCGATCACCAGGAGCCGGTCGCAGAGCGAGTCGGCCTCGTCGAGGTAGTGCGTGGTGAGGAAGACCGTGGTGCCGTGCACGGCGTGCAGGGTGCGGATGTGCTCCCAGAGGTTCGCGCGGCTCTGCGGGTCCAGGGCCGCGGTGGGTTCGTCCAGGAAGAGCAGTTCCGGGCCGTGGACCAGGCCCATGGCGATGTCGAGCCTGCGCCGCTGCCCGCCGGACAGCGACTTCACCGGCCGCCGCTGCAGCCCGGCCAGGTCGAGGCGTTCGGCCAGCAGCGCTCCCCGCGACCTGGCCTCGGCCCGGCTCAGGCCGTGCAGCCTGCCCTGCAGCTCGACCTCTTCGCCGACCCTGGCCTCCGGCATCCCGCCGCCGCTCTGGGCGACGTAGCCGATCCGGCGCCGCACCCCGGTGGGGTCGGACGCCAGGTCGACGCCCGCCACGGTGGCCGACCCCGCGGTGGGCCGCAGCAGCGTGGTCAACATGCGCAGCGTCGTCGTCTTGCCCGCCCCGTTGGGCCCGAGGAACCCGACCAGCTCCCCGGCCCGCACGTCGAGGTCGACCCCTCGCACGGCCTCGACGGTCCCGCCGCGCGTCCGGAACGTCCGCGCCAGTCCGCGTGCTTCGATCACGCCGCACCTCCTTCTAGTCAAGTTTGACTACCGTTGGCGGAGAGGATGCACCGCGAGTGGGGGCTAGTCAAGTTTGACTAGCTCCGGCGGGTGAGTGGGTGGTAAGAGTGCGGAATGGTGCGCAGGCAGGGCGGGGATGGGTGTGAGCGGGCCAAGGTGGGCGTGGGTGCGCGCAAGTGGGGCGGAGATGGCGCGCGGGTGGGGCGAAGGTGGCACATAGGCGGGGCGCAGATGGTGCGGGCGGGGGGTTGGTGGTGAGCGGGGGCTGGCGGCGCGCGGGTGGCGCGTGCGCGGCGCGTGGGCGGGGCGCAGGTGGGGCGCAGGTGGTGCGGCGGGGGGTTGGCGGCGCACGGGTGGCGAGCGAGGTTGGCGGCGCGCGGGTGGCGCGTGGGCGGGGCGCGAATGGTGCGCTGGCGAGGCGCAGGTGGGGCGCGAGTGGCGCGCTGGCGAGGCGCAGGTGGGGTGCGGGTGGGGCGAGGGCGCAGGCGGGAGTTGGGGTGCGGGTGCGGGTGGTTGGGGTGGAGGCGGGGATTGCGGTGCCTGCGTGCTAGTCCGGGTGTCTGCGGTCGGGTGCCCGCGGTGGGGGTGGGGCGCTGCGCGGGTGGCTTGACGAGTGGGTGGGCGCGGGTGGGTGGAGGGCCGCTGACCGGTCCCGGGTGGATCAGTCCTGGATCAGTCCCGGGTGGGGTGGAGGACTGCGGGCGGTTGGGGCAGTCGGAGGCCGCCCGCGTTGAGGCGGTCGAGGAGGCTCGCGGCCCACTCCTGGTCGGCGCGCGCCTGGCCCACCCACAGGTTGGCCTGTTCCAGCACGTGCTCGGGGGTCTGGCCCGGGTCGGCCCGCCACTCGCGCAGCCGGGTCAGGGTCTCGTCGAGCGCCTTGATGCGGGTGGCCAGCAGTGCGCGCACCTCGTCGCGGTCGAGGACCGGGAGCATGGCGATCGCGGCGTTGAGCATCCACGGGTCGCCCGGGGTGGACAGGCCCTCGCGGACGAGCCTGCGCAGCTCGGCGCGGCCCTCGGGGGTGATCCGGTAGGCGACCCGGTCCGGGCCGCCGTCACCCGGTTCGGTGGAGTCCTGCTCCAGCAGCCCGTCGGCGGCGGCCTTGCGGATCGCGTGGTAGATCGAGCCCGGCTTGATCCGGGCCCAGGTGTCCGCGCTCCAGCTCACCAGCTCCGTGCGGACCTGGTAGCCGTGCGCCCGACCGGCCCAGTGCATGACGCCGAGGACCAGCATCCGCGTGGCCGACATGCGCACTCCCTCCGACGTTGTCAACCCTAGGACCGAAACCGGTGGACGCCCACCCACCGGCCCCCTCTACGCTCATCGACCATGAGTGCCCCCGTGTTGACCGCGGTGGCCTGGCCATACGCCAACGGCCCCCGCCACATCGGTCATGTCTCCGGCTTCGGTGTCCCGTCGGACGTCTTCTCCCGCTACATGCGCATGTCCGGGCACCAGGTGCTCATGGTCAGCGGCACCGACGAGCACGGCACGCCGATCTCGGTGCAGGCCGACAAGGAGGGGCTGAGCACCCGCGAGCTGGCCGACAAGTACAACCGGGTGATCGCCGAGGACCTCCAGGGCCTGGGCCTGTCCTACGACCTGTTCACCCGCACGACCACCGGCAACCACTACCGGGTGGTGCAGGACCTGTTCTCCGCG
Organism: Actinokineospora spheciospongiae; assembly: GCF_003182415.1. Classification (NCBI taxonomy): domain Bacteria; kingdom Bacillati; phylum Actinomycetota; class Actinomycetes; order Pseudonocardiales; family Pseudonocardiaceae; genus Actinokineospora; species Actinokineospora spheciospongiae. The sequence goes on along the minus strand of NZ_QHCP01000002.1, from coordinate 326,882 downwards.
CTGTGGAAGAACGGCTACGTCACGCCCAAGACCCAGATGGGCGCGATCAGCCCGTCCACCGGCCGCACGCTGCCCGACCGCTACATCGAGGGCACCTGCCCCATCTGCGGCTACGACGGCGCCCGCGGCGACCAGTGCGACAACTGCGGCAACCAGCTCGACCCGGCCGACCTCAAGAACCCCCGGTCGCGGATCAACGGTGAGACGCCGAAGTTCGTCGAGACCGAGCACCTGTTCCTGGACCTGCCCGCGTTCGCCGAGACGCTCGGGTCGTGGCTGTCCACCCGCACCGAGTGGCGGCCGAACGTGCTCAAGTTCAGCCAGAACCTGCTCGGCGACATGCGCCCGCGCGCCATCACCCGCGACCTGGACTGGGGTGTCCCGGTGCCGCTCGACGGGTGGCGCGACGCCCCGATGAAGCGGTTCTACGTCTGGTTCGACGCGGTGATCGGCTACCTGTCCGCCTCGGTGGAGTGGGCGCGGCGCAGCGGCGACCCGGACGCCTGGAAGCAGTTCTGGACCGACCCGTCGGCCCAGGGCTACTACTTCATGGGCAAGGACAACATCGTCTTCCACTCGCTGATCTGGCCGTCGCTGCTGCTCGGGCAGAACGGTGCGGGCGACCGCGGCGGGGAGCCGGGCCGGTTCGGCACGCTGAACCTGCCCACCGAGGTGGTCTCCAGCGAGTACCTGACGATGAGCGGGTCGAAGTTCTCCACCTCGCGCGGCACGGTCATCTACGTCCGGGACTTCCTCAAGCAGTTCGGCCCGGACACGCTGCGGTACTTCATCTCGGTGGCCGGGCCGGAGAACCAGGACACCGACTTCACCTGGGACGAGTTCGTCCGGCGCAGCAACTTCGAGTTGGCCAACGAGTGGGGCAACCTGGTCAACCGGTCGGTGTCGATGGCGCACAAGAACGTCGGCGCCATCCCCCGCCCGACCGCGCCCACCGCGGCCGACGAGCAGCTCAAGGCGCAGGTCAGGGCCGCCTTCGACACGGTGGGCGCGAACCTGCGCCGGTCGCGGTTCAAGGCGGCGGCCACCGAGGCGATGCGGGTGGTCGGCGCGGCGAACAAGTACCTGTCCGACGAGGAGCCCTGGAAGCGCAAGGACGACCCGGAGCGCCGCGACACCATCCTGCACACCGCGTTGCAGGTGGTCTCCGACGCGAACACGCTGCTGACCCCGTTCCTGCCGCACTCGGCGCAGAAGGTGCACGAGGCGCTCGGCGGGACCGGGGTGTGGGCGGCGCAGCCGGAGATCCGCGAGGTCGACGACCTCGACGTGCCCGATCGCGGGTACCCGGTGCTGACCGGGGACTACGCGGGCGAGGCCGCGAAGTGGGAGTCGGTCGACATCGAGGTGGGCCGCCCGCTGGCCAAGCCGTCGCCGCTGTTCGCCAAGCTCGACGCCGAGCTGGGTGAGAACGGCCCCGAGTGGGCGCCGATCGTCACGTGAGCCCGCGCAGGTCCGAGCGACCACCGGTGCCGGAGCGCCTGCCGGTGCCGGTGGTCGACGCGCACACCCACCTCGACGCCTGCGGGGCGGAGAACGCCACCGACGTGGCCGTGCTGCTCGACCGGGCCTGCTCCGCGGGCGTCGACCGGGTGATCACCGTCGCCGACGACCTGGCGTCGGCGCACTGGGCGGCCGACGCCTCGGAGTGGGACGACCGGGTGTTCGCCGCCGTCGCCGTGCACCCCACCCGCACCAAGGACTTCTCCGACGCCGACAAGGCCGCTCTGGAGGCCCTGGCCGTGCGCCCGAGGGTGGTGGCGATCGGCGAGACCGGCCTCGACTACTACTGGGACCACTCCCCGCCAGAGGCGCAGCACGAGGCGTTCCGCTGGCACATCGACCTGGCCAAGCGGGTCGGCAAGCCGTTGATGATCCACGACCGGGAGGCGCACGCGGACATCCTGCGCGTCCTCGGCGAGGAGGGCGCCCCGGAAACCGTGGTGTTCCACTGCTTCTCCGGCGACCTCGACTTCGCCAGGGCGTGCGTGGCGCAGGGGTTCGTGCTGTCGTTCGCGGGGCCGGTGACGTTCAAGAACTCCGGCGCGCTGCGCGAGGCGGCGGCCTGGGTGCCGGTGGAGCAGTTGCTCGTGGAGACCGACGCGCCCTTCCTCACCCCGCACCCGTACCGGGGCTGGAAGAACGAGCCGTACGGCGCGGCCTACACGATCAGGGGACTCGCGGAGCTGCGCGGCGTCGATGTGGCGGACCTCGCAGGCGCGGTGTCGGCCACCGCCGAGCGCACGTTCCGGTTGCCGAGCGCAACATCCGACCTTTCACCGCGTGCGGTGCTGCGTTGAACGGACGAGACAATTGCTCCGAAGGTGTTGTGACAGGACTCATAACCTTGCCGGATGTGTTTGCGCAACCACCCGGGGCTCGTTACTGTCCCGTGATCGTACCCACCCGGGGCTGAACGTCCCGGTGAAAACCCGGAGCTTCGCCAGTACACGTCGGGGTGGCTGGCTGCGGGATGTCGAGACGAATGAATGCGCGGAGACGCGCTCGGACGGCGAGAGGGAGCAGGCCATCGAGTTCTCGGTTGACCTGACCCCATCGCCTGCGGAGCACGGCTCCCGCCTTCTGGAGGAAACGACCCTGTGAGCGGCAAACAGACCGACGGCCCCGGCCGTCCTGAGCACGACGGCTTCGTCGACACCGACTGGTTCACCCCGGTGCGCGCGACGGCCACGACGCTCGACGACCACGAGGCCGACTTCTCGGCCTGGAAGTCGGAGTTCCCCGAGTACGACCTGGACACCGGGTACTCGTCCTCGCTGGACATCACCGACCAGGACGTCCGCTACGCCCTCGGCCCGCAGGCCGACGAGATCATGGCGACCGCCGGGGTCGACGTCGACGAGCTGATCCGGCTCATCAACGCCGAGACCACCGTCCTGCCGTCGCTGGCGATGCTCCCGGACGAGGCGTCGGAAGACGACACGGTCGACGCCCCGCAGCGGCTCAAGGTCCGCCGCGACGGCGAGGCCCCCGGCCTCCTCGCCGCGGTCACCCGCTGGAAGTCCACGTTCCTCAAGGCCACGATCGCGGCTGTGCTGGTCACCCTGACCGGCGGCGGCGCGGCGGCCATCGCGATGAACAACACCGTCACCGTCGACATCGACGGCGAGGCCCACCAGGTCAACACCTACGCCGACACCGTCGGCGAGGTGCTGGAGGAAGAGGGCATCACGGTCGGGTCGCACGACTCGGTCAGCCCGTCCCCGTCGGCCGCCATCGCCGACGACGGCAAGATCGTGCTCCAGCGCGGCCGCCAGCTCACCATGACGGTCGACGGCGAGCAGCGCCAGGCGTGGGTGCGCGCCGACACCCTCGGCGAGGCCCTCAAGCAGGCCAACGCCCCGGTGCAGGGTTCCTGGGTCTCCGCGGGCTCCGACGCCCAGGTGCCGCTCGAGGGCATGGCCGTCGAGATCAAGACCGCCAAGGCGATCACCCTGTTCGACGGCGGCAACGCCCCCGCCCCGGTGCAGACCACCGCGGTGACCGTGGGCGAGCTGCTCGCCGAGCGCGGCGTGGCCCTCGGCCCGCAGGACGCGATCCTGCCCGGCGCCGACGTCAAGCTCACCCCCGGTGCCGAGGTGCGGATCAGCCGCACCGGCGTCACCGTGATCAACCAGGCCGAGCCGATCGCGGCCCCGGTGCAGAAGGTCGAGGACCCGGAGGCCGAGAAGGGCTCCGAGGTCGTCGTCGAGCCCGGCGCCCCCGGTGAGCGCATCGCCACCTACCGGGTGACGGAGAAGAACGGCAAGGTCGTCGCGCGCGAGGAGATCGGCTCCAAGGAGACGAAGCCCGCGCAGCCCAAGGTCGTCAAGGTCGGCACCAAGAAGCCCCCGCAGCCGGTGCAGGCCGCGCAGCCGGTCGTCTCCGGCGGTGGCGTGTGGGACTCGCTGGCCAAGTGCGAGGCGGGCGGCAACTGGGCCATCAACACCGGCAACGGCTACTACGGCGGCCTCCAGTTCAACAAGGGCACCTGGGACGCCTACGGCGGCAGCGCGTACGCCGCGTACCCGCACCAGGCCACCCGCGAGCAGCAGATCGCCGTCGCCACCAAGCTCCGCGACAGCCGCGGCGGCTACGGCGCCTGGCCGCACTGCTCCAGCAAGCTGGGCCTGCCCAAGTAGGCACCACTTTCGCAGCGCCCGCCGACGGCCACCACCGGTTTTCCGGGGGTGGCCGTCGGCGCGTCCCGGCCCGGACCCGGTCGGCGGGTCGGGGTTGCGTAGGCTCTCGCGGGTGATGGTGGGTGGATCTGCCCTGCTGGGGCCCGCGGACGTGCGCAGGCTCGCCGGTGAGCTGGACGTGCGGCCCACCAAGAAGCTGGGGCAGAACTTCGTCCACGACCCCAACACCGTGCGGCGGATCGTCGGGGTGGCCGACCTGGCACCGGACGACGTCGTGCTGGAGGTCGGCCCCGGGCTCGGCTCGCTGACCCTGGCGCTGCTGCCCGCGTGCGCGCGGGTCGTCGCGGTGGAGATCGACCCGGTCCTGGCCGGGCGGCTGCCCACCACCGCCCGGGAGCACGCCCCCGAGCTGGCGGACCGGTTGACCGTCGTGCTCGGCGACGCGATGCGGGTGCGGGCGGAGCAGTTGGGCGAGCCCACCGCGCTGGTCGCCAACCTGCCCTACAACGTTGCCGTCCCGGTGGTGCTGCACCTGTTGGCGGAACTGCCCTCGCTGCGCACGGTGCTGGTCATGGTGCAGGCCGAGGTGGCCGACCGGATGGCGGCCGGGCCGGGGTCGCGGGTCTACGGGGTGCCCAGCGCCAAGGTGGCCTGGTACGCCTCGGCCAAGCGGGTCGCCACCGTGCCCAGGACGGTGTTCTGGCCGGTCCCCAACGTCGACTCCGCGCTGGTGCTGATGACCCGCCGCCCGACCCCCGACGCGGACCGGGCCGCGGTGTTCGGCGTGGTCGACGCCGCGTTCGCCCAGCGGCGCAAGACGCTGCGCGCGGCGCTGGCCGGGTGGGCCGGGTCGGCCGCCCGCGCGGAGCAGGTCCTGGTCGCGGCCGGGGTGGACCCGGGGGCGCGCGGGGAGCAGTTGGACATCGACGCGTTCGTGCGCATCGCCGCCGCCCGCTGAGCGCCGACCACACCGGGTACCCGCTGCAGCCGGAGATCATTACTCCGCTGGTGTGATCTCGCGCGGTGTTGTCGTGCGGCGCTTGCTTTTGAGCATCCCCATCGGGTGTACTTTGTGAGCATTCCATCCCGAGCGGCTGAGAGACCTGGCTCGTTGACGCCGCAGCAACCACCCACCGAGGGCAGGTGCTACCGCCAGGAACGATGGAGGAACCACGATGCGAATCCTCACCACCCGGCGGGTCATCGACCAATGCCGACGAGGCGTGACCGCATGTCGTCGTACGCGCGTATCTGGCTGAGCTCTCCCCAGTAGAACGTCGTCTTCGTACCACCCCAGCCCGTCCTGCCCCGGAACGTCCACTGTGGACGAGAGCCGGTCCGGAGGGCTGCCGTCGCGCCGCGTTGGAGCAAATCGTGATCACCGTTGAGAACCTGACCAAGTCCTTCCCCGGCGACGGCGGCCCCGTGCACGCCCTGCAGGACGTCACGCTGGACGTCCCCGCGGGCTCCATCACCGGCGTGGTGGGCCCCGCCGGGTCCGGCAAGTCCACCCTCGCCCGCCTCGTCGCCCTCCAGGACCGCCCCGACTCCGGCGTCATCCGGTTCGACGGGTTCAACACCTCCGGCCTCGACCCGCGCAGGCTCCGCGCGGCCCGCCGCCGCATCGGCGTGGTGCAGCGCGGCGGCCTGCTGGAGCAGCGCACCGCCGCGGGCAACATCGCCCTCCCCCTGGAGCAGGCGGGCGTCGACGGCCCCCAGCGCCGGGAGAAGGTGGGCAGGCTCCTCGACCTGATCGGCCTCACCGACAAGGCCGCCCACTACCCGGAGGCCCTGACCCCCGGCCAGCAGGCCCGCGTCGCGGTCGCCAGGGCCCTGGTCGGCGACCCCGGCCTCCTGCTGGCCGACGACCCGACCCGCGACCTCGACGCCGACGGCGCCGCGGGCGTCCTCACCGTCCTGGACCGCGCCCGCGCCGAACTGGGCGCCACGGTCCTCGTCGCCACCGACGACGCGGGCGTCGTCCGCCGCATCGCCGACGACGTCGCCCTCCTCGACGGCGGCCGGATCACCGAGGCGGGCCACCTGCTCTCGCTGGTCCAGGACCCGCGCAGCGCCGTCGCCCAGTCCCTCCTCCCGGAGATCGACGCCCCGAAGGCCGCCAAGGCCCGCCACGACCGCCTGGCCGAGGTCGTCCTCGTCGGCTTCGCCGCCGTGGGCGCCCTCCTCCCGGAGGCCACCTCCCGCTTCGGCACCACCATCTCGGTCGTCGGCGGCGGCCTGACCCGCATCGGCGAAACCCCGGTCGCCCGCTTCCTCCTCGGCCTCTCCGGCACCCAGGCCGACACCGCCCTGACCTGGATCGCCGAACGCGGCGGCCAGGTCCAGCAGCGCCGCACCGGCCCCCAGGGCTTGGTCGCCGCCTGCGCCTGACCCACGACGAACCACCGCGCCCGCCCCACCGGCACCCCCGGCAGGGCGGGCGCGGTGCTTCCCACCCCAGCCCAACGCACCCGCTGATCCGCCCACCAGCCCCGCCGAACCCACCGGCGCAGCAACCGACCACCCCACCAACCGCCGGTCAAGCGGCCAGCCACCCGCAACCTCACCGGGCGCAGCGAAAGCCAGCCCCCTGCCAACCGCCGGCCCGGCTACGGACATGCCCGGGTGGGTGGATGTGCTTGGGTGGGGGAGGCGATCATGTGCAAGCCTGCCTGGGCAGTGGGGCACTCTTTTCGCCCCACTCGGTCACACCAGGCGCATGATCGCTGTAGGGGCCCCGCCCAAGCAGATCCACCCACCCGGGCACGCCCAACAAACGACCGGGCTTTGAAACCACGGCACGGCTGAGCAGATCCACCCGGGCACCCAGCGAAAAGACCGGCGCTTTGAAGCTCCTGAAACGCACACCCGGGGACCTTGGGACCAGCCAGGGGCAGCACGGCCGTAGGCTGGGCGGGTGCTTGCTGTCGTGCCTCCGCCGGTCACCGTTCGCGTCCCGTCCAAGGTGAACCTCCACCTGGGAGTCGGGGACCTGCGGCCGGACGGCTACCACGACCTGGCCACCATCTTCCAGGCCCTCTCGCTGACCGACGAGGTCACCGTCGCCATCGCCGACGAGCCGGGGGTCGAGGTGCACGGCGAGGGCGCCGACTCGGTGCCCACCGGTCCCAGCAACCTGGCCTGGCGGGCGGTGCGGGAGTTGGCCGAGCACGTCGGCCGCGACCCGGAGGAGCCGAAGATCCGGGTCGTGATCCGCAAGGGCATCCCGGTCTCCGGGGGCATGGCGGGCGGCAGCGCCGACGCGGCGGCCACCCTGGTCGCGCTGTCGTCGCTGTGGCGCCTGGACATCGGGCGCGACGAGCTGGCCGGGGTCGCCGCGCGGTTGGGCAGCGACGTGCCGTTCGTGCTGCACGGCGGGACCGCGCTGGGCACCGGGCGCGGTGAGGAGCTGGTGCCCGTCCTGTCCCGGCACACCTACCACTGGGTCCTGGCCTTCGACCGGCGCGGCCTGTCCACCCCGAGCGTCTACGGCGAGCTGGACCGGCTGCGCGCCGACGGCGACCCGCCCCGGATCGGCGCCGTGGAGCCGGTGTTGGAGGCGCTGGCCTCCGGGGACCCGGGCAGGCTGGCGCCGCTGCTCGGCAACGACCTGCAGGCCGCGTCGGTGTCGCTGCGGCCGGGCCTGCGGCGCACGCTGCGGGCCGGGGTCACCGCCGGTGCCCTGGCGGGCATCGTCTCCGGGTCCGGGCCCACCTGCGCGTTCCTCTGCGCCGACGCCGACGCCGCGCTGCGGGTGGCCGCGGAGCTGTCCGGTGCGGGCGTGTGCCGCACGGTCCGGGTGGCGCACGGCCCGGTGCCCGGGGCGCGGGTCGTCACCGAGGACACCCCGCGCCCGGTGCCGCCCGAGGCGCACGCGTAGTCCGCCCCCCGAACCACACCTGGAAAGCGCGAATGGTCAACCTCGTCAACATCGAGAACGTCAGCAAGAGCTACGGTGTCCGCCCGTTGCTGGACTCGGTCTCCCTGGGCGTCAACCAGGGCGACCGGATCGGGGTCGTGGGCCTCAACGGCGGGGGGAAGACCACCCTGCTGGAGGTGCTGGCCGGGATCGAGCCCGCCGACACCGGGCGGGTCAGCCGCAACCGCGACCTGCGGATGGCCGTGGTCACCCAGCGCACCGACCTGCCCGCCGGGTCGACCGTGCGCAACGCGGTGCTGGACCCGCTGGGCATCACCGAGGAGCACCAGTGGGCCGCCGACGCCCGCGCCCGGTCGATCCTCACCGGCCTGGAGATCCTCACCCTCGGCCTGGACAGCCCGGTCGACACCATGTCCGGTGGCGAGCGGCGCCGGGTGGCCCTCGCCGCGGCCCTGGTGCAGGACCTGGACCTGGTCGTGCTGGACGAGCCCACCAACCACCTCGACGTCGAGGGGGTGCGCTGGCTGGCCGACCACCTGATCAGCAGCGGCACCGCGCTCGTCGTCGTCACGCACGACCGGTGGTTCCTCGACACCGTGTGCACGCGGACCTGGGAGGTCGTCGGCGGCCGGGTCGAGCAGTACGAGGGCGGGTACGCCGACTGGGTCTACGCCAGGGCGGAGCGGGCCAGGCTGGCCGACACCCTGGAGGAGAAGCGGCGCAACCTGGCCCGCAAGGAGCTGGCCTGGCTGCGCCGCGGCGCCCCGGCCCGCACCTCCAAGCCGCGCTACCGGATCGAGGCCGCCGAGGAGCTGATCTCCGACGTGCCGCCGCCGCGCGACAGCGTGGAGCTGCTGGCCTTCGCCAAGCGCAGGCTCGGGCGCACGGTGCTGGAGCTGGAGGACGCCTCGGTGAAGGCGGGCGACAAGCCCATCCTGGACCACGAGACCTGGCGGATCGGCCCCGGCGACCGGGTCGGCCTGGTCGGGGTCAACGGGTCCGGCAAGACCACCCTGCTGCGGCTGCTCGCCGGGGACAGCGAGCCGGTGACGGGCAGGCGGGTCCAGGGGCAGACGGTGCGGATCGCGCACCTGACCCAGGAACTGGTCGAGCTGCCGCCGCGCAAGCGGGTGCTGGAGGCGGTCGAGGAGATCGCGGGCCGGGTGCAGCTCGGCAAGCAGGAGCTGTCCGCGTCCCAGCTCGCCGAGCGGTTCGGGTTCCCGGCGGAGAAGCAGTGGACCCCGGTCGGCGACCTGTCCGGCGGGGAGCGGCGGCGGTTGCAGCTCGCCAGGCTGCTGATGGCCGAGCCCAACGTCCTGCTGCTCGACGAGCCCACCAACGACCTCGACATCGACACCCTCCAGCAACTGGAGGACCTGCTCGACTCCTGGCCGGGCACCATCGTCGTCGTCTCCCACGACCGGTACCTGGTCGAGCGGGTGTGCGACCGGGTGGTGGCGCTGTTCGGCGACGGCAAGATCAGCGACCTGACCGGCGGCATCGAGGAGTACCTGGACCTGCGGCTGAAGATCGTCTCCGCGACCGCGCCCGCCGCGGCGAAGCCGGTCCGCGACGACGGGCCGAAGGTCAACGCCGCCGAGCGCCGGGCCGCGCAGAAGGAGCTGTCGCGGCTGGAGCGGCAGATCGCCACCCTGGACAAGAAGGAAGCCAAGCTGCACGCCGCCCTCGCCGAGGCGGCCACCGACAGCGGCAAGCTCCTCGACCTCGACGCCGAACTGCGCGGGGTCGTCGCGGAGAAGGAGGAGCTGGAGGGCCGCTGGCTCGAGGTGGCCGACGCCGCCGAGTGATCACCGCGGCGCCCCCGGCGGTCTGACGCAGGCCCTAAGCTGGCGGTCATGAGCCGGTTCGTCGACATGCTGCTGGAGACCGCCCGCACCCGGGGGGACGCGCGCGGGATCACCACGGGGGAGCCCGCCGACCCGGTGCGCACCACCTGGGGCGAGGTGCACCGGCGGGCGCTGCGGATGGCGGGCGCGCTGGTCGCGGGCGGGCTGGCGCCCGGGGGCGCGGTCGCCGTGCTGGCCGCCGAACCGATCACCATCGCCCCGGCCGTGCAGGCGGTGTGGCTCTCCGGCGGCAGCGTCACCATGCTGCACCAGCCGACCCCGCGCACCGACCTGGCCGAGTGGGCCGAGGACACCGTGCGGGTGCTGAGCATGATCGGCTCGGAGCTGGTGCTGCTCGGCGCCCCGTTCGACCAGCTCGCCCCGGTGCTGGAGCAGCACGGCATCGGCCACCTGCTGCTCACCGACCTCGCCGACGGCGAGCCGCTGGCCGAGGTCGTCGAGGTCGGCGAGGACCAGCCCGCCCTGCTGCAGCTCACCAGCGGGTCCACCGCCGACCCGAAGGCCGTGCGCATCCTGCACGGCAACCTGTTCGCCAACCTGACCTCCATGCGCGCGGCGTCGGCCCTCGACGTCGAGCACGACGTGATGGTGTCCTGGCTGCCGCTGTTCCACGACATGGGCATGGTCGGCTTCCTCACCGTGCCGATGACCATCGGGATGGAACTGGTCAAGGTCACCCCGGTCGAGTTCCTCACCGGCCCGCTCATCTGGGCCGACCTGATCAGCCGGTACGGCGGCACCATCACCGCCGCCCCCAACTTCGCCTACGCCCTGCTCGGCAGGCGACTGTCCGGAGTGGACGAGGACGGCAAGTACGACCTGTCGTCGCTGCGCCTGGCGCTCAACGGCGCCGAGCCCATCGACGAGAAGGCGGTGGCGGCGTTCACCGCCGAGGGCGCCCGCTTCGGCCTGCGCGCCGAGTGCGTCTTCCCCGCCTACGGCATGGCCGAGACCACGTTGGCGGTGTCGTTCGCGCCGCTGCTCTCCGGGCTGCGCCTGGACTCCGTGGACGCGGACAAGCTGGAGTCCGAGCAGCTTGCCGTGCCCGCTGCCGACGGCCCGGCGCGGTCGTTCGCGTTGCTGGGCAAGCCGTTGGCGGGCATCGAGGCGCGCATCGTCTCGGGGGACGGGGTGGTGCGCGGGGAGCGCGAGGTCGGGGAGATCCAGTTGCGCGGCGAAGCCGTGACGCCCGGGTACCTGACGGTCGACGGTCCTGTTGCGACTCAGGACGCCGAGGGGTGGCTGTCCACGGGGGACATCGGGTACCTGGCCGGTGGGGAGATCGTCATCTGCGGCAGGCAGAAGGACGTGATCATCCTGGCCGGGCGGAACATCTACCCGACCGACATCGAGCGGGCGGCGGGGACCGTGCCGGGGGTGCGGGCGGGGAACGCGGTGGCGGTGCGGTTGGACGCCGGGAGCAGGCGGGAGCGGTTCGCCGTGGTCGTGGAGTCGAAGTTCGCGGGGGACGCGGGGGAGGAGAAGCGGATTCGGAAGGACGTGGGGGCTCGGGTTTTCGAGTCGGTGAACGCCCGGCCGGTGTCGGTGTTGGTGCTGGCGCCGGGGACCCTGCCGAAGACGCCTTCGGGGAAGTTGCGGCGGGCGGCTGCCGGGGAGCAGTTGGAGTCGTCGATCCGGGCTGCTGCTTCTTGACGCCGGTTCCGGTCGGGAGCCGGTGATCTTCTTGGCTGTTGTTCGGAGCGCCGGTCGTTTCGTTGGGGTGCCCGGGTGGGTGGATGTGTTTGGCCGTGCCTGTGTCCTGCAAAGCCCGGTTGTTTGTGGGTGTGCCCGGCTGGGTGGATGTGTTTGGCCGGGGCCCCTATGGCGATCATGTGCTCCAGTGCGTCAGGTGGGGCTGAAAAGATGCCCCACCGCCCAGGCAGGCTGTCACATGATCGCCACCCCCGGCCAAACACATCCACCCACCCGGGCAGGGGCGTAGCCGGGCCGCCGGTTTTCGGGGTGGTCGGCTGGGCAAGCGCATCCACCCACCCGGGCAGTTCGCTCGCCGGGCCGCCGGTTTTCGGGGTGGTCGGCCGCTGCGCCCGGTGGGCTTCGGCGTGGCCGGCCGCTGGGCCTGCCGGTCTGGGGGTGGCTGGTCGGCCGCTTCGTCCGGGGTGGTGTGGCTCAGGTCCTGCGGCGGGTCAGTTCGGTGGCGATGGCTTCCAGGAAGGCGTCGACGTCGGCTTCCCGGTAGCCGGGGCCGAGGCGGGGGGAGGGGCCGAACTTGGTGTCGCGGACGTCTTGGGCGGTCAGGTCGACCGTGCCCCGGAAGGCTTCCTCCGCCTTGAGCAGGAAGGCGTCGACCTCGGTGGCGTCGTAGCCGCGGCGGCCGAAGGGGGTCGGGGGGAAGCGGGCGGTGCGGATGTCGTGGTCGGTCAGGGGGCGCGGTGAGGGTGCCGGGGGTGGGGGGTGGTGGGCGAAGTGCGCGGCCACCCGGTCCAGGAAGTCGTCGACCTCCGACTCGTAGTAGCCGCGCCTGCCGATGGGGGGTTTGCCGAAGCTGACCTCGTGCACCTCGGCGGCGGTGAGCCGGGTCCGGCCCTCCAGGGCGTCGACCACCCGGGCGAGGAAGGCGTCGACCTCGTCCTCGTCGTAGCCGCGCCTGCCCACCGCCGGCTTGCTGAAGCGGGCCGCGTGGACTTCCTCCGGGGTCATCGTGCTCAGTGCTCCCGGCGGTGCAGCTCGTCCACCCACGCTTCGATGACCGCGTCGACCGCGGCCTGGTGGTAGCCCTGGCCGACGAAGAACGTCAGGCCGGGGCGGGCGGCCTCCAGTTCCTCGGCCGTGGGGATGTCGTCGAGGGAGGTGGCGGCTCGGGTGAGGATCTGGACCAGGCGTTCCACGTCGCCGGTGCGGTAGCCGCGGACCCCGGCGGGGGCGGGGGGCAGCGGCAGGAACGGCACGTCGGAGTCGATCGGCAGCTCGGGGGCCGCGTGCCGGGTCGGGTACGACTGGGGGCGCGGGGGCTGCTGCTGCGCGGGCTGCTGCTGGACCGGGGGCGGGGCGGGCTGCTGGTGCTGGGCCTGGTGCTCCGGGGGGACCGGCGGGTAGCCCCTGGGCTCGGTGAACCACTCGCGGTTGTCCCGGCGTGGCGGCTCCTCCGCCTCGTGCCTGCGCCGCACCGGGGCCTGCTGGGGCTGCTGGGTGGCCTGGGGCTGCTGGGCCGGGCGGGCTGGGGCCTGCCTCGGGTGCTGCGCGCCGTCGCCGTTGTCGGTCGTGCCGTTGCCGGGGGGCGGCAGGAAGACGCGGCGCTGGTCCTTGACCGGGAGCTGGTGCGGGCCCGAGGTGTGGCCGGTCGAACCGCTCGCGGCCGGGCGGTGCTGCGCCTGCCGGGGCTGGGCGGGCTGCTGCTGGGCGGGTGCGGGTGGTCGCTCGGCGGGCAGGTCGTCGCTGAGCACGAACGGCTCGAAGTCGTCGTCCGCCGCCGCCGGGACCTGCGCTGCCGGGGCCTTGGCCGCGGGGGGCGGGGCGGCTTGGCGGGTGGGCTCGGGGGTGTTGGGGATCACCCGGCGCCGCGGTGGCGGGGTCGGGTCGGCGGACATGCCCGGCGGCAGCTCCAGGGCCGTCTTCCCCGGCGGGGTGGGGGGCAGGACGACGCGCGGGCCGGTGGCCTGGCCCGGCTGGCGGCGCGGTGCGGGCGGGTCGTCGAAGTCGTCGTCGTCGAGGTCGTCCTCCCCGGCCTCGACCCGTTCCAGGTGCTCCACGACCAGGTCGAGGAACTCGTCCACCTGGCCCTCGTGGTAGCCGCGGCGCACGATCGGGGCGGCGTCGAACTCCACCGAGCTCACCTCGGCGGCGGTGATCGGCTCGCCACCCTCGAGGGCGGCTTCCACCCGGTCCAGGAACGCGTCGACCTGGTCCTCGTGGTAGCCGCGCCTGCCGAAGGGCGCCTTGTCGAAGGTGGCCGCCCGGACGGCCTCCGCGGTCAGCGGCATGTTCGGCTGCACTCCTCAGACGGTAGCGGCGACTCAGGTCGCGTGGAAACTGTTCTGCGCGGCCGTCAGGCCCTGGCCCACGAGCGCCTCCACCGCGTCGGCGCACCGGTCGACCTCGAACGCCAGCTCCTTGCGCTCGGCGGCGCTGAAATCGCGCAGCACGAAGTCGGCCGGGTCCTGCCGACCCGGTGGTCTGCCGATGCCGAACCGCACACGGTGGTACTCCCTGCTGCCCAGCGACTTCGAGATCGACCGTAATCCATTGTGGCCGTTCTCGCCGCCGCCGAGCTTGAGCCGGACCGCCCCGAAGGGCAGGTCCAGCTCGTCGTGGACGACGCTCAGCCGCTCCAGCGGGGCCTTGAAGAACCGCAGCGCGCCCGCCACCGGACCGCCCGAGACGTTCATGAACGACCGGGGCTTGACCAGCACGACCCGCGCCCCGGCCAGCCTGCCCTCCAGCACCTCGGCCCCGGATCGGTGCGCCTTGAACTTTCCGCCCACCCTGGCGGCCAGCTCGTCGGCGACCAGGAAGCCGATGTTGTGCCGGTTGCCCGCGTACTGCGGGCCGGGGTTGCCCAGGCCGACGACGACCTGGGGTGCGTCGTCCTCGCCCATGCACCCTCCGTTCCACGGCCCGATGCCCCGGTCCAGTCGGACCGGGGCATCGGGGATTGTGTCAAACGCGCCGTTGCGGCGGTGTCAGTCCTGGGAGGTCTCGGGGGCTTCCTCGACCACGCCCGCGCCCTCGGCGTCGATCTCCGCCTCCATCTGCTCGGCGGTCGGCGCCGCGTTGACCGCGAGCACCAGGGCGGCCGGGTCGGTCACCAGGGTGGTGCCCGACGGGAGCGGGACCTCGGCGGCGTTGATCTGGGTGCCCGCCGTGACGCCCGCGATGGACAGCTCGACCTGGTCCGGGATGTTCAGCGCGTCGGCCTCGACCTGCAGGGTGGTGAGGTCCTGGGTGAGCAGGGTGCCCGGGGCGGCCTCGCCGGTGATGACGACGGGGACCTCGACGGTGACCTTCTCGCCCCGCTTGACCAGCAGCAGGTCGACGTGCTCGATGTAGTTCTTCAGCGGGTGGGTGGTGACGGTCTTGGTGAGCGCCAGCTCGGCACCGCTGCCGAAGTCCAGGGTCAGCACCGCGTTCTGACCGTGCTCACGCACGACGCGGGCGAACTCCAGGGCGGGCAGGGCCAGGTGCTGCGGGTCGGAACCGTGTCCGTACAGCACGGCGGGGATCTTGCCCGCGCGACGGGTGCGGCGAGCCGCGCCCTTGCCGAACTCGGTGCGCTGCTCGGCGGCCAGCTTTACCTCGGACACGGCGGAACACTCCTTGCGATCAACAACGGCGGCGGGGGCGCGACTTCTCAGTCGGCTGCGGCGGCCTGCGGCAAGGGGGCGCGCGATAACCCGGGACCAATGGGAACGGTCCGAGAACCGCCACGTCGATCACGCCAGGCGCGATGCCCGCCTCGCCGAGGCAACTCGAATAGTCTACGCACGACCCCGCCCCGGAACGAAACCGGGGTCGCCCGCAGGGAAAACGCTACGCATCACCGTCGAAGAGCGAAGTGACCGAGCCGTCCTCGAAGACCTCGCGGATGGCGCGCGCCAGCAGCGGGGCGATGGACAGCACGGTCATCCCCGGGAAGCGCTTGTCCTCGCCGATCGGCAGCGTGTTGGTGAAGATGACCTCCTTGGCGCCGCAGCCCGACAGCCGCTCCTGCGCCGGGCCCGACAGCACGCCGTGCGTGGCCGCCATGACCACGTCCGCGGCGCCCTCGTCGATGAGCTGGCCGACCGCCTTGGCGATGGTGCCGCCGGTGTCGACCATGTCGTCGATGACCACGCACAGCCTGCCCTCGACCTCGCCGACCACCCGGTTGGCGACGACCTCGTTGGGTCGCAGCGGGTCGCGGGTCTTGTGGATGAACGCGATCGGCACCCCGCCCAGGTCGTTGGCCCACTTCTCGGCCAGCTTGGTGCGCCCGGCGTCGGGGGAGACGACGGTGATGTTCTGCGCCGGGTAGTTCTCCTTGACGTAGCGCGACAGCAGCGTCTGGGCGAACAGGTGGTCGACCGGGCCGTCGAAGAAGCCCTGGATCTGCGCGGTGTGCAGGTCGACGGTCATGATCCGGTCGGCGCCCGCGGTCTTGAACAGGTCGGCGATGAGCCGGGCGGAGATCGGCTCGCGGCCCTTGTGCTTCTTGTCCTGCCGCGCGTACGGGTAGAACGGCATGATCACGGTGATCCGCTTGGCGCTGGCCCGCTTGAGCGCGTCGACCATGAGCAACTGCTCCATCACCCACTGGTTGATGGGCGCGGAGTGGCTCTGGATGACGAAGGCGTCGCAGCCGCGCACCGACTCCTCGAACCGGACGAAGGTCTCGCCGTTGGCGAAGTCGTAGGCCGCCTGCGGGGTGATCTCCACGTCGAGGTGCTTGGCGACCTCCTCGGCGAGTTCCGGGTGGGCCCGTCCGGAGAACAGCATCAGGTTCTTCTTCGGGGTGCCGCCGGTCTTGGTGCTCATGCGCGTCCTCGCTGTCTGGGGAACCACGGGCTGTCGGGGGAACCGCTAGTCGGTGCCGGGCTCGGTCCGGGTCGTGGTGTCGTCCGCGTCGGCCGCTGCCCGCCGCGCCCTGCGCGCCGCGTCCGCCGAGGCGGTGCCCGGCCTGCTGCGCAGGACCCAGTCGTCGATGTTGCGCTGCGGGCCGCCGGACACCGCGAGCGCGCCGGGGGGCACGTCCGCGCGGATCACCGTGCCCGCGCCGCTGTAGGCGCCGTCGCCGACGGTCACCGGGGCCACGAACATGTTGTCCGAGCCGGTGCGCACGTGCGAACCGACGACGCTGCGGTGCTTGGCCACCCCGTCGTAGTTGACGAACACGCTGGCCGCGCCGATGTTGCTGTGCTCGCCGATGGTGGCGTCGCCCACGTAGGACAGGTGCGGCACCTTGGAACCGGTGCCGATGTCGGCGTTCTTGGTCTCCACGAAGGTCCCGATCTTGCCGCGCTCGCCCAGCCGCGTCCCCGGGCGCAGGTAGGCGAACGGGCCGACGGTGGCCCCGGCCCCGACCACGGCCCCCGAGCCGTGCGTGCGCACCACGCTCGCCCCGGCCCCGACCTCCACGTCGGTCAGCGTGGTGTCCGGCCCGACGGTGGCGCCCTCGCCGACGGTGGTCCGCCCGCGCAGCTGCACCCCCGGCTCCAGCAGCACGTCGCGGGCCAGCTCCACCTCGACGTCGACCCAGGTGCTGGCCGGGTCGACCACGGTGACCCCGGCGCGCATCCAGGACTCCACCACCCGGCGGTTCAGCTCGGCGCCGAGCCGGGCCAGTTGCACCCGGTCGTTGACGCCCTCGGTCAGCCACGGGTCCGCGCACACCAGCGCCCCGACCCGGCGGCCGTCGGCGGCGGCGATGCCCAGCACGTCGGTCAGGTACAGCTCGCCCTGGGCGTTGTCGGTGGACAGCCGGGACAGGCCGTCGACCAGCACCGCCGCGTCGAAGGCGTACACCCCGGAGTTGACCTCGGTGATGGCCCGCTGCTCGGCGGTGGCGTCCTTGTGCTCGACGATCGCCTCCACGGCGCCGTCGGCGGTCCGGGTGATCCGGCCGTAGCCGGTCGGGTCGGCGACCACGGCGGTCAGCACGGTGACGGCGTTGCCGCGCCCGGCGTGCTCGTCGAGCAGCGCGGTGAGCGTGGCGGTGTCCAGCAGCGGCACGTCGCCGTAGGTGACCAGCACCGTGCCGGTCAGGTCGGCGGGCAGCGGCGCCAGCCCGCAGGACACCGCGTCGCCGGTGCCGTTCTGGTTCTCCTGCACCGCGGTCACGACCTCGCGGCCCAGGGCCTCGGCCACGGTGGACAGGTGCGCGCCGACCGCGTCGCGGCCGTGCCCGAGGACGACCACCAGGTGCGCGGGCTTGAGCCCGGCCGCGGCCCGCACGGCGTGCTCGACCAGCGGCCTGCCCGCCACCGGGTGCAGCACCTTCGGGGTGGCCGAGCGCATCCGGGTGCCCTCGCCCGCGGCGAGCACGACCGCGCTCACCTGCCCGAGCTGCGGGTGGTCCGGGTGGTTGGCGGGCATCGCGCTCCTCGGCATCGGGGTGTCGGCGGCTCGGGTCGGCAGGTCTGACCTGCGCGGCGGGGTCGGAGCAGTCGGGTCGGCATGGTCGGGTCGGCATGGTCGGGCGGGCACAGTCGGGTCGGCAAATCGGGTCACGCAGCGGCCGCGTCCGGCGATCCCGCTGGCACCATCCGGCGAGGTGCGGCCGGGAGCCGATCCTACGTGGTCTCCGGGAGCACCCACGCCCGGTCGGTGGCCCCTGCGGCCGACAGCGTGCCCGGCTCGACCCGCGCCCGCCTGCCCGACTCGGCCGCGGTGATCGCCACGATGTCGTTGCCGCCACCGCGCTTGGCCTGGTACATCGCCGCGTCCGCGCGGGCCAGCGCGCGCACCGCGGTCTCCTGCGGGCGCAGCGCCACCACGCCTATCGACAACGTCACACCGTGGGACATGTCGCGCGGGAGGTTCGCCACCGCGGTCAGCGCCCGGCGCAGCGCGGCCTCCGCGGCGTGCAGCGGGGCCCCGGGCAGCAGCACGATGAACTCGTCGCCGCCGTAGCGGGCGACCATGTCGCTGCCGCGCAGCGCGTCGCGCAGGGTGCCCGCGACCACCCGCAGCACGTCGTCGCCCTCGGCGTGCGACATGCGGTCGTTGACGCCCTTGAAGCCGTCCAGGTCGACCAGGGCAATGGCCAGCGGGTGGTTGGTCGGCGAGGACGCCAGGGCGTCCAACCGCTCGTCGAGCGCGCGGCGGTTGGGCAGCCCGGTCAGCGGGTCCTGCAACGCCTGCCGGGCGATCGAGGAGTGCATCCGCGACAGCCGCTCGTGCTCGCGGCGGGTGTTGAGGGTGGCGATCCGCGACTCGCGCATGTCCCAGAGCTGGGCCTCCAGCTCGGTGGCGTAGTGCTCCAGCGCCGAGGCGGTGCGCTCCCCGCCGTCCGGGCCGGACAGCCGGGCGAACTCGCGGATCAGGCACAGCCGCAGCGTCGGCTCGGCGGCCTCGTCGCACATCTCCGCGCGGGCGCTGCCGAGGACCTCCACCGCCTCCTCCTCGCGGCCCTCGTGCTCCAGGCAGCGGGCCAGCGCGATCGCCACGATGACCAGTTCGCGCGGGTAGCTGTCGGAGGCGATCAGCCCGCGCAGCCTGCCGATGTGCGCCTCCCCGGGCTGGGCCAGGGCCAGCGCGGCGCCGATGATCGGGTTCTGGTCGGCGGCGGCGGAGTGCGGGTCGCGGGGGAACAGCGACTCGCGGAACGGCGCCTCCACCGCGACCGCGATGGCCGCCGCGGTGGCGAACCGCTCGGCGGCCCGCTCGTCCTCGCCGATGCGCTCCAGCCGCAGGCCCCAGCCGACCAGCAGCCGGGCCCGGTTGATCAGGTGCACCGAGATCAGGTGCGGCCCGGCGCTGGCCCGGATGCACTTGTGCGCCCGCGACATCACCTGGTCGGCGACCTCGTAGACGCCGAGCTGGGTGAGCACGGTGCCGATGTCGACCAGGGTGGCCGCCATGATCATGTCCCAGGTGCGGCCGCCGAGCATCACGTCCGGGGTGATGTCCTCGTCCAGCATGGCCAGCGCGACCGCGGCCTCGGTCAGCGCGGCGTCCTCCGCGCCCGCCAGCAGCAGCCTGCGCCCGCGCAGCGCGTGCGCGTCGGCCTGCAGCACCACCAGCCCGTGGCGGCGGGTGTGCGCCAGCATCTCGTCGAGCAGCGGTTCGGCGGAGTCGGCCAGCTCGTTGTTGACCACCCGGACCGCGACCGCCGAGCGCAGGAGCTGGGCCACCATCCTCGGCTCGCCCCGGCTCTGCGCCTCGGCCAGCAGCCGGTCGACCTCGTCGGTGTGCCGGGGGCGGTCGCGCAGCGCGCTGGTCTGGATGACGGCGAGCAGCTCGCGCGCGCGCCCGACCAGCCAGGCGTCGGAGCGCTCCTCCAACGCGGGCAGCTCGCCGTCGCCACGCTGCTCGTCGTCCACGTCCGTCGCTGCACCCTCCGGGCTCGAGGCCTGCTGTGTCCGCGGTGTCCCGCGCCCCGCGTGTTCTGTTGTCGCCGCCCCTGGTCCCGCCCGGACCGGGTGGCCCGCTCCGCCGCCAGGATTCGAACCTGAACCATTGGAACCAAAATCCAAGGTGCTGCCTTTACACCACGGCGGACCGCCGGTGGATCACCACCGACCGCGGGGACATCGTGGCACGACCGCCGGGCGGCCAGCACCGGTACCCGGCGGATTGGTCGTCGCTCGCGTCCGATCGGGTGTTACGCGGGTCACTCCGACGGCCGCACCGCTACGCACGGAACGCGCACCGGGACGCACCGTTCCCGCACCCCGGCACAGTGGCGCGAACCCGCCGCGCCCGACGCGCCGACGGGGTCGCCGCAGCGCTGGCGCGTCGGCGCGCCCATTCCCTACGCTGACGTAAGTTACGGCGCCGTAGGTGAGCCTGGCCTCAGCCCCGGGTTCGGAAAGAGGTACCTGAACATGACGAGCACCCTCGACGCGAAGGCGGGCGGCGAATCGTCCGGCGGCCCGAAACCCCTCTACGAGGGCAGCCGCGGCTCCGCCAACCGGATCGCGGTCTACATCTTCATCCTCGTCCCGTTCGCCGCCCTCATCGCGGCCGTGCCGCTGCTGTGGGGCTGGGGCCTGGGCTGGGTCGACGTCGCGCTGGCGGTGTTCTTCTTCTACTTCACCGGCCTGGGCATCACCGTCGGCTACCACCGGCTGTTCACCCACGGCTCGTTCAAGGCCAAGCGCCCGCTCAAGATCGTCCTGGCCGTCATGGGCTGCATGGCCATCCAGGGCCCGCCGATCATCTGGGTCGCCGACCACCGCCGCCACCACGCCTTCTCCGACCGCGAGGGCGACCCGCACTCCCCGTGGCTGCACGGCACCACCCCGCTCGGCATCGCCAAGGGCTTCTGGCACGCGCACATGGGCTGGATCTTCGAGCACGAGGTCACCAACAAGCAGCGCTTCGCCCCCGACCTGCTCGCCGACCGCGACATCGTCCGGGTGCACAAGCTGTTCTGGCTGTGCACCACCGCGACCCTGCTGCTCCCCGCCGCCCTCGGCGCCCTGCTCACCTGGTCGTGGTGGGGCGGGGTCACCGCGTTCTTCTGGGCGGGCCTGGTCCGCGTCGCGGTCCTGCACCACGTGACCTGGTCCACCAACTCCATCTGCCACCTGATCGGCGAGCGCCCCTTCACCAGCCGGGACAAGGCCGCCAACTTCTGGCCGCTGGCCATCCTCAGCTTCGGCGAGTCCTGGCACAACCTGCACCACGCCGACCCCACCTGCGCCAGGCACGGGGTCAAGCGCGGCCAGATCGACACCTCGGCCCGCCTGATCTGGGTGTTCGAGAAGCTCGGCTGGGCCACCGACGTCCGCTGGCCCACCCCCCAGCGCCTGGCCAAGCTCACCGCCACCAGGTGACTATCTAGGGTGTGCCGATGAGCGGTCGGCGTCGGCAAGGGGAATCGCGCGTGCGCATGACGGGCAAGGAACGCCGCCAGCAACTGCTGGACGTCGCCCGCGAGCTGTTCGCGGAGAAGGGCTACGACAGCTCGTCGGTCGAGGAGATCGCCCACCGGGCCGGGGTCAGCAAACCGGTCGTGTACGAGCACTTCGGCGGCAAGGAGGGCGTCTACGCGGTCGTCGTCGACCGCGAGATGCAGTCCCTGCTCTCCGGCATGACCGACGCGCTGACCGAGGACGCCGCCCACCCCCGCCTGCTCCTGGAACGGGCGGCCTGCTCCCTGCTCGACTACATCGAGGGCTCCACCGACGGGTTCCGCATCCTGGTCCGCGACTCCCCGGTCGCCACCGCCACCGGCACCTTCTCCAGCCTGCTCAACGACATCGCCAGCCAGGTGGAGCACATCCTGGGCGTGCAGTTCTCCAAGCGCGGCTACGACGCGCACCTGGCCGCGCTGTACGCGCAGTCGCTGGTGGGGATGGTGGCGCTGACCGGGCAGTGGTGGCTCGACGCCAGGGAACCGGGCAAGAACGAGGTCGCGGCGCACCTGGTGAACCTGGCGTGGAACGGCCTGTCGCACCTGGAGGGCAAACCGACGCTGCGCGAGCGCGGCTGACCGGTCCGCGTCGGACGGGTGGTGCCGGACCGGGTGGGGTCAGAACCTCGGGGGGCGCTTCTCGAGGAAGGCGGTCACGCCCTCGGCGTAGTCCGCGCTGGTGACCGAGTGGCTGTAGAGGGCCTCGACCTCGGGGTCGGCCGCCGCGGCGCCGTCGACGATCTTGGTGATGATGGTCTTGGCGCCGCGGATGGTGACCTGGGAGCGGGTGGCCATCAGGGTGGCGAGGTCCTCGGCGCGCTTGGGCAGGTCGTCGACGGGGTGCAGTTCGTTGACCAGGCCGATGCGCAGGGCGGTGGCGGCGTCGAGGATGTCGCCGGTGAAGAGGATCTGCTTGGCCCAGGCGGGGCCGACCGCGTCCACAAGTTGCTTGGTGGAGGGGAGGTTGAACACGATGCCGAGCTTGGCCGGGGTGATGCCGAAGCGGGCGTCGTCGGTGGCGATGCGCAGGTCGCAGGCGAGGGCGAGTTCGCAGCCGCCGCCGATGCAGAAGCCGGTGATGGCGGCGACGGTGGGCTTGGCCAGGCCGGTCAGCGCGGCCGTGGCCGCCTCCACCGCCTCGCCGTAGCGGACCGCGCCCTCGGCGTCGCGGCGCAGGGTGGTGAACTCGCTGATGTCGGCCCCGGCGGAGAACGTGTCGGTGCCGCGCACGACCAGCACCCGGACACTGTCGTCGGCGGCGACCGCGGCGACGTGGCCGGGGATGGCCGCCCACATCTCGTAGCTGAGCGCGTTGCGCTTCGCCGGGCGGTCGATGGTCAGGGTCGCCACCGGGCCCTCGACGGCCAGGCTCAGGTACTCGCTCACCGGCACACCGTATCCGCCGGCCCCCGGTCCGGGGAGCCTCCGAGAGCGCCGTCACGCGGGTCGGGTGGTCGGGCGGCGCCCCGCCCCGGGAACGGGCATTCTGGGCACATGTTCCGGACCCGTGCACTGACCGCGGCCGCCGCGGCGTTGGGCCTCGCAGGCTGTTCCGACGCCGCGGTCGGCCAGGTCCCCGCCCCGGGCTCGACCGCGCCCGCCACGCCCACCTCGGCGGTCGCCCCGGCGCTGGCCGTGGAGACCGTCGCGGGCGGGTTGACCCACGGGTGGGACATCGGGTTCCTGCCGGACGGCAAGGTGCTGGTCAGCCAGCGCACCGGCCAGTTCGCCCTGCTGTCGTCCGGGCGGCCCGGCGCGACCGCGACCACCCTGCGGGCCGACACCGCCGACATCCAGGTGCGCGGTGAGGGCGGGCTGCTGGGCATGGTCGTGCACCCCGACTTCGCCACCTCCCGCGAGTTCACCTCCTGCCAGACCCACACCGAGGGCGGGCAGCCCAAGGACATCCGGCTGGTCACCTGGAAGCTGTCCGACGACGAGCAGTCCGCCACGAAGGTCAAGGACCTGCTGACCGGGCTGCCGCTCGCCGCGAGCGGCCGCCACTCCGGGTGCAGGCCGACGATCGCCGCCGACGGCGCGCTGCTCGTCGGCACCGGCGACACCGCCTCGGCGTCGGCGTCGCAGGACAGGGGCAACCTGGGCGGCAAGGTCCTGCGCATCGACCTCAAGACGGGCGCCCCGCTGGCGGACAACCCCACCCCCGGGTCGCCGGTCTACACCTACGGCCACCGCAACGTCCAGGGCGTGGCGATCCGCCCGGGTTCCGGGCAGGTCCTCACCGCCGAGCACGGCCCGGACAAGAACGACGAGGTCAACCTCCTGGTCGCGGGCGCGAACTACGGTTGGGACCCGTCGCAGGGCGGCACGGTCTCCGAGTACGACGAGAGCGTTCCGATGACCGACCTGACCCGCTTCCCCGACGCCGTCCCGGCCAAGTGGGAGTCCGGCCCCACCACCGAGGCGGTGTGCGCGTCCGCGTTCCTCGACGGTGAGCAGTGGGGGGCGCTCAACGGCGCTCTCGTGGTCACCGCGTTGAAGGGCGCCAAGCTCCTCCTGCTGTCCCTGGACAAGGACGCCAACGTGCAGTCGGTCGCGATCCCGCCGGAGTTCGCCGACCAGTTCGGCAGGCTGCGCGCGGCGCGGACGGGTCCGGACGGCGCCCTCTACGTGACGACCTCCAACGGCTCGGACGACAAGCTGCTGCGGATCACCCCGAAGGCGTGAGGCTTCCCAGTTCGCGCTTGAGGTTCCTGCGCGCTCTAGTGTCCCAGCGGCTGCGTGCAAGAGGGGTCCGGTAGAGAGAGGGCAACTCCAGCAGGTTCCGCAGCACCACGGCCCGCCCCGCGCGGAACGCGTCGTCCGGGACGTGCGGGTACTCGAAGCGGACCGCCCTGGCGTAGGCGTCGTAGTCCTCGGGCGTCGCGGCGAGGATCGCCAGGTCGGCGTCGCACAGCACCTCGCCGTTGGTGTCGCCCGGCTCGGTGCGGTGGCCCTTGGTGAGGCGCACCAACCGGGCGACCTCCGCCACCGAACCGGCGGGCAGGTGCGCGGCCAGGTCGGTCTCGGCGAGCCGGGCGCTGGCTTCCTCGTCGTCGGGTTCCCCCCGGTGGACGGCGTCGTGGTAGCAGGCGGCCAGGCGCACCAGGTCGGGGTCGGCGGCGTGCCCGGCCAGGGTGTCCACGTGCCGCAGCACCGCGTGCAGGTGCCGGAGGTCGTGGTAGCGGCGGTGGCCCTCCGCCCACCGGTCCAGCAGCGCGGCCAGCAGCGGCTCGGGCAGCGACAGCCGCGCCCACACCTCGGTCGACATGGGCGAACGCTATCGGCGCGGCGACTGTCAGTGCCAGTGCGTAGTCTTGGCAGCCGAGTACCCCCACCGGTGACACCTCCCCGGCAGGGGTATGTCCGCGTCCGAACCCGATGACCACACCCACCTCCGCAAAGGACAGGCGCACTCGTGTCCCAGGCCCCGGCCGTGCTGCACGGCCTTCTCGACACCCTGCTGGCCGACCCGGCCTGCCTGGCCGTGGCCGAGGCGGCCGGTGCCCCGGCGATGGCCATGCAGGGCCCGGTGGCGGCCCGGCCGCTGGTGGTGTCCGCGCTGGTGGGCGCGGGCAGGCCGGTGCTGGCCGTGACCGCCACCGGCCGCGAGGCCGACGACCTCGTCGCCGTCCTCGGCGACCTGCTCGGCCGCGACGCGGTGGCCGACTTCCCGTCCTGGGAGACGCTGCCGCACGAGCGGCTGTCCCCGCGCGCGGACACCGTCGGTGCCCGCCTCGCCGTGCTGCGCAGGCTCGCCCACCCCGAAGAACACCCGGCCGGGCCGCTCAAGGTCGTGGTCTGCACCGTGCGCAGCCTGATCCAGCCGATGGCCCCCGGATTGGGTGAACTCACCCCGGTGCACCTGGAGGTCGGGGCGGAGTCCGACTTCGACGCCGTCCTCGCCCGGCTCGCCGACCTGGCCTACGCCAGGGTCGACATGGTGGAGAAGCGCGGCGAGTTCGCCGTCCGCGGCGGCATCGTCGACCTGTTCCCGCCGACCGCCGTGCACCCGCTGCGGGTGGAGTTCTGGGGCGACGAGGTCTCCGAGATCCGCTCCTTCGCCGTCGCCGACCAGCGGTCGCTGCCCGGGGAGCTGACCGGGGTCACCGCGCCGCCGTGCCGGGAGCTGCTGCTCACCGAGGAGGTCCGCGCCCGCGCCGCCGCCCTGGCCGGGCACCACGAGTCCGACGCGCACCTGCACGAGATGCTGACCAAGCTCGCCGAGGGCATCCCGTCCGAGGGCATGGAGGCGCTGATCCCGGCGCTGCTGCCCGGCGAGATGCAGATGCTCACCGACGCCCTCCCCGAGGGCACGCACGTCGTGGTCAACGACCCGGAGAAGGTCCGCACCCGCGCGCACGACCTGGTCCGCACCGGCCAGGAGTTCCTGGAGGCGTCCTGGATGGCCGCCGCGGGCGGCGGCACCGCCCCGATCGACCTGGGCGCGTCGGCCTACCGCGACCTGGGCGACGTCGCCGCGCACGCCAGGGACGCGGGCCGCTGCTGGTGGACGCTGTCGCAGCTCACCGACGAGAACGCGGTCCCGCTCGACGTGCACGCGGTCGAGTCCTACCGCGGCGACATCGCCCGCGCCTTCGCCGACCTGCGCGCGCACACCGCCGCGGGCGGCGCCGCCGTGCTGGTCGTGCCCGGGGCGGGCACCGGCAAGCGCGCGGTCGACCAGCTCGCCGAGGCCGAGGTCACCGCCGCGTTCGCCGAGGACGGGCTGACCGGGGCGCCGCCCGCGGGCCGGGTCACCGTGGTCCGGGCCGGGCTGGAGGACGGGTTCAGCCTGCCCGGCTGCGCGCTGGTCGTGCTCACCGAGTCCGACCTCACCGGCGGCAGGCACGGCACCTCCACCCGCGACATGTCGACCAAGATGCCGTCGCGGCGGCGCAACGCGGTCGACCCGCTGGCGCTCAAGCCCGGCGACTACGTGGTGCACGAGCAGCACGGCATCGGCCGCTACGTGGAGATGGTGCAGCGCGCCACCAAGGACACCTCCGGCGGCTCGGTCACCCGCGAGTACCTGGTGCTGGAGTACGGCAGCTCCAAGCGCGGACACCCCGGCGATCGGCTGTTCGTGCCCACCGACCAGCTCGACGAGGTCTCCCGCTACGTCGGCGGCGAACTGCCCACGCTGAACAAGCTCGGCGGCTCGGACTGGAAGAACACCAAGGCCAAGGCGAAGAAGGCGGTCAAGCAGATCGCCGCGGAGCTGGTGCAGCTCTACGCCGCCCGGCAGGCCGCCCCCGGCCACGCGTTCGGCCCGGACACCCCGTGGCAGCGCGAGCTGGAGGACGCGTTCCCGTTCACCGAGACCGTCGACCAGCTCGCCGCCATCGACGAGGTCAAGACCGACATGATGCGCGGCGTCCCGATGGACCGGGTCATCTGCGGCGACGTCGGCTACGGCAAGACCGAGATCGCGGTCCGCGCGGCGTTCAAGGCGGTGCAGGACGGCAAGCAGGTCGCCGTGCTGGTGCCCACCACGCTGCTGGCCCAGCAGCACCTGTCCACCTTCGCCGGGCGGATGCACTCGTTCCCGGTCACGGTGAAGGGCCTGTCCCGGTTCACCGACGCGCAGGAGTCCGAGCGCACCGTCGAGGGCCTCGCCGACGGCACGGTCGACATCGTCATCGGCACGCACCGCCTGCTGCAGACCGGCCTGCGCTACAAGGACCTCGGCCTGGTCATCGTGGACGAGGAGCAGCGCTTCGGCGTCGAGCACAAGGAGCACATCAAGGCCCTGCGCACCCACGTCGACGTGCTGACCATGTCCGCGACGCCGATCCCGCGCACCCTGGAGATGTCGCTGGCGGGCATCCGCGAGATGTCGACCATCCTGACCCCGCCCGAGGACCGCCACCCGATCCTCACCTACGTCGGTGCCTACGACGACAAGCAGGTCGCCGCCGCCATCCGCCGCGAACTTCTGCGCGACGGCCAGGTCTTCTTCGTGCACAACCGGGTCTCCTCCATCGAGAAGGCAGCGCGGGCGCTGCGCGAACTCGTCCCCGAGGCCAGGGTGGTGACCGCGCACGGGCAGATGAACGAGGACCGGCTGGAGAAGATCATCCAGGGGTTCTGGGAGCGCGAGCACGACGTGCTGGTGTGCACCACGATCGTCGAGACCGGCCTGGACATCTCCAACGCCAACACCCTCATCGTCGAGCGCGGCGACATGCTCGGCCTGGCCCAGTTGCACCAGCTCCGCGGGCGGGTGGGCCGCGGCCGCGAGCGCGGCTACGCCTACTTCCTGTACCCGCCGGAGTCCCCGCTCACCGAGACCGCGCACGACCGGCTCGCCACCATCGCCCAGAACACCGAACTCGGCGCGGGCATGGCGGTCGCCATGAAGGACCTGGAGATCCGCGGCGCGGGCAACATCCTCGGCGCCGAGCAGTCCGGCCACATCGCGGGCGTCGGCTTCGACCTCTACATCCGCCTGGTCGGCGAAGCGGTGGAGGCCTTCCGCAAGCACGCGGGCGCCCCCGGCGCCGAGGACGAGGAGGAACTGGCCGACGTCCGCGTCGACCTCCCGGTCGACGCCCACATCCCGCACGACTACGTGCCGGGGGAGCGCCTGCGCCTGGAGGCCTACCGCAAGCTCGCCGCCGCCCCCGACGCCGCGGGCCTGGACGCGGTGCGGGAGGAGCTGGTCGACCGCTACGGCGAACTGCCGCAGCCGGTGGTCAACCTCCTCGCCGTCGCCGCCTTCCGCCAGACCTGCCGCGCCCACGGCGTCACCGAGGCCATCGCCCAGGGCAGCAGCATCCGCTTCGCCCCCCTGCCCCTGCGCGACTCCCAACTGGTCCGCCTCAAGCGGCTGCACCCGAAGGCCGTGCACAAGGCGGTCACCAACACCGTCACCGTCCCCCGCCCCACCGAGGGCGCGGCGGGCGGCCGCATGGGCGCCCCGGTCCTGCGCGACCGCGAACTGCTGGACTGGTGCGCGAAGTTCCTGGCATCCCTGGAGGTCGCCCCCGCCCCGGCAGGCGTCTGACAGCGCTCGCGAGCACCCCGGCCGTGCCGACACGGCCGGGATCGGTCGTCTGGGACCCGCGCTCCCGGCCGCTGTGCCACGATGTCGAGCATGCCTCGGATGGAGTGCTCACTCGCCGAACTGGACGCGCTGGGCTCGGCGCTGGACCTGCCGGTGTGGCGCTTCCCGTTCACCACACCGGTGTTCGGCGGCCTCGGCCGGGCCGAGCTGTTCGCCGCGGTCAACACCAGCCTGAGCAGGCGCGGGCTCATCCACCGCGACCGGTTCGACCCCGACCTGGAGGCGGCCCTCCGGCTGTACGCCACCGGCCGGGTGTCCATCGCCGTCAACGGCATGGCCGGGGGCACGCAGGTCACCGCCCTCGCGGTGCTCGACGGCACCCGCGGTGTGCTCGCCGTGCTGCGGGACGAACGCGTCGCCTTCCACCCGCTGCCCGCCGAACGCGTGGCCCGCGCCGTGGTCGACACGGTGCCCCCATTGCCTGCTGGACCGGGCACCTCCGTGACCGTGTCCGACGCCCCCGCCGCCCAGCAGTCGCCGACCACTGTCCTGCAGCGCGCCCGCCCTCCCGGCGACCGCGCGGGTCACGACCTCCACGCCGCCCGCCGGATTCTGGCCAGACCACGGCGCGGCGGCGGCGCGTTCCTGATCAGCACCCGGGGCAAGCCCGCCCAACCCGATCCGAGCGAGGCCATCTCCTGGGTCGACACCGACGTGGGCCGCTACGCCGTGACCACCGCCACGGGCCGGGACGGTCGCAGGCACGTGACCTACCTGCCCGCCGACCACGCCCGGCTCGAACGCGAAATCCAGCGCACACTCGCCGAATTCACCTGATCGGAGCAGGGATCGCGATAATCCGACGCGTCGTTTCAAACCATACAATTGTTGCAGGCCGACTTGTACGGTTTCGTGCTGGGTGTTCGGGGGATGGGGGAATGACGATGAGCCTGCCTGCGAGCTTCGCGGGGATCAGTGCCGCCGTGTACCAACTGGGCGTCGCCGCCGACCGGGGGTTCACCGTTTCCGGTCCCGGCGCCGGTGCCCTGATCAGCGCCGTCACGGAGATGCGAGAGGTCGTGGTCGCGGCCCTCGACAACGCTGTGCGGTTCGGTCAGGAACCCGCGTTGGGGCAGACGCCCGCGGCGCAGGTCTACAAGCCGTTCATGGCTTCGATCGCCACCGATCCGGTCCAGGGCTTCATCCCGTTTCTCGAACGCCTGCAACAGGACCTGGTCGATGCCGAGGCGGCATTGCGCAAATCCATGGCGGCTTACGATGGCAGTGATCAGACCGGTACGGGTGTCATCGTCGCTGCGGGCTCTGCGAAGGGCATCGTCACATGATCTGGAGGGTGTCTGTGGGCGCGCGAGAGGCGGCTGTGGCAGCCGTGGTCATCGGGGTGCTCGTCTCCGCTGGGTGCGGTGTTGCCCGGACGTCCGGATCGGCGATTCCAGTACCGGGTCCGGTGTCCACCGATGGCTCGGGGACCGCCACCGGCACGCCGAGTACGACGGTGTCCGCGCCGGAGAAGAGCGATTCGCTGGCGGACGCGGATCCGTGTGATCTGCTGACCTCGGCCGACAAAGCGGTTCTGGGGATCACGAAGTCCGAGGAATCCGAGAAGGTCGGCACTGAGCGGGTCTGCAGGCACCTGACCGCTGATGGGGCTGTCTCACCCGGTATCCGCACCAATGTGGGTCTTGCCGGGATCGTGGTGGATGGTCCGATCAGCGATCTCTCGATCGGTTCGCACCAGGCGAGGCAGATGCGAACCCTCGCCGGTCGTTGCTTCGTCTTTCTCGGTGTGTCCGCGTCGTCGAGGGTGGATGTTCTCGGCAGCGAACTGCGTGGTGATCAGGACGCGGCGTGCGACCTGGCGTTGCGGGCGGCGAAGTTGATCGAGCCGAACCTGCCGGAATCGTAGAGGGGGCGCGGACGATGGCTGAGGACCCTCCATCCGCCGAGGTGGTGCGGAGGTACACGATCCACCTCCACGGTCGGGTGTCGACCGCGGATGAACTGCGTGCGCAGGCCATGGTTGAGAACCTCGCGCGGTACGGGCCCCTCTACGGGGGCCTGATGGGGATATTCAACACGCCTGCCGAGACTGACGACAAACTCGACGCCCAGGCTCAGCAGTTGCGGCGGGACACACTGACCCGTTCTGTGCCGGAAGCACCCGGAATCCACTACGAAGGCATGCCGCACCGGCAGTTGTACGACGCGGTGAACACCGGGGTCGACCCGGGCGCCGTGGGGGCGGTGGCCGAGTCGTGGATCAAGGTCGGGAACCGGATGGCCGGGTTCGGTGATCTGGTGGCCAAGGCGATCGGCAGCAGTGAGTCCACGTGGGAGGGTGAGGCCGCGGACAAGGCGCGGTGGGCGCTGGCCGTGTTGGCGAACAAGTCCGGGGAGGCGGGACGGGCCGCGCAGTTGGCCGGGACGGTCGGGAACCAGCAGGCGCGGGCGTTGACCACCGCGAAGAACTCGGTGCCGCCCCCGCCGGACCCGCCCTACGACCCCCTTTCCGCCGCCCGGCACTTGCAGACGATCACCGATCCGGTGGCCTACGCCCAGCAGGCGCAGCAGGACCAGCAGCGGGCCGCCGCTCAGGACGCGGCGCACAAGCAGGCCGCGCAGGCGGTGCGGACCTACGACCAGACGTTGACCGCGACCGCGTCCGCCGCTCCCGCGTTCGCCCCGCCCCCGTCCGTCGTGGACCCCGGCGGTGGCGGTGGACCCGGCGGGATCGGTGGACCCGGCGGGGTCGGCCCGCGGGGCGGGGCGGGTGGCCCGGGCGGTGGCATCGGGGAGCCCGCACCGGTCGCGCCGGGGTCGGACTCGACCGGCGGACCGGGTTCTCAGGGTGGTCCCGGCCGACCCGGGGGCGGCCCCGTCACCCCGGTTGTCGGCGGGTCCGCTCCGGATGTCGGCGGGGCGCCGGGGCAGACCGTCAGTTCGGGAGCGGGATCGGTCAGCGCCGCGACCGGTGGCGTTGGCCTCGGACCGGAGGTGCGCGACGGTGCCGGTCGCAGGCCCGACGGTCTGTCGTGGGGGCTCGGGGCAGGCGGTCCTGGTCCTGCGGGCGGGGCTGGTCTCGGCGGTGGGTCGGTGCGTGGTGGGGCGGGGCGCGGCGGGTTCGGTGGGGAGTCCGGTGGGTTCGGTGGCAAGAGCACCGGCGGTGGGGCTGGTTCCGGTGGGCCGGGAACGGGTGCCCGCGTCGGTGCGTCCCACCCCGGCGGACCGGTCGGAGCGGGCGGTTCGCCCACCGCTCGCGGTGCCGGGCGACCCGGTGCGGCAGGGGTGGGTGCGGGTGCCGGGAGCGGGGCCCGTGGTTCCGGGAACGACGACCTCGAGCACCAGCGTCCCGACTACCTGCTGGAGGCCGACCCGGATGGGCTCTTCGGCACCGACGAGCCCACCGCTCCCCCGGTGATCGGTCTGTAGCGACGCCCAGCGGCTCGTAACGACCCGTCGTCGCCGGGCGAAGTTGTCCACGTCGGTGCGTGCGGGTGGGTGAGGTGGGGTTGTGTCCGGTTCCGGTTTCCTGGCGGTCGACCCGGGTGCGGCTGAACGGGCCGCGGCGGCGTGCCGGGGGCAGATCGCCCGGTTGGACGAGCACATCCGGGCCGTGCGGGACCTGGTGGACCCCGACTTCGGGGCGTGTGCGCTGGGGCGGGGGTTGACGGGCAAGTTCACCGACAAGCGCACCGCCTCCGACGGGTTGATCGCCCGGCTGGTGCTGGCGCGCTCCGGGCTCGACGCCGCCGCCCGGCACTTCGAGTCGACCGCGCGGGCCTACCGCGACAACGAGGAGGGCGCTGCCGCGGCGCTGCGCGGGGTGGGGCGGGCATGAGCGCCGACCACGTGCGGTCCGACGAGGACCTGCCCGCCCGGTTGCGGCGGATCGCCGCCGACTTCGACGCCTCGGTGGCGGGGTACGACCCGGCGTCCATCCGGGCCGTGGACAACTGGCGGGCCTGGCGGCACCGGGACATGGTGGCGCTGGTCGACCGGATCACCTCCGGCACCGGTGGCACCCCGGGGCACGAGTGGAGCCGCATCGGCGCGCGGATCACCGAGGACTTCGCCGCCTTCGACCGGGAGCTGTCGGCGGCGCTGGGCTCGGGGTGGCGGGGTGCGGCGGCTGATTCCGCCGCCGCGGCCACCACCCCGGTCGGCGCCTGGGGGCAGGCCCTGGGGCAGGTCACCGCCGTCACCGGGATTCGGATGCTCGCCGCGGACCTCGCCGCCCGGCAGGCGAAGACGAACCTGCCGGAGCCGCGGGACCTCGACTGGCAGCGGGCGCTGTTCAGCCCCACCCCGGAGCAGGACCTGTTCGACCAGCACACCGAGCTGGAGAACGCGAAGGCCGAGGCGGTCCGGGTGATGGACGCGTTCATCACCGCCGGGTACCGCGAGGCCGACGCGACCGTTCCCGCCTTCCCCGACCCGCCCGGCCTGGTCCGGGGGGCCGCCCCGGTCGAGTACGGCCCCGGCGGCGCGTACGCGGGCACCCCGGTCGGCGGCGCGGGCTATCCCATGTGGACCGGGCTCGGCGTCCCGGTCCCGTACACCGAGCCCGTCACCGCCGCCCCCGTGGACCCGGCGCAGGTCCAGGCCCCGGCACCGACCGCGCACCAGCCCCCGGTCGCCGCCCCCGTCGACCTGGCGATCAGCCAGGAGGTCACCACCCAGACCTCCGCCGCGAGCGTCTTCGGGCCCGGTGGCGCTCCCGCCGCGGTCTCCGCCGGTGGTCAGGGCGGTCCCGCGGGCGGCGGCCCCGTGGCGCCCACGCCCTCCCAGGAGGCGGTGAACGGCGGTGCCGCGGTCGGTTCCCGCCGGGGTCCGGTGCAGCCCGGCACCACGCAGGCGTTCGCCCGCCCGCTCGCCGAGGCCCCGCGCCCCGCCGCGGCCGCGTCCGGTGCCGCGGGCATGCCCATGGGCGGCGGCGGTGCGGGTGGCCGGCCCGAGGGCGACGCCGAGCACCGCTCCCGGTACGTGGTCGAGGAGGACAAGGACGACCTGTTCAGCCACGGCCTGTCCTCCGTCACCCCGGTGATCGGCGAGACCCGGTGACCACCGCGACCCGCGACTGGACCCTCACCCCGGAACAACTGGCCCTGCTGTGGGACCGCACGGGCCTCGACGTGCTCCCGTACCCGGTCCAGGTCCGCCGCCACGGCCTGACCGAGGCCGAGGCCGCCGTCGCGGGCGGGAGGGTGCGGGCCGGGCTGCGCGCCTCCGGCCTCCTCGACCGCCACGGCCGCCCGAGCCCGGACCTGGAATCCGCCCTGCGGCTGCTGGCCGCCCCGGAGGCCGCGGTGGACTCCGTGTGGCTCAACGCCCGCGGCGCGGGCTCCCCGTACCGGGCCCTGGCCGCCAGGACCGGGCGGCGGGCCGTCCTCGCCCTGCAGGCCCCGGGCCCCGACCAACTCACCGGCGGCCCGATCACCCTGCGCGACATCAGCGTCTCCGCCCTGGTCGACGCGGTCGTCCGCGGCATCCCGCCCGCCCCGCCGGGTCGGCGCCCCGGTGGGCGCTGGCCCGAGGACCGGGCGGAGCAGGCCAGGCCGTTCACCGACCTCGTCCGCGCCCCCCGGACCAGGGCGGGCCAGTTCGGCGTGCGCGTGGACCGCGCGCGGGGCCCGGTGCTGTCCTGGTTCGACGTCCCGGGGGACGGCCGCTACGCCCTGGTGCGGACCCCGCGACCGGGTGGCGTCGGGTGGGTGGCGGTCCACCCCGCCGACGCGCCGACCCTATGCCGGAGCCTGATCGAGATCCTGGACCGGACCGCGCGGGGCTGACGCGCCCGACCCGGCTGTGACCAGGCCACGAAGCTCATCGCCCGAACGGGTGCTCGTGCGTCGCTCAGCGTGGTTGTGAGAGGGTGTGCCACTGTGACCACAGTCATCCGCCGCCGGGGCGCTGCCGCCGTGCTGACCGTCGTCCTCGGGCTCGTGCTCGGCTCCTGCGCCTCCGGGCCGAGCCAGGTCAACGCCGCCGCGATCGTCGACGGGCGGACGATCGGGGTGGGGCAGGTGCAGGAACTCGTGGACCGGGCCGTCAAGGCCGAGCCCGCCGCGCAGACCCTCGCCGACCAGCACAAGCTCGGGGACCTCTCGCGCGAGGTGCTGACCCAGCTCGTGATGCACGAGCTGATCACCTCCTACACCGCGCAGAACCCGGTGACCGTCGACCCCGCGCAGCTCTCGCAGGTGGCCGAGCAGATCCGGGCCAGCACCGAGCCGCTGCCGACCGACGGGACCGCGGCGCCGGAGGCGATCGTGGCCACCGCGGCGACGAAGGTGTTCGAGCCGGAGTTCCTGGCCCGCGACTACCTGGCGCTCGCCGCGATCGGCGACCGGGAGCTGAACTCGGTCAAGGTCACCTTCGACTACGCCGTGCTGGCCCCCGGCCAGGACGGGGCCACCGGGTCGCTGCGGGAGAAGGCGCTGGCCAAGGCCCAGCAGCTCGCGGTGGGCCTGGACCGGGCGGCGGCGGTGCAGAAGCAGGACACCGCCGACGGCGAGTTGCAGTGGGAGACCATCACCACCACCCCGACGGCGCAGGAGGGGCTGGAGTCCTCGGCCCTGTTCGGCACCGGGCCCAACACCGTGGTCGCGTTCCAGCCTAACCAGCAGAACGCGTCGTGGATCATCGCGCTGATCCGCGAGCGCGAGGTGTCCGCGCCGCAGGCCGGTGCGGCGAAGAACCCGCTGCAGGTCGCCATCCCGTTCGGGCAGCGCGTGCTGCAGTCGTGGGTCGACCGGGTCGGGGTGAAGATCAGCCCCCGCTACGGCGTGTTCGACCAGGTCGCCATGCGGCTGGCGGCGGGGGACGCGGAGTCCACCGGTGTGCTGGTGCCGGTGAAGGTCGACGCGAAGCCGTGAGCGCGCCCCACCAGGGCAGCGTGGTGGTACTGGCCGCCGAAGGGGTCCTCCCCTCGGCGGCCTTGCCGTCGCTGCGGGCCGCCGCGCACCTGTTCGCCACCGACCCCGCCCTCGGCGACCCGCCCCCGGGGGCGCTGGTCGAGCTGGCCGCCGCCGAACCCGTGGTGCTCGTCGTCGACGACCTCGACCTCCCCGCCGCGAAGGCGCTGACCGCGCTCGGGGTGCCGGTGCTCGCCGCCCCCGGGGCCGGGTTGCTGGCCGCCGCCCGGGTGATGGACGTGCTGCGCTCCCCGGGCGGGTGCCCGTGGGACGCCGAGCAGACGCACGCGTCGCTGCGGCAGTACCTGGTCGAGGAGTGCTACGAGCTGCTCGACGCCATCGACGAGGGTGACCGGGTGGCGCTGCGCGAGGAACTCGGCGACGTGCTGCTGCAGGTCCTGTTCCACGCCAGGGTCGCCGAGGAGGACGCGGCCGACCCGTTCACGGTCGACGACGTGGCCCGCGACCTGGTGACCAAGCTGGTCGGGCGGCACCCGCACGTGTTCTCCGGCGGTGACCCGGCCGTGCGCGACGCGGGCACCCAGGAGCTGCGCTGGGAGGAGTTGAAGCAGACCGAGAAGCGCCGCGAGTCCTGTGTGGACGGCGTGGCGTCCGGTCAGCCCGCGCTCGCCCTGGCCGCGAAGCTCACCCAGCGCACCGCCCGGGCGAACCTGCCCGCCGACCTGCTCCCGGCGGGCGAGGACGTCGGCGCGCGGCTGTTCGCCACCGCCGCGCGGGCCAGGCTCGACGGCACCGACCCCGAGGACGCCGCCCGCGCCGTCGCCCGGCGGTTCACCGCCGACGTGCGGGCCGCGGAACTCGCCGCCAGGGCCGACGGGGTGGACCCGGCCCGGATGGACCACGACGGCTGGCGCCGGTACTGGCCCGCTCGGGAAAGCCAGGACGGGACCCGGCCCCGGTCGCTAATTTGACGGGGTGACCGACGCCTATCTCAGATTCCCCCACCTGCACGCGGGCCTGATCACCTTCGTGGCCGAGGACGACGTCTGGTCGGCCCCGCTCGACGGCGGCCGGGCGTGGCGGGTCAGCGCCGACCGGGTACCGGTGGACAACCCCCGGTTCTCCCCGGACGGCGGCCTGATCGCCTGGACCAGCACCCGCGACGTCGAACCCGAGGTGCACGTCGCCCCGGTCGACGGCGGCCCGAGCACCCGGCTGACGCACTGGGGCGACGTGGCGACCCAGGTGCTGGGCTGGCTGCCCGACGGCCGGGTCCTCGCCCGCAGCGCCACCGGGGAGCACTCCACCCGGCGCACCTGGGCCTACGCGGTGCCGGTCGAGCCGGGCCCGGCCGAGCGGCTGCCGCACGGCCCGGTCGGCGCCCTGCAGGTGGCGGGCACCGGCGCGGTCCTGCTCGGCTCGGTGATCTCCCGCGAGCCCGCCTGGTGGAAGCGCTACCGGGGCGGCACCGCGGGCAAGGTCTGGGTCGACCCGGACGGGACCGGCGGCTTCACCCGTATCCTGTCCGATGTAGACGGTCACCTGGTGTCGCCGATGTGGGTGGGCGGCCGGATCGCGTTCCTGTCCGACCACGAGGGCGTCGGCAACCTCTACTCCTGCGCCGCCGACGGCACCGACCTGCGCAAGCACAGCGACCACGAGTTCTACGCCCGCAACGCCAGCACCGACGGCACGCGGGTGGTCTACCACTCGGCGGGCGCGGTGTGGCTGGTCGAGGGCCTCGACGCGGAGCCGAGGAAGCTGGACATCCGCCTCGGCGGGCCGCGCAACGCCCGCGCCCCGCACCCGGTCGTCCCGTCCCGGCACCTGGGCTCGGTGGGCGTGGACCGCACCGGCCGGGCCAGCGCGGTCGAGGTCCGCGGCACCGTGCACTGGCTGACCCACCGCGACGGCCCGGTCCGCGCGCTGTCGGTGGAACCCGGGGTGCGCGCCCGGCTCCCCGTGGTGCTGGGCGGCACCGGCGAGGCGGTGTGGGTCACCGATGCCGATGGTGAGGACGCCCTGGAGTTCGGGCCGGTCGCCGGTCGCGAACCCGGGGTGGAACCGCGCCGGATCGGGCTGGGGCAGCTCGGGCGGGTGCTGGAGCTGGCCGCGTCCCCGGACGGCCGCCGCGTCGCCGCGGTCACCCACGACTCGCGGCTGCTGCTCGTCGACGTGGACAGCGGCGAGCTGGACGAGGTGGCCCGCTCGGAGTCCGGCGAGCCGCAGGACCTGGCGTTCTCCCCGGACTCGACCTGGCTGGCCTGGTCGCACCCCGGACCGGAGCCGCTGCGGCAGATCCGCATGGTCAACACCAGCGACCGCTCGGTGGTCGAGGTGACCGGCATGCGCTTCGCCGACTCCGACCCGGCGTTCACCCTCGACGGCAAGCACCTGGCGTTCCTCTCCGCCCGCAGCTTCGACCCGATCTACGACGTGCACGTGTTCGACCTGTCCTTCGCCAGCGGCTCGCGCCCCTACCTGGTGCCGCTGGCCGCCGCCACGCCGTCCCCGTTCGCCCCGGTCCGCGAGGGCCGCCCGTTCGGCGCCGACGACGACCGCAAGGACGACAAGGACGGCCGCGACGGCGGTGATCCCCCCTCCGGCAGCGGCCACGACGCCCCGCGCACCACCGTCGACGTCGAGGGCATCGCCGAGCGGGTCATCGCCTTCCCGGTGCCGACCGCCCGCTACTCGCGGCTGTTCGCGGCCAAGGGCGGCGTGCTGTGGCTGCGCGACCCGGTCCGCGGCAGCCTCGGCGACGACCTCGACGAGCTGGGCGAGCCCGCCCCGCGCTCGGTGCTGGAGCGCTTCGACCTGGCCAAGCTCAAGACCGACGTGCTCGTCGAGGCCCTGGACCGGGTGTGGCCCAGCGGCGACGGCACGCGCATCGCCGTCCGCGACGGCGCCCGGCTGCGGGTGCTGCCCGCCGACCGCAAGGCCGACCCGGAGGAGGGCGGCGAGGACAACATCACCGTCGACCTCAACCGGGTCCGGGTCACCGTGGACCCGGCGGGGGAGTGGCGGCAGGCCTTCGACGAGACCGGCCGCCTGATGCGCGACCACTTCTGGCGCGCGGACATGAACGGCGTCGACTGGGCGGGCGTGCTCGACCGCTACCGCCCGCTGGTGGAGACCGTGGGCTCGCACGACGAGCTGGTCGACCTGCTCTGGGAGGTGCACGGCGAACTGGGCACCTCGCACTCCTACGTGATGCCGCCGGGCGGGCAGGCCGACGGCAAGCGCAGGCTCGGCCTGCTCGGCGCCGACCTCACCCGCGACGACGACGGCGCCTGGCGGGTCGCCGCCATCGTCCCCGGCGACAGCTCCGACCCCAGGGCCCGCTCCCCGCTGCGCGCCCCCGGCGTCGCGGTCCGCGCGGGCGACGCGGTCACCGCCGTCGACGGCCGCCCGGTCGACCCGGCCACCGGCCCCGCGGCGCTGCTCGCCGGGACCGCGGGCCGCCCGGTGGAGCTGACCGTGGCCCCCGGCGCGGGCGGCGCGAAGCGGCGGGTGGTCGTGGTGCCGCTGCTCGACGACATGCCGCTGCGCTACCAGGCCTGGGTCGCCGGGCGCCGCGCGCACGTGCACGCGGCCACCGGCGGTCGCGTCGGCTACCTGCACGTGCCCGACATGGTCGCCACCGGCTGGGCGCAACTGCACCGCGACCTGCGGCTGGAGCTGCGCCGGGACGCGGTGATCGTCGACCTGCGGGAGAACCGCGGTGGACACCTGTCGCAACTCGTGGTGGAGAAGCTGGCCCGCAAGGTCATCGGCTGGAACATCGCCCGCGACGGCTACGCCGAGGAGACCTACCCGCAGGACGCCCCGCGCGGCCCGGTCATCGCGGTCGCCGACCAGTTCTCCGGTTCCGACGGCGACATCGTCAACGCCGCCATCAAGGCCCTGGGCATCGCGCCGGTCGTCGGCGTGCGCACCTGGGGCGGGGTCATCGGCATGGACATGCGCTACCGGCTCGTCGACGGCACCCTCGTCACCCAACCCCGCTACGCCATCCACCTCGACGGCGTGGGCTGGGGCCTGGAGAACCGCGGCGTGGACCCGGACGTGGAGGTCGTCATGGCCCCGCAGGACCACGCCGCGGGCCGCGACACCCAGTTGGACAAGGCCGTCGAGCTGGCGCTCGCGGCGCTGGAGACCCGCCCGGCGGTGACCCCGCCGGAGCTGCCGCCACTGCCCCGGTAGGACAGCGGACCAGTAGGACAGCGGACCAGCAGGACAGCGGATCGTTGCCGGTTCGTCCCCGCGCGTCGGGGACGAACCGGCATCATGGCCGCATGGACCCCGCCACCGCCCGCATGATCCAGGCCATCGAGGCCAACTGGGACGTGCGCACCCCCGTGCACGTGGACAGCCAGTTCTACGACGTGGCCCACCGCGACCCGGCGGATTGGTTCGCCGACTTCGAGTGGGACGACCTCGGCGAGCTGGCGGGCAGGCACGTCGCCCACCTGCAGTGCCACATCGGCGCGGAGACCCTGGCGTTCGCCGCGAAGGGCGCGCACACCG
The DNA here is from genome assembly GCF_003182415.1 of Actinokineospora spheciospongiae. Taxonomy (NCBI): domain Bacteria; kingdom Bacillati; phylum Actinomycetota; class Actinomycetes; order Pseudonocardiales; family Pseudonocardiaceae; genus Actinokineospora; species Actinokineospora spheciospongiae. The sequence continues at coordinate 287,030 of NZ_QHCP01000002.1, read as the reverse complement.
TCGGCCTCGACATCTCCGGGGAGTCGGTGCGCGCCGCCCGCGAGCTGGCCGAGAGCGCGGGCGCCGAGGTCACCTACGTCAAGGCCGACGTCCACGACGCCGTCTCCGCCCTCGGCGCGGAGCGGTTCGACGTCGTCTACACCGGCAAGGGCGCCGTCTGCTACCTGCCGGACCTCGACGCCTGGGCCACCCAGGTCGCGGGCCTGCTCAAGCCGGGCGGCACCTTCTACCTGGTCGAGTTCCACCCCCTGCTCAACGCCCTGAGCCCGGTCCCCAGCCCGGACGGCGACGAGTCCCTGCTGCTGCGCCACGACTACCTCGGCGGCCGCGGCGCCATCGAGCGCGACGGCACCCACACCTACACCGACGGCCCGGCGCTGGCGGAGGCCATCACCCACCACGAGTGGGCGCACGGCATCGGCGAGGTCGTCACCGCCCTGGTCGGCGCGGGACTGCGGATCACCCTGCTGCGCGAGACCGAGCGCCTGCCGTGGCCGCGCTGGTCCACCATGACCCCGGACGCGGGCTGGTTCTCCCTGCCCGCCGAAGCCCCCCGCATCCCGCTGATCTACGCCCTGCGGGCCACCCGCCCGTGACGGATTCAGGCCGCCCACCCACCAGCCGCGCCCGCGTCCGCGCAGGTGGAACGGGTGGCGGTCCGACCTACCGCCGGTACGTCACCTCTTCGGGGTCAGGTTCGGTCGAACCTGCCCCGATGGGGACGTAGCCTGGATTTCGTGGCCGCATCCCCGACACCCCCGCCGACCACGTACCCGGAAGCCCCCCAGCCCGGGCCGACGTCGTCCCCGCCGCCCCGCCCCCGCCTGCGCGGGGTCGGCCGGGTGGCGGTGGTCCTCGCCGTCCTCGTCCTCGGCGCGGGCTTCGTGGTGTTCATCAGGGCGGCGGGCGAGGACCCCTCGTCCCGCGCCCGCCCGTACCGCTTCGTGGTGCCCGCCGTGAGCGTCGCCCCCGGCACCGCCGTCCCCACCCCCCGCCCCGTCCCCACCACCGACCGGGCGGCCTGGCTGGAGCGCATGGCCGACCGCACTGACATGCCGGTGCGCACCGTCCAGGCCTACGTGGAGGCCGAGGCGCGCACCCGCACCGCCACCCCCGGCTGCAACCTCACCTGGATCACCCTCGCGGGCGTCGGCCGGGTCGAGTCCCACCACGGGCTCTACAACGGCACCGAGGTCGGCCCCGACGGCGACCTGACCAAACCCATCGTCGGCGTCCCCCTCGACGGTTCCCCCGGCGTCCAGGCCATCCCCGACACCGACCAGGGCCGCCTCGACGGCGACCCCGTCTGGGACCGCGCCGTCGGCTCGATGCAGTTCCTCCCCAGCACCTGGACCCGCTGGTCACAACGCTCCAACGGCGACGGCCGCCCGGCCAACCCCCAGAACGTCGACGACGCCGCCCTCACCGCCGCCCGCTACCTCTGCGCCAGCGGCGGCGACCTGGCCACCGGCCAGGGCTGGTGGAAGGCCATCCTCACCTACAACGCCTCGAACAAGTACGCCCGAGACGTCTACAGCGGCGTCGACGCCTACGCCAAGAAAACCGTGGAACTGGGCTAGAGCCCGCCCCCAACGCAGGCAGGCCACCCCGAAAACCGCCGGCCCGGCTACCCCCTGCCCGGGTGGGTGGATGCACTTGCCCAGCCGACCGCCCCGAGAACCGCCGGCCCGGCGAGTGAACTGCCCGGGTGGGTGGATGTGTTTGGCCGGGGGTGGCGATCATGTGACAGCCTGCCTGGGCGGTGGGGCATCTTTTCAGCCCCACCCGGTCACACTGGAGCACATGATCGCCATAGGGGCCCCGGCCAAACACATCCACCCAGCCGGGCACCCCCACCAAAACCTCGGGCTTCCACAAAGACCAGAGCAAGTCTCAGTCAGACCGCTCGACAGCGATCCGAGCCGAAACCTCCCCCAAAGCCTCCTGGTACTCCGGCAGCGGGTTCATCGCCACCGCCATCCGCAACTGCGTCTGCGCCTCGGTCAACCGGCTCTGCCGCTGCAACGTCTTCCCCAGCGCGAACAACGCGTAATGATCAGTCGGGTCCAGTTCCAGCACCCGCCGAAAGGCCCCCTCGGCCCGCCGCAACTGCGCCGACCCCAGGTACGCCCGCCCCGCCAGCAGTTGCACGCTCGGGGCGTCCGGGTCGGCGTCGAGGATGGGCGCCAGAGCCGCCAGCGCGTCCAGCGGCCTGCGTTGCGCCACGAGCGACTCAGCGTGGCGGAACGCCTCGACCGGGTTGGCGGGCTGCTCAGTCATACTCCGCCTCACCCTACGCGCGGATCGGCGGTCCCTCGACCCGCCACGGGAGTGATCACGCTCGGTGAGAGCCACGCCTCGCGCACCGGGAGCCGTCAGCCCGCTAGGCTCGATCAGGCGTAGTTCGGACGTTGTGAGGAGTACCACGTGGCGGTCATCGAGCAGGTCGGCGCACGCGAGATCCTGGACTCGCGGGGCAACCCCACCGTGGAGGTGGAGGTGGCCCTCGACGACGGCACCCTGGCCAGGGCGGCGGTGCCCTCCGGGGCCTCCACCGGTGAGCACGAGGCCGTGGAGCTGCGCGACGGCGACCCGGCCCGCTACGGCGGCAAGGGCGTGGAGAAGGCCGTCACCGCGGTCCTGGACGAGATCGGCCCGGAGCTGACCGGGATCGACGCGGTCGACCAGCGGATCGTGGACCAGAAGCTGGTGGACCTCGACGGCACGCCGGACAAGTCGCGGCTGGGGGCGAACGCCATCCTGGGCGTGTCGCTGGCGGTGGCGAAGGCGGCGGCGGAGTCCAGCGGGCTGGAGCTGTTCCGCTACCTGGGCGGGCCCAACGCGCACGTGCTGCCGGTGCCGATGCTGAACATCCTCAACGGCGGCGCGCACGCCGACACCGAGGTCGACATCCAGGAGTTCATGATCGCGCCGATCGGCGCGGAGAGCTTCCGGGAGGCGCTGCGCTGGGGCGCGGAGGTCTACCACGCGCTCAAGTCGGTGCTCAAGTCCAAGGGCCTGGCCACCGGCCTCGGCGACGAGGGCGGCTTCGCGCCGAGCCTGTCGAACAACCGCGAGGCGCTGGACCTGATCGTCGAGGCCATCGGCAAGGCCGGGTACGTCGCGGGCCGCGACATCGCCCTGGCCCTCGACGTCGCCGCCACCGAGTTCTACTCCGACGGCGCCTACACCTTCGAGGGGTCGAAGAAGAGCGCCGAGCAGCTTACGGCGTACTACACCGAACTCCTCGACGCGTACCCGATGGTCTCCATCGAGGACCCGCTGGCCGAGGACGACTGGGACGGCTGGGTGCGGCTGACCGCCGAGGTGGGCGAGCGCGTCCAGCTCGTCGGCGACGACCTGTTCGTCACCAACCCCGACCGGCTGGAGGAGGGCATCGCCCGCCGCGCGGGCAACGCGCTGCTGGTGAAGGTCAACCAGATCGGCACGCTGTCGGAGACCCTGGACGCGGTCACCCTGGCCACCTCCTACGGCTACCGCAGCATGATGAGCCACCGCTCCGGCGAGACCGAGGACACCACCATCGCCGACCTGGCCGTCGCCACCGGCGTGGGCCAGATCAAGGCCGGTGCCCCCGCCCGCAGCGACCGCGTGGCCAAGTACAACCAGCTCCTGCGCATCGAGGAGACCCTCGGCGACGCGGCCCGGTACGCGGGCGACCTGGCGTTCCCCCGCTTCACCCCGGAGGCCTGACCGGTGGCCGGGCGCGGGGGCGAACGCGGTCGGGGCCACAGCGCCCCGGCCAAGCGGCCGACCCGCGTCCGGCGCACCCGGCCCGCGGTCTCGGTCCCGGACCCGGTGCCGGTCTCGGCCCCGGCGAAGAACAAGGCGGCCAAGGACAACGCCAAGCGCGCCATCCTCGGCCTGTCCACCACCCGCCGGGCGGCGGTCTTCGCCACGGTGGTCTGCGCCCTGGCGCTGAGCGTCGCCGTCCCGCTGCGCACCTACCTGTCGCAGCGCTCGGACGTTCAGGCCCAGGAGCAGCGCCAGGCGGAGCTGCGCACCCAGGTCGACGAGCTGGAGCGGCGCAAGGCCCAACTGGCGGACCCGGCGCAGACGCAGATCGAGGCGCGTAAGAGACTGCGCTACGTGATGCCAGGAGAGACGCCGTACATGGTGGAGCTGCCCGACCAGGCCGTGAACCCCGGTCAGGGCGAACCCGCCGCCGCCCCCGCCCGCCCCGGCTCGTGGTACGAGGACCTGTGGGGCTCGGTGAACGGCCGGTGATCGCCCAGCAGGACTTCGACACCGTCGCCGACCAGCTCGGCCGCACCCCGCGCGCCATCCGCGAGGTCGCCCACCGCTGCCCCAGCGGGCACCCGGCGGTGATCCAGACCAGCCCGAGGCTGGAGGACGGGACACCGTTCCCGACGCTGTACTACTCGACGTGCCCCCGGCTCAACTCCGCCATCTCGACGCTGGAGACCAGTGGCGTGATGAAGGAGATGACGGATCGGCTGGGCACCGACCCGGAGTTGGCGGCGGCTTACCTGCGGGCGCACGAGTCCTACCTGGCTGAGCGGGACGCCATCGAGTCGTTGGGGACCGGGGTGACCGCTGGGGGGATGCCCGGGCGGGTGAAGTGCCTGCACGTGCATGTTGCGCATGCGTTGGCCAAGGGGCCTGGGGTGAACCCGTTCGGGGATGAGGCGTTGGAGATGCTGGCCGGGCATTGGCCCACTGGGCCTTGTGCTGCTGAGGACGGGGACTAGGGCCCGGTCTTTGCTGGGGTACCCGGGTGAGTCGATCTGCTCGGTCGTGTCCGTGCGGTCTTTTGCTGGGTGCCCGGGCAGGGCTTCTTGCTCAGTCGTGGCTGTGGTTCAAGGGCCCGGTCGTTTGTTGGGCGTGCCCGGGTGGGTGGATCTGCTTGGGCGGGGCCCCTGCAGCGATCATGTGCCTGGTGTGACCGAGTGGGGCGAAAAGAGTGCCCCACTGCCCAGGCAGGCTTGCACATGATCGCTTCCCCCACCCAAGCACATCCACCCACCCGGGCATTCTGGCGCCGGGCTGGCGGTTGCGAGGGTGGTCGGCCGCTGCGCCGCTGACGGCTCGGGGTGGCTGGCCGCCAGGCCGCCGGTTGGTGGGGTGGTTGGCGGCTGCGCCCGGTGGGGCTTGGCGTGGCTGGCCGCCGGATCGTCAGGTGGGTGGGGGTCGCTGGTGGATCGCCCGGTTGGTGGGGTGGCTGGTGGCTGCGCCCGGTGGGTTCGGCGGGCGGGGTTGGCTGCCCGGCCGGCGGTTGCCGGGGTGGTTGCGGGCTGTGCCTGCGGGGTCGGCTGGGCGGCCGCCGGGCCGGCGGTGTGCTGGGTGGCTGGTTGTCGCTGCGCCTGGTGGGGTCGGCGTGGACGGCCGCCCGGCCGCAGGTTGGTGGGGTGGTCAGCGGCTGTGCCTGGGGGGAGCGGGCGGTTGGTGATGGGGCCGGCGGTTTTCGGGGTGGTCGTCATCGCTTTGTCGCCTTGATCCGCATTTCTGGCCGGATACGCGCGGAGGCCGCCACCCCGTGGTCGGGGTGGCGGCCTCCGCGCGTGCGGTTGTTACGGGGTGGCGGTGACGCTCGAACCGGCGGCGCTGCCCGACGTGGTCGGGGCGGGGGAGCCTGCCGGGGTGGTCGTGGCCGGGGCGCACGGGTCCGGGGCCGTGGTGGGCGCGGCCGAGGTGGTCGGCGGGGCGCTCGGGGACGTGGTGGAGCACCCGGGGGTGCTCGTCGTCGGCGGGGCCGTGGTGGGGGGCGTGGTCGTGACCGGGGGGACCGTGGTGGACGGCGGCGGGGTGGTCGGGGGGACCGTGGTCACCGGCGGGGGCGGGGTGGTGACCGGCGGCGGGACCGGGGTGCCCGCGGGGGGTGCGGGGGTCGGGGCGGGCGGGTGCACGACCGTGCCGGGGGCCGACGGGAGTGCCAGGTCGACCGCGGTGACCGGGGTGGTGGCGACCGGGGTGACGCCCTTGGCGTAGGCGTCCGCCCAGACCAGCACCGTGCGGACGTAGGTGTCGGAGTGGTTGTAGCGGAACACCGCCGTCGCGCGCTGCTGGGGGTTGGCGACGTTCATCCCGCCCGAGCACAGGTACTTGGCCGACCCGAGGGCGGCGTCGTAGATGTTGTTGGGGTCGGTCTGGCCGTCGCCGTTGCCGTCGGAGGCGTAGCCGCGCCAGGTGGAGGGGATGAACTGCATGGGGCCGACCGCGCGGTCCCAGCGGGCGTCGCCGTCCCACTTGCCGCCGTCGCTGTCGGCGATGGCGGCGAAGCCGCCGCCGTTGAGGACCGGGCCCAGGATGGGGGTGGCGGTCTTGCCCGCCGCGTCGGTGCGGCCGCCGCGGGCGTGGTTGGACTCGATGCGGCCGATGGAGGCCAGCAGCGGCCAGTCCATGTTGCAGGCGGCGGGCATGGCGGCCGCGGCCTGCTGGTAGGCCTTGAGCATGTTGCCGGGGATGCCGAGCGCCCCGGTGGGGGTGGCGATCTCCGGGCCCGCGCCGTACGCCAGCAGGTCGGGGTTGCCCGCCAGGGCGAGGACCTGGGCGTCGAGCGCGCTGTCCTCCGCCGGGGAGCCGTCCGCGGCACCGGAACCGGCGCTCAGGCCGATGAGCCCACCACCGGTGGCCAGGGCGGCCGGGACGATGTCCTCGGGGTGGTCGCTCCAGTTCACCGGCTCACCCGCGGCGGCCACGGGCACCAGCAGCAGCGCACCCGCCGCCGCCATCACCCCGCGCCCCCTGGGCCGCTTGTGCCTGTGCTTCCCGACCCGCGACTTGCCCGACTTCACAGCGTGACCCCGTCCCTCGTTCTTCCTCGAAGAAACCGGGTTCGCACCCGGTTCGGCTGACCTGACCGGCCACCCACACTGCCTCATCCATCGCACCGAGTCACGGTGTTGAAACACAATCACCGCGAGAAAGTCCGGAACTCATCACCGGCCTGCCCCATCCAGGCGGGACCATTGACGCACACGGACAAATTTTGCGGCACCCCTGTTCTACGCCCCGTGGCGTCACTTTCGGGTGAGGGCAGCCGCCGAACCCGCCGTGCGCCCCTCGGCGCGACCCGTGCGGGCACCGACCGGGCGTCGCCGCCGCGCGGGACCGCCACCCGGTCGCCCGGGGGCGGCCGGGACTCCCCGGATCTGACAAACCCGCCGGTGCGGTTTGCCCCCGGGGTGCGCGTTCGGGTAATCGCCCAGTGGGTTTCCCGTATCCGGTGACAGATGTGCTCAACTGTTTTCACCGGTGTGCGATGAGGTGAGGTATCGCATCGTACCCAGGTGTCAATACTCCTTCTGAGCTGCGGGTTCTCGCTGGAAGACAAGTTCGACCGAGGTGTTCATGGTCGACTGACAAATTGTCCCGCGAGCTTGTGTGCACTTCTGTGGCGGCTCTACTCTGGTCGGTGCGCGGCGGTCCGGGAAAGACAATTCCCTTTCGGCCCCCCGCATTCCGAAAGCCACCCTCGCGCGCATTCGGTCTCGTGTCAGTCGTCGATACCGAGGAAGGAAGACCGTGAGTCCTCGCAAGGTTTCCCGGAAGCTGGTGGCCGCCCTCGCGGCCACCACCACGTCCGGACTGGTCGCGGCCGGGCTGGTGCTCGGCACCGGCAGCAGCGGTGCGGTGCCGGTCTCGCTGACCCTGAACTACACCTGCCCGTTCCCGCTGATCGGCAACCAGGCGATCAAGGCCGTCATCACCACCGACCTGCCCGCCTCCGTGGGCATCGGTGAGCCGACCGGCGAGATCAAGATCAACGCCGTCACCACGGTCCCGGAGACCGCCACCCAGGGCCTGACCCTGGTCGGCGCGACCACCGTCGAGGGCACCGCCCTCGCCGCCTCGACCGTCGCGGCCCCCGGCATCACCCTGCCGGTGAACGTGCCGATCACGGTGCCGAAGACGAACGTCCCCGCCTCGGGCGCGTTCGACGTGCCCGCCTCGGGTTCGGCCCCGTCGCTGTCGTTCACGCAGCCGGGCGAGGCCAAGATCACCGTCGGTGACCTGAAGCTGACCCTGACCCCGAAGACCGCCACGGGCGCGGAGACCGGTCTGGGCACCTTCGACTCGGCCTGCACCCAGGTGCCGGGCCAGAACAACCTGCTGCACACCTTCACCATCGCCAACACCACCCCGACGTGGACGACCACCATCGGCGGCACCCCTCCGCCGTCGACGACCACCACCCCGCCGCCGATCACCAGCCCGTCGACGCCGCCCACCCTGCCGCCCGGCGAGGGGGTCGACATCGACTACGGCCTCTCCGGCTCGTCCACCCTGCCCCGCCTCGGCGGCACGGTGCCGCTCAGCGGTTCCGTGGACGCGAAGGCCAACCTGGGCCAGGGCACGTTCACCGCCGCGCTGGCGCTGAACAAGACCAAGGGCGACTTCAAGATCGTGGGCGTGTTGCCCGCCACCGCCGAGATCGACTTCGAGATGGTCGGGCAGGGCAGCGGCACCATGTCCGCCGGTGCGGCGACCTTCCAGCAGCAGTTGTACGTGAAGCTCACCAGCGTCAGCATCTTCGGGCTGCCGATCTACTCCGGCGACACCTGCAGGACGCAGAAGCCCGCCGACATCAAGCTGGCCTCCTCGGGCACCTTCGACCCGCTCGGCGGTGGCAAGCTCAAGGGCACCTACAGCCTGACCCGCGCCGACGGCTGCGGCCCGCTGAACGACTACATCGGTCCGTTCGTGTTCAGCCAGAACAACACCATCGACGTGACCCTCGCGGCCAAGTAGCACCCACCGCACCACCCCGCACCGGTGGCGGCGGCCTAAGCTCAGCGCCATGAGCAGGGTCGCCGCCATCGACTGCGGAACGAACTCCATCCGCCTCCTCGTGGCCGAGGTCCAGGACGGCCGGATCACCCGCGACCTGCACCGCGAGATGCGGGTGGTGCGCCTCGGCGAGGGCGTCGACGCCACCGGCCGGATCAGCGCGGCGGCCCTGGAGCGCACCCGCGCCGCCCTGGTCGACTACGTCGCGGTGCTGCGCCGCAAGGGCGTCGAGCGGGCGCGGATGGTGGCCACCTCCGCCACCCGCGACGCGGCGAACAAAGACGAGTTCTTCGCCATGACCGAGCAGGTCCTCGGGTTCCCGGCCGAGGTCATCACCGGGGACGAGGAGGCCGAGCTGTCCTTCGTGGGCGCGGTCGGCGAACTCGACCCCGACGACGGCCCGTTCCTCGTCGCCGACGTCGGCGGCGGCTCCACCGAGCTGGTCCTGGGCACCTGGGACGGCACCCGGGCCAGGGTGAGCGCCGCGAGGTCGACCGACATCGGCTGCGTCCGGCTGACCGAGCGCGCCCTGCCGCACGACCCGCCCACCCCCGAGGACGTGGCCGCGGCCCGCGACATCGCCCGCGCCGCGCTCGCCGACGCCTTCGCCGCGGTCCCGGTGGCCGAGGCCCGCACGTGGGTTGGGGTGGCGGGCACGGTCACCACCATCGCGGGCACCGCCCGGCGGCTGCCCGCCTACGACCCCGACGCCATCCACCTCGCCGAGCTGACGCCCGAGGAACTGGCCGAGACCACCGCGTTCCTCCTCGGCGCCGACCGCGACACCCGGGCGGCCGTCGGGGTGATGCACCCGGGCCGGGTCGACGTCATCGGCGGCGGCTGCGTCGTGGTCGACGCGCTGGCCGAGCGGATCTTCGCCGGGTCGGCGGTGGCGCGGCTGGTCGTCAGCGAGCACGACATCCTCGACGGAATCGCGTTGTCGATCACCGCGCAATAGCGACGCGGAGTGATCGCGATCGGCCCCATATCCTTGGGATTATGGGCTGTATAACGCCACTGCGATAGTGGTGTCGGCGCAAGCGAATTTCGTCCGAATGGCTGAGTAACGCGCGATTGTGACTTGTTTGTGACGTCCGTTGTGTTCGCCCGATTCGCACCAGCGGTTAACTTCCACTCACTTTGGGACGGGCGGACGCCCGTTCCGGTCCGGTTCGGGAGGAGACCCATGCGCAGACCACGCTGGATCGCGGCATCGACGATGTCGCTGGCAGTCGCGCTCACGATCGCGGGCTGCGGGGGCGGTGCCGAGGACGGCGCGGACGACAGCGGCGCGGGCAACGCCGACGGCGGGCTCTCGGCGTTCACCACCGAACCGGAGAACCCGCTGGTTCCCGGCAACACCACCGAAAGCGGTGGCAGCAAGGCGATCCGCGCCATGTTCACCGGATTGACCAGCTACGACCCGGTGACCGGCGAGTCGAAGAACGCCATGGCCGAGGACATCGCCACCACCGACTCCAAGGTCTTCACCATCAAGATCAAGCCGGGGTGGACCTTCCACGACGGCACCCCGGTCAAGGCCAAGAACTTCGTCGACGCCTGGAACTACACCGCCCACAGCACCAACGGCTTCCAGGGCGCCAGCTTCTTCGAGCAGGTCGCGGGCTACTCCGACGTGCACACCAACGACCCGGACGGCGCGGCGGGCCCGCAGCAGGCCCCGGAGCCGACCGCCAAGGAGATGTCCGGCCTCAAGGTCGTCGACGACACCACCTTCGAGGTCACGCTCTCCGCACCGTTCTCGGTGTTCCCGCTGAAGTTCGGCTACAACCCGTTCTACCCGCTGCCGGACTCGTTCTTCGCCGACCCCAAGGCGTTCGAGGCCAAGCCGATCGGCAACGGCCCGTTCAGGTTCGTTTCCCGCCAGGCGAACGCGAACATCGTGATGACCAGGTTCGACGACTACAAGGGCGACGACAAGCCCAAGTTCAAGGACCTCACCTGGAAGATCTACGAGACCAACGAGGCCGCCTACGCCGCCGTGGTCTCCGGTGACCTGGACTTCCTCGACACCATCCCGCCCACCGGCATCGTCGGCGGCAAGTACAAGCAGGACCTGGAGGGCCGCAACGGCTCGGTCCCCTACATGGGCAACCAGACCCTGGCGTTCCCGTTCTACGACCCGATCTACCAGAACGCCGACCTGCGCAAGGCCATCTCGATGGCGATCGACCGCAAGGAGATCGTGGACAAGATCTTCGACGGCACCCGCATCCCGGCCGACGGCTGGGTCAACCCGGCGGTGCCCGGCTACGCCGAGAACCAGTGCGGCGAGCTGTGCACGTTCAACCCGGACAAGGCCAAGGAGTACCTGGCCAAGTCCGGCTACACCGGCCCGATCTCGCTGGTCACCAACGCCGACGGCGGCCACAAGGACTGGATGACCGCCACCTGCAACAGCATCAAGAACGCGATCGGCCTGGAGTGCGCCTACGCGCCCATCCCGACCTTCGCCGAGACCCGCCAGGTGATCAACGCCCGGCAGGTCAAGGGCGTCTACCGCGCGGGCTGGATCGCCGACTACCCGTCGATCGAGAACTTCATGAACCAGCTCTACCGCACCGACGCCTCGTCCAACGACGGCGAGTACTCCAGCCCCAAGCTCGACGAGCTGCTGGCCAAGGCCGACTCCGCGCCGACGGTCGAGGAGGCCAACAAGCTCTACCAGGAGGGTGAGCGGGTCCTCGCCGAGGACATGCCGGTCATCCCGCTGTGGAACCAGACCGCGCAGTACGGCTGGTCCGACCGGTTGGGCAACGCCCGGCTGAGCTCGCTGCGCGAGCTGGACCTCTCGACGGTCACGGTCAAGAACTGAGTACCGACCCGGTCGGGGCGCGGTGATCCCGCGCCCCGACCGGACCCCGGTGGGGAGAGAGCCTGATGGGACGCTACGTCCTGCGCCGCCTGCTGCAACTGGTCCCCGTGTTCATCGGGACCACCTTCCTGATCTACTGGCTGGTCTGGAGCCTGCCCGGTGACCCGTTCGCCGGGAAGTGCGGCGACCGGCCCTGCCCGGACGCCTACATCGCGGTGATGCGCGAGCGCTTCCACCTCGACGAACCGCTGGTCGTGCAATACGGGCGCTACCTGTGGAACCTGCTCCAGGGCGACTTCGGCGAGACCTTCCGCGGCCTGGAGGTCGGGGAGCTGATCTCCAACGCCTACCCGAACACCATCCGGCTGGCCGTGGTGGCGCTGCTCATCGAAGCCGTCATCGGCCTGGCCGCCGGGGTGCTGACCGGCCTGCGCGGCCGCGGTTTCCTGGACAACCTGACCCTGGTGTCCACCCTCTTCCTCATCTCGCTGCCGGTGTTCGTCACCGGTTTCGTGCTCCAGATCTTCTTCGGCTTCGAACTCGGCTGGATCAAGACGACGGTCGCGAAGTCACCCGCGCCCTGGGAGCAGCTCATCGCCCCCGGGTTCGTCCTGGGCAGCCTGTCCATGGCGTACGTGACCAGGCTGACCCGGACCTCGATCGCGGAGAACAAGCACGCCGACTTCGTGCGCACCGCCGTGGCCAAGGGGCTGCCGCAGCGCCGGGTCGTCGGGGTGCACCTGCTGCGCAACTCGGCCATCCCGGTCGTGACGTTCCTGGGCACCGACCTCGGCGCGCTGATGGGCGGCGCGATCGTCACCGAGGGCATCTTCGACATCAAGGGCATCGGCAACCTCGTCTTCGACGGGATCATCGGCAAGGACGGGCTGATCGTCACCGGCGTGGTCACCCTGCTGGTGCTGGTCTACCTGCTGTCCAACCTGCTGGTGGACCTGCTCTACGCCGTACTCGACCCAAGGATTCGCTATGACTGACCCGAGCACGGCGGCGTCCGCGTCGTCGATCGAGGCGCACACCCACGTCCTCGCCGCCGAGCACGCGGGCACCGAGACCGCGGGCGCCCCCGGCAAGCCGGACAAGCCGCGCAGCCTCGCCTCCGACGCCTGGGACGACCTGCGCCGCAGGCCGCTGTTCCTGATCGCCGGGTCGCTGATCGCGCTGGTGCTGCTGATGGCGCTGTTCCCGTTCCTGTTCACCCAGACCGACCCCGGCTACGCCGACCTGGCCCGCAGCCGCCAGGGCCCGTCCGCGCAGGCCTGGTTCGGCTACGACAACCAGGGCTACGACATCTACGCCCGCACCATCCACGGCGCCCGCGCCTCGATCGTCGTGGGCATCTGCGCGACCACGCTGACCGTGCTCATCGGCGGCACCCTCGGCCTGCTCGCAGGCTACTACGGCGGCTGGCTCGACGGGCTGATGTCGCGCGTCGCCGACGTGTTCTTCGGGCTGCCGTTCGTGCTCGGCGCCATCATCATCCTGTCCAGCTTCGGCAGCACCGGCACCACCAGCGTCGCGCAGATCATGTTCCTGGTGGTCATGTCGATCGCGGTGCTGTCCTGGCCGGTGTGCATGCGGATCATGCGCTCGGCGGCGATCACCGCCAAGCAGCAGGACTACGTCAAGGCGGCCCGCGCGCTCGGGGCCAGTTCCAGCCGGATCATCCTGCGGCACATGCTGCCCAACGCGGTGGCGCCGGTGCTGGTCTACGCCACCATCGCGCTGGGTGCGTTCATCGGCGCCGAGGCCACCCTGTCGTTCCTGGGGCTGGGCCTGCGCGCGCCGGTGGTGTCCTGGGGCGTGATGATCGCCGACTCGCGCGACATCATCCGGGTCGCCCCGCACACCCTGCTGTTCCCGGCGGCGTTCCTGACCGCGACCGTGCTCGCCTTCGTGATGCTCGGCGACGCCGTGCGCGAGGCGCTCGACCCGAAGATGAGGTGACCGGTGTCCACGGTGGATGAGACGGGGGCCGGGCCGATCCCGAGCGTCCCGCTGCTGGAGGTCGACGACCTGTTCGTCGAGTTCCACACCCGCGACGGCGTGGCGCGGGTGCTCAACGGCGTCAGCTACCGGGTGGCGGCGGGGGAGACCCTGGCCGTGCTCGGCGAATCCGGCTCCGGCAAGAGCGTCACCGCGCAGACCGTCATGGGCATCCTCGACACGCCACCGGGGGTCATCACCGGCGGCGCGGTCCGCTTCCACGGCGAGGACCTGCTCACCGCCACCGACCGGCGCCGCCGCGCGGTCCGCGGCTCCGGCATCGCGATGATCTTCCAGGACGCGCTGTCCGCGCTGAACCCGGTGTTCACCGTGGGCTTCCAGATCGAGGAGCAGCTCCGGGTGCGCCGCGGCATGTCCCGCAAGGACGCCCGCAAGCGCGCGGTGGAGCTGCTGGAACTGGTGAAGATCCCCAACGCCCGCGGCCGGGTGCGCCAGTACCCGCACGAGTTCTCCGGCGGGATGCGCCAGCGCGCCATGATCGCCATGTCGTTGGCGCTGGACCCGGAACTGCTCATCGCCGACGAGCCCACCACCGCCCTCGACGTCACCGTGCAGGCGCAGATCATGGACCTGCTCAAGGAGATCCAGGTCGAGCGGCACATGGGGCTCATCCTCATCACCCACGACCTCGGTGTGGTCGCCGAGGTCGCCGACCGGATCGCGGTGATGTACGCGGGCCGCATCGTCGAGCAGGCCGACGCGCGGTCGGTCTACCGCAGGCCCGGGCACCCGTACACGGCCGCGCTGCTGGACTCGCTGCCGCGGCTGGACCAGAAGGGCACCGAGCTGAACACCATCAAGGGGTTGCCGCCGAGCCTGCTGCGCATCCCCGACGGCTGCCCGTTCCACCCGCGCTGCGCCCGCGCGCAGGACGTCTGCCGCACCGAGGTGCCGCCGCAGCACCGGCCCGAGCCGGGCAGGCTCAGCGCGTGCCACTTCGCCGAGGAGCTGATCGCTGATGCATGAGACCGGCGAGAACAGCGGTGACAACATTCTCGAAGTCCGCGACCTGGTGAAGCACTTCCCGGTCCGGGTGGGCGTGCTGTTCAAGCGGGTCATCGGGCACGTGCGCGCGGTCGACGGCGTTTCCTTCGACCTCAAGCGCGGCGAAACCCTCGGCGTGGTCGGCGAATCCGGCTGCGGCAAGTCGACGCTGGCGCAGGTGCTGATGCGGCTGGAGCCGCCGACGTCCGGCTCGGCCACCTTCGAGGGCCGCGACATGCTGGCCATGAAGGGCGCCGAGCTGCGCAAGCTGCGCCGCGACATCCAGATCGTGCTCCAGGACCCGTACACCTCGCTCAACCCCAGGATGACCGTCGGCGACATCGTCGGCGAACCGTTCGAGATCCACCCCGAGGTGGCGCCCAAGGGTTCCCGGGCGGGCAGGGTGCGCGACCTGCTCGACGTGGTCGGCCTCAACCCCGAGCACCTCAACCGCTACCCGCACCAGTTCTCCGGCGGGCAGCGCCAGCGCATCGGCATCGCCAGGGCGCTCGCGCTCAAGCCCAAGGTGATCGTCTGCGACGAACCGGTGTCCGCGCTGGACGTGTCGATCCAGGCGCAGGTGATGAACCTGCTCGGCGACCTGCAGTCGGAGTTCGGGCTGTCCTACGTGTTCATCGCCCACGACCTGTCCGTGGTCCGCCACCTGTCCGACCGGGTCGCGGTGATGTACCTGGGCAAGGTCGTCGAGATCGGCACCGAGGAGGAGATCTACGAGCGGCCGACGCACCCCTACACCCAGGCGCTGCTGTCCGCCGTCCCGGTGCCCGACCCCGAACTGCGGGGCAGGCGCCAGGTCATCCGGCTGGAGGGCGACGTCCCCAGCCCGGTCGACCCCCCGTCCGGGTGCCGGTTCCGCACCCGCTGCTGGAAAGCGCAGGACGTGTGCGCCGAGGAGGAACCCGCGCTCGAGATCCGGGCCGCGAACCACCCGAGCGCCTGCCACTTCGCCGAACAGCGATCCATCGTCCCCTGATGCCAGGGGTTTGCAGGCAACGAGGAGGAATCGCGTGAAGCGAGGCAGATTATTGGCAGCGGTGCTCGCCGCACCGCTGCTGGCGACCATGGCGTCGGTCGCGGCACCGGTGGCGGCCACCGCCGCACCGGAGCTGTCCGGCAAGGTGGTCGAGTTCAACGTGCTCGCCGCCGACGGCGCGTCCACGGCGTCGGCGGAGGCGGCGGTCCGCGCGGCGGGCGGCACGGTCGTCACCAGCAACGCGGCGGCCGGTCTGCTGACCGTCAGCGCGCCGGAGAACGGCTTCACCGCCCGGCTCACGGGCAACCGGGCCGTCGAGGGCGCCGCCCGGATTCGCTCGATCGGGCAGGCCCCCAGGTCGGAGAAGTCGGCCAAGGCCAAGGCCGAGGCCGTCGAGAAGGACAACCGCAACGGCGCCAAGAAGGGCAAGGCCGACGCCGCCACCGCCGGGATGGACCCCCTGGACGGGCAGCTCTGGGGCCTGACGGCGGTCCGCTCCGACCTGGCGCGCACCAAGCAGGCCGGGGACAAGCGGGTCAAGGTCGGCGTCCTCGACACCGGTGTGGACGGTTCGCACCCGGACATCGCCCCCAACTTCGACCGGGCCCTGTCGCGCAACTTCACCCGCGACATCCCGTTCGACGAGAACGGCGCCGCCGTCGACGGCCCGTGCGAGTACCGCGGCTGCGTCGACCCGGCCGACGTCGACAACGGCGGCCACGGCACCCACGTGGCGGGCACCATCGCCGCCGCGGCCGACGGCTTCGGCATCTCCGGCGTCGCCCCGAACGTCTCCATCGTCAACATCCGCGGCGGCCAGGACTCCGGCTACTTCTTCCTGCAGCCGGTCGTCGACGCCATGACCTACTCGGGCGACGCGGGCCTGGACGTGGTCAACATGTCCTTCTACGTCGACCCGTGGCTGTTCAACTGCGCGGCCAACCCGGCGGACACCCCCGAGCAGCAGGCCGAGCAGCGGCTGGTCGTCAAGTCGATCAACCGCGCCATGGAGTACGCGCACCGCAAGGGCGTCTCCCAGGTCGTCTCGCTGGGCAACGGCCACATGGACCTGGGCAACCCCCTCCCGGACGCCTCCAGCCCCGACTACCCGGCCGGTGCCGCCCACCCCCGCACCATCGACAACGCCACCTGCTTCTCCCTCCCCATCGAGGGCCCGCACGCCATCGGCGTCGGCGCCTACGGCCCCTCGCAGGCCAAGGCCGACTTCTCCAACTACGGCGAGCACATCTCGGTCGCGGCCCCCGGCGGCTACTTCCGCGACGGCTTCGGCACCGACTGGTACCGCACCAACGAGAACCTCATCCTCTCGGCGTACCCCCGCAACGTCGCCCTCACCGAGGGCGCCATCGACGAGGCGGGCAACGTCACCCCCGACGGCGCCGCCCTCGGCGTCCAGAAGGCCTGCAGGGACGACGGCACCTGCGGCTACTACCAGTTCCTGCAGGGCACCTCGATGGCCGCCCCGCACGCCTCCGGCGTCGCGGCGCTGATCGTCGCCCAGTACGGCAACTACAGCGGCAAGGGCGTCACCCTGTCCCCGGACAAGGTCCGCAAGGTCCTCGAGGGCACGGCCGCCCCCATCGCCTGCCCCACCCCCCGCACCGTCACCTACACCAACGAAGGCCGCCCGGCCGAGTTCACCGCCACCTGCGTCGGCGGCCTGGAGTACAACGGCTTCTACGGCAACGGTTCCGTGGACGCCTGGGCCGCCGTCACCGGGGGCAAGAAGTTCCTGAAGTGATCGGCTGATCGTGGACGGGCCCCCTCCCGCGATCGGGAGGGGGCCCGTCCACGCGGCGCGGTGCCCGGCGCGGTGCCACTGCGCTCCCCGGGCGGCGGAGGTCGCCGGGCCGGTCCTGCGTCTCAGGACAGGCCCGCCGCCGCTTTCGCCGAGGTGAACACGTCCTCCACCATCCTCGGCGTGAGCCTGCCGGTGAAGGTGTTCTGCTGGCTCACGTGGTAGCAGCCGAACAGGTGCAGCGGTGCCTCCGTGTCGTGCGGCTCCAGGACCACGTGCGCGGCGTGCCCGAACTTCGGCCGCGGCGTCGGGACGGTCCAGAAGGCGCTCAGGACCGGCAGCAGCGCCTGCCAGCCGAACGCGCCCAGCACGACCACCGCCCGCAGCGTCGGCCGCAGCAGGGCCAGTTCCCCGACCAGCCACGGGCGGCAGTTGTCCCGCTCCCGCGGCGTGGGCTTGTTCGCGGGCGGCGCGCACTTCACCGGGGAGGTGATGCGGACGCCGAGCAGTTCCAGGCCGTCGCCGATGTGGGTGGCGGTGGGCTGGGTGGCCAGGCCCACGGCGTGCATGGCGGCGTAGAGGACGTCGCCGGAGCGGTCGCCGGTGAACATGCGGCCGGTGCGGTTGGCGCCGTGGGCGGCGGGGGCGAGGCCGACGACGGCGATGCGGGCGTCCGCCGGGCCGAAGCCGGGGACCGGGCGGCCCCAGTAGTCCTGGTCGCGGAAGGCGGCCCGCTTGACCTCGGCCACCTCCTCGCGCCAGGCCACCAGCCGGGGGCAGCGGCGGCAGGTCGTCACGCGGCGGTCGAGGTCGGGCAGGTCGGGCAGGTCGGGCACGGACCGATCCCACCACAGCCGGCGGTGTTCGCGGTGCGCGGACGCCCGCCGCCCGCGCGCGGCGGGCACGTAGGGTCACGACCATGGGATCACAGGACACCGGCGACGACGCCGCCCGCACCAGCCCGGAACCGGCGGACGACCTGGTCACCACCAGCCACTCGCTGACCATCCGCAGGCGCAAGCTCAACTACACCGCCACCACCGGGCGGGTCGTGCTGCGCCGCGAGGTGGTCACCGACGGCAAGGTCGACGGGCACCTGCCCAAGGCCGAGGTGTTCCTCACCGCCTACACCCTCGACGGCGCCGACCCGGCCCAGCGCCCGGTGACCTTCGCCTTCAACGGCGGCCCCGGCTCCGCCAGCGTCTGGCTGCACCTGGGGGTCCTGGGCCCCCGCCGGGTCGTCTCCGGCGACGCGGGCGCCCCCGTCGGCCCGCCGTACAGCCTGGTCGACAACCCCGAGACCCTGCTCGCGCACAGCGACCTGGTGTTCATCGACCCGGTCGGCACCGGCCTGTCCCGCGCGGCCAAGGGCGAGAAGTCCGCCGACTTCCACGGCTTCAAGCCCGACGTGGAGTCCGTCGCCGAGGTCATCCGGCTGTGGACGACCCGCAACGGCCGCTGGCTGTCGCCGAAGTTCCTCGCGGGCGAGTCCTACGGCACCACCCGGGCGGCCGGGCTCGCCGAGCACCTGCAGAACCGGCACGGCATGTACCTCAACGGCCTCGTCCTGATCTCCGCGGTGCTCGACTTCGGCACCCTGCTGTTCAACGAGGGCAACGACCTGGCCTACCCGCTCTACCTGCCCTCGTACGCCGCGATCGCCCACTACCACGGCCTGCACGGCGACCGGGAGCTGAGCGAGGTGCTCGCCGAGGCCGAGGACTTCGCCTCGAGGGACTACCCGTGGGCCCTCGCCCGCGGCGCCCGCCTCACCGCCGAGGAGCGGGCCGAGGCGGTGACCCGCCTGGCCCGGCTGACCGGCCTGTCCGAGGACTACGTCGACCGGGTCGACCTCCGCGTGGAGCACATCCGCTTCTTCACCGAACTCCTCCGCCACCGCAAGCTCACCGTCGGCCGCCTCGACGGCCGCTTCACCGGCTGGGAGGCCGACTACGGCCGCGAGCACATGGGCGGCGACCCCGCCCACGCCGCCATCCAGGGCGCGTACACGGCCGGGATCAACCACTACCTGCAGGTCGAACTGGGCTACCCCAACGACCTGCCGTACGAGGTCCTCAGCAACGAGGTCTTCCGCCAGTGGTCGTACAAGGAGTTCGAGAACGCCCACGTCACCGTCGCCGACAAGCTCGCGGCGGCGATGCGCGCCAACCCCTCCCTCAAGGTCCACGTGGCCTCCGGCTACCACGACGGCGCGACCCCGTACTTCGCCACCGAGCACACCCTGGCCGCACTGTCCATCCCGGACGAACTGCGGGACAACATCGAGGTCCGCTACTACGAGGCGGGCCACATGATGTACGTCCACGACGAGTCCCGGGCACAGCAGTCGAAGGACATCGCCGAATTCGTCACGAGGGCTTCGAATCGTTGAGGTAGCCGGTCGATCGTGCGGTGCGCGCCGTTCCTCGCGCACCGCACGATCACTTCCGGCTTCTGCCGAGTGCTGTGGTGGCCCCGTTCGGGCGGGCCGACACCGGTCTCGGTCGCGCGCTGGTGTGAAGGCGTCGAGCGTTCGGCGGTACGGACCCCTGGTCGGCGTGGGTAAGGTGGAGGGCAAGCGTCACCGCCACGCCCGGGGAGGGGTCGTGTTCCAGGCGGTGTGAGGGAAATCCGTGTTGGCTGTCGTCGCGCTGGTCGGTGTCGTCGGGGGGTCGGGGTTCCTCTTCCTGTTGCTGCGGTTGTTGGCGGTCGGGAAGGTTTCCGAGGTCAGGGTGTCCGTGCGGGCGCTTTCCGCGTTCTCGGTCGACTTCCGCGTGCGCGCGGTTGTGGGGGATGCTGCCTGTCATGAGGTCACGTCCGGCGGTGCTGGTGGCGGTGGGGGCGCTGCTGGTGGTCGCGGTCGTGGCGGCGCGCGGTGAGTCGCCGATCTCGGCCGGGCCCGGGGTGGTGTACCGGCCGGAGCAGGCCGCGGAGAGCGCGCCGCCGCCGGGGGAGTTCCGGTTGGAGCCGAATTCGTTCCTCAGCCTGCTGAGCGGGATCAGCACCGGCGTGCTGCTCCTGCTGGTCCTGGCCGTCCTGCTGATCGGCGCCGCCGGGCTGCTGGCGATGCTCGCGGGGGTTCGGCGGCGCAGAACCCCCGCCGGGCGGCCCGGGTTCGCGGCGGCCGACGCCGAGGACTCCTCCGGGTACCCGGCCGCCGCCGCGCTCGCGGCGCGGGTGCGCCGGGCGCGGGTGGAGCTGAGCAGGCGGGCCCCGGACCGGGAACCCGGTGACGCCGTGATCGCCGCGTGGGTGGCGTTGGAGGCCGCGGCCGAGGGGGTGGGGACGCCCCGGGCGGCGCACCACACCCCGACGGAGTTCACCGCCGAGGTGTCGGCCCACCACGACGTCGACACCGCCGCCCTCGCCGACCTGCGCGGGCTCTACCACCGGGCGCGGTTCGCCGCGCACCGGCCGTTGTCGCAGGCGGACGCCGATGGGGCCGAGCGGGCGTTGGCGCGGATCGAGCGTTCGCTGGTCGCCCGGTGAGCGCCGTCCGGACCGTGGCCATCGCTGTCGCCGCCGGGGTGGCGGTGGCGGGGTTGGGCGTGTGGCCGGGGGACCTGCCGGTGTTCTGGGCCGTGACCCTCGGGGTGCCCGCCGCCGCGGTGGCGGCGGTGGGGGCCCGGTTCTCCGGGGCGCTGGAGCCGCAGTGGGCGCCCCTGCCGGAGCAGGCCGACTCGGCGAGCGAGCCGCAGGCGGCGAACCTGGCGACCCGGTTGGCCGAGGCGGCCGACGACCCGGTGCGCTTCCGCGCCCGGCTCCGGCCCCGGTTGCGCAGGCTGGCCGCGGCCACCCTGCGCGCCGAGCACGGTGTGTCCGGTTTGGACGACCCGAGGGCGGTCGACCTGCTGGGCGCGGACCTGCACGCCCTGCTCACCGACCCCGCCGCCGTGCTGCCCGGCCCCGAGCGGCTGGAGCGGATGCTCGCCGGACTGGAGGAACTGTGACAGCGGACGAGGTCAAGCGGGTCGCCGACGCCGTGACCGGGGCCGTGGGGGCGGTGGTCGTGGGGCGGGAGCGGGCGGTGCGGCTCGCCCTCGCGGCCGTCCTGGCCGGTGGGCACGTGCTGGTGGAGGACGTGCCGGGGCTGGGCAAGACGCTGCTGGCGCGGGGGCTCGCGCAGGCGCTCGGGCTGGGGTTCGCCCGGTTGCAGTGCACGCCCGACCTGCAACCCGCCGACATCACCGGGTCCTTCGTCTTCGACCCGGTGCGGCGCGGGTTCGACTTCCGGCCCGGCCCCGTCTTCACCGGCCTGCTGCTCGCCGACGAGATCAACCGCACCCCGCCGAAGACGCAGTCCGCGCTGCTGGAGGCCATGCAGGAGCGGCAGGTCACCGTGGAGGGCCGCACCTTCGGGCTGCCGCGCCCCTTCCACGTGCTCGCCACCTCCAACCCGGTCGAGTACGAGGGCACCTACCCGCTGCCCGAGGCGCAGCTCGACCGCTTCCTGCTGCGCCTCGACGTCGGCTACCCGCCCGCCGAGGAGGAGGTGGAGGTGCTGCGCCGCAGGCTGGCCCGCCGCAGCGAGGACGCGTCCGCCGAACCCGTGGTCGACGCCGAGCGGCTGGCGGAGGTGCAGGCCGCGGTGGAGACCGTGCCGGTGGACGAGGACGTGCTGCGCTACTGCGTGGACCTGGCCCGCGCCAGCCGGGGGCACCCGGCGGTGGAGGTCGGCGCCTCGCCGCGCGGTTCGCAGGCGCTGCTGCTGGTGGCGCGGGCCCTGGCGCTGCTCGACGGGCGGGACCACGTGCTGCCCGAGGACGTCAAGGAGTGCGCCGTGCCCGCGCTGGCGCACCGGTTGACGCTGCGGGCCGAGACCTGGAGTTCCGGCACCACCGCTGCCGAGGTCGTCGCCGAACTGCTGCGCACCGTCCCCGGACCCGCGGGCTCCCGGTGAACCGGGTCCTGGCCTGGGCCACCGCGCGGCGGGCCGCGGGCCGGGCCGGGTGGCGCGGCACCGACGCGCTGCTGCGCGGCGCGTTCGGCGGGCTCGGGCTGGTCGGCGCGGGGGTGGCGCTGCACCGGGTCGACCTGGTGGTGATCGGGTTGCCGCTGCTGGTCTCCACCGTGCTGGCGCTGTCGGTGCCGCCGGGCAGACCGGTGCGGGTCACCGCGCAGAAGCTGCCCCGGTCGGTGGAGGCGGGGGACAGCGCGCGGGTGGCGATCACCGTCGACCACGGCGGCGGTGTCGAGTTCACCGCCGTCCGGCTGCCGCTGCCCGGCCGCCCCGGTGTCGGGCCGGTGCACCTGCTGCCCGGGGCCGACCGCGAGCTGCGCACCCACCTGCGCTGGAACACCTGGGGGGAGGGGGTCGACCTGCGGCCCGACCACCTCGCCGGGGGCCGCGACGGGCTGCTCGTCTCCGGTCCGGTCGTGGGCGTGGAGAGCAGGCGGACCGTGCTGCCGCCCCTCGCCCCGCCGCCCGCCGGGCCGCTGCCCGCCCGGCTGACCGGGGTGGTCGGGGCGCACCGCTCGCCCCGGCCCGGCGACGGCGCCGAACCGCGCGCGGTCCGGCCGTTCCGCCCCGGCGACCGCGTCCGGCGCATCGACTGGCGGGTGTCGCTGCGCGCGGGCGCGGCGACCGGCGAGGCGCTGGGCAGCCCGCACGTGCGCGAGCGGCACGCCGAGGCCAACGCCGACCTGGTCTTCGCCCTCGACTCGCGCGCCGACGTCGGCCCCGACCTGGGCTCCTGGTCCACGGCGGAGCCGGGCGGCCCGGTGCGCCGCGGCGGCAGCCTGGACACCGCCGTGCGGGCGATCGCCGCGCTGGCCGCCGCGCACCTGCGCCAGGGCGACCGGGTCGGCCTGGTCGACCTGGGCAGGCCGCAGCTCGGCGTGCCGCCCGGCGTCGGCAGGCGCCAGTTGCTGCGGCTGCGCCACCAGTTGGTCGCCTGCACCCGCTCCGCCGGGTGGTCGCCCCGGCCGGTGCTGCGGCCGGGGCAGGTGCCCGCGGGCGCCGCCGTGGTCGTGCTCTCCCCGTTCCTCGACGACGCGGTCGTCGACGCCGCCATCCGCGCCGCCGGTCACACCCGGCTGCTGCTGGCCGTCGACGTGTTGCCCGCCGAGCTGGTCGCGGACCCGGAGACGCCGTGGGGCGGGGCGGTGCGCCGCGTCCTGCTCGCCGAGCACCGGGTGCGGCTGGCCGCGCTGCGCGCGCACGGCGTCGCCGTCGTGCCGCCCGAGGGGGTCGCCGCCGCGCTGGCGCGGCACCGCCGGGGGCGTCGGTGACCGACGTCGGGGCGGGGATCTCCGCGCGGTGGCTGCCGGTGGCCGTCGCGCTGGCGGGGGCGGGCGTCGTGGCCGACCTGTGGTGGCAGGGGGCGGCGGTGGGGCTGCTGGTGGTCGCCGGTGCGCTGGCGGCCGCCGCGGCGCTCGTGCCCGCCTCGCCCGCGCCGCTGCTGCTGCTCCTGGTGGCCGCCGCGGTCACCACCGCGCTCGGCGACGACCCGCTGCGGCCCGCGGTCTTGGTGCTGGTGCCGCTCGGGCACGCGGTGCACCTCGGGGCGGCGCTGGGCGCGCTGCTGCCCCGGGGCGCGCGGCTGCACCCGGCCGCGCTCGGGCCGCCGCTGCGCCGGGCCGCCGCCGTGCAGGTCGGGGTGTTCGCCGCGGTCGGGGTGCTCGCGCTGCTGCCCGCCGGGCGGACGCCGCCGGTGCTCGAGGTGGCGGCGTTGCTGTCCGTCGCGGGAGTGGCCGTTCTGGTGCTGGTCCTTGATCGATCCCGCTGACCCCGGCGATGCCGGTCACACCTGCGGAAACACCACCAGCGACGGGGGTCACACCCGGGTGGGGGCGGCTCGCGGGGATCGCTCCCCGGTGCGACCATTGACCCATGGCGAACGGTAAGTCGGAGCCCACCCGGATTCTGATCCTCGGTGGCGGTTACGTCGGCCTCTACGCGGCCCTCGGGCTGCAGCGCAAGCTGCGCTCCGGCGAGGCCTCCGTGACGGTCGTCGACCCGCAGCCGCACATGACCTACCTGCCGTTCCTCCCCGAGGCCGCGGCGGGCGCGATCGAGCCCCGGCACGTGGTCGTGCCGCTGCGCCGCGCGCTCAAGCGCTGCCACGTCATCACCGCCCGCACCACCGCGATCGAGCACGCCCGCAAGGTCGTCACGGTCGAGGCGCCGGACGGGCACACCGAGGAGCTGGGCTACGACGTGCTGGTCGTGGCGCTGGGCTCGGTGGCCCGGCTGCTGCCGATCCCCGGCCTGGTCGAGCAGGGCATCGCCTTCAAGACCATCGGCGAGGCCATCTACCTGCGCAACCACGTGATGACCAAGCTCGACGAGGCCGACTCCACGCTCGACCCCGAGCTGCGCAAGCGGTTGCTCACCTTCACCTTCGTCGGCGGCGGCTTCGCGGGCATCGAGGCGCTCGGCGAGCTGGAGGACATGGCCCGCTTCGCCACCCAGTACTACAAGAACGTCGAGCCGGAGGACCTGCGGTTCGTCCTGGTCGAGGCCGCCGGGCGGGTGCTGCCCGAGGTGCGCGAGAGCCTGGGCGTCTACACCGTGATGCAGCTCGAGAAGCGCGGCATCGAGGTCTACCTGTCGACGCTGGCCAAGTCGTTCGAGGGCGGGCACGTGCAGCTCTCCGACGGCACCGAGTTCGACAGCGACACCATCGTCTGGACCGCGGGCGTCAAGTCCAGCCCGGTCCTGGGCAACTCGGACCTGCCGCTGACCAAGCAGGGCCGCCTGCGCGCCACCGCGGCCATGCAGGTCGAGGGCCTGCCGGACGTGTGGACCGCGGGCGACTGCGCCGCGGTGCCCGACCTGGCCCGCACCGGCGAGGACCCGACCGCCATCTGCGCCCCCAACGCGCAGAACGCGGTGCGCCAGGCGCGGCTGCTGGCCAAGAACATCGTGGCCTCGCTGCGCGGCGGCAAGCCCAAGGACTACTACCACAAGAACATCGGCTCGGTGGCCAGCCTCGGCCTGCACAAGGGCGTCGGCGACGTCATGAACTTCAAGGCCAAGGGCTTCGTCGCCTGGGCCATGCACCGCGCCTACCACGTCAAGGCGATGCCGACCTTCAACCGCAAGGTCCGGATCACCCTCGACTGGTTAACCGGTGGGTTGTTCCGGCGCGAGGTCATCTCGATGGGGCAGATCAACGACCCGAAGGCGGAGTTCGCCCGAGTCTCCAAGGGCTGATTCGGCAAACGGCCCAAGGACTTGGGCCACCCGGGCGGAACTCTCCGAAACTGTTCCCGCGATTTGTTTCCGCGCCTTAGGCTGCGTTCGCCCCCGTAGCCCAACAGGCAGAGGCAGCCCCCTTAAAAGGGGTCGAGTGCCGGTTCGAATCCGGTCGGGGGCACCACATGGAGCCGATCACTCACGCAGAGTCAGTGTGCGCGCATGGTTTCCCACGGTGGTGCGGTCTGCTGAGGACGTCCACATGACCCGGTGGCCGCCCTTGGTGGTCAAATCACCGCAATTGGTTCTTGCCTGTGAAATTATGGCCTAATCCGGTCATCCGCTGTTTTCGCGGCGCGTTCCGCGATAAGGCGGAGTCGTGCCGCGCCCGCCGGAGTCGGAGATCCGCGCCCGCCGACCCGCCCGGGGTCCGGTCGCGCCGAACTCCCGGTGGTCCCCGGCGCGAACTAGGCTCACCCGGTGGCTGAGTACCGGATCGACGACCTCGCCAGGGCGGCGGGCACCTCGGTGCGCAACATCCGCGTCTACCAGGACCGCGACCTGCTGGCGCCCCCGGCCCGCCGCGGCCGCACCGCCATCTACGGCGACGGGCACCTGGCCCGGCTGCGGCTGATCCGCAACATGCTCGACCGCGGCTACGCGTTCGCCCAGATCAAGGAGATGATCGACGCCTGGACCGCCGGGCACAGCCTGGCCGACGTGCTCGGGCTGGAGGAGGCGACCGGCGCGGCCTGGTCGCACGAG
Source organism: Actinokineospora spheciospongiae (assembly GCF_003182415.1). Classification (NCBI taxonomy): domain Bacteria; kingdom Bacillati; phylum Actinomycetota; class Actinomycetes; order Pseudonocardiales; family Pseudonocardiaceae; genus Actinokineospora; species Actinokineospora spheciospongiae. Next base: position 260,755 of record NZ_QHCP01000002.1, on the reverse strand, counting down.
CGGCCCGCCGTGGTCCCGATGACGGACCTGGTGCGCATGTTCGGCACCCAGCTCACCCCGGCCAACCTCCGCAGGGCGCTGGAGCTGGGCGTGCTGGAGCGCCGGGGCGCGCAGTTCGTCGCCCCCAGCCCCGGGCTGCTCGAAGCCGGGCACGAGCTGGTCAGGCTGGACGTCCCGCTGGCCGAGGCGCTGGCGCTGGCGGCCGAGCTGCAGACCGAGACCGACCGGATCACCGGGCTGCTGATCGGCCTGGTGCGCCGCTACGTGCTGGACCCGAAGGGCCCGGACTGGCTGCCCAGCGGCGAGGAGCTGCCGCACTACGCGGACGTGATCTCCCGGCTGCACCCGCTGGTCATGTCGGCCCTGTCGGCCGCGGTCGACCGGTCCGCGCGGCGGGTCATCCCGGAGATCATCGGCGACCGGCTGGTCGCCATGGCCGAGCGCGCGGCGGCTGAGCAGGGCTGATCGGACCGGATCGACCCTTGCACCGTGACAATGGGCATTGTAACGTTCGGCCCGTCCTGTAACGCCGTTCACATTGCCGACGCCCGGGGGTCGCCGTGGGTACTGAGCCGATTCGGTCGTCGATCACCGGAGTGCGGCGGCGGACCGTGCACCAGGGCGGGGTCGACCTCGCGGTGTTCGAGCAGGGCGACCCCGGTTCGCCGACGGTGCTGCTGGTGCACGGCTACCCCGACACGCACGCCATGTGGGACGGCGTCGCCGAACGGCTCGCCGAGAACCACCACGTCGTCCGCTACGACACCCGCGGCGCGGGGGCGTCCACCGCACCCCGGCGCCGCGCCGCCTACCGGCTGCCGGAACTGGGCGAGGACCTGTTCGCCGTCGCCGACGCGGTCAGCCCGAACCGGCCGGTGCACGTCGTGGCGCACGACTGGGGCTCCATCCAGTCCTGGGAGGCGGTCACCGACCCGCGCGCCGACGCCAGGATCGCCTCGTTCACCTCGATCTCCGGGCCGTGCCTGGACCACGTCGGGCACTGGATGCGCCGCCGCCTCGCCGCCCCCACCCCGGCGAACCTGCGCCAGGCGCTCGGGCAGCTCGCGCACTCCTGGTACATCTACTTCTTCCACATCCCGGTGCTGCCCGCCCTGCTGTGGCGCTCGTTCCTCGGGCCGCGCTGGGGTGCGGTGCTGCACCGCGTCGAGGGCGTGCCGAGGGTGCCGGGGCACCCGGCGCCGACCATCGGCGCGGACGCCGCGCACGGCGTGCAGCTCTACCGGGCCAACGTGTTCCCCCGCCTGGGCTCCCCGCGCACGCGCCGGACCCGGGTGCCGGTGCAGGTCGTCATCCCGACCCGCGACCGGTTCGTCACCGCCGGTCTCGCCGAGGACCTGGAGCGCTGGGTCGACCGCCTGTGGCGGCGCACGCTGCGGGCCTCGCACTGGGCCCCGACGTCGCACCCGGGCGCGGTCGCGCGGATGGTGGAGGAGTTCGTCGACCACGTCGGCGGGGCGCCGATGACCCGCGGCCTGCAACGGGCCAGGGCGGGCGCACCGGAGCGGGGCTTCGAGAACCGCCTGGTCGTCGTCACCGGGGCCGCGCGCGGGATCGGCCGGGCCACCGCCGAGGCGTTCGCCGCCCGCGGCGCCGAGGTCGTCGTCGCCGACGTCGACGGCGACGCCGCCCGGCGGACCGCCGCCGACATCGGCCCCGCCGCCTACCCGTACCGGGTCGACGTCGCCGACGCCGCGGCGGTGCAGGCCTTCGCCGAGGACGTCGCCGACGAGCACGGCGTGCCGGACGTGGTGGTCAACAACGCCGGGATCGGGGTGGCCGGGGCGTTCCTCGACACCACCGAGGAGGACTGGCAACGGGTCGTGGACGTGAACCTGCTCGGCGTGGTGCACGGCTGCCGCTCGTTCGGCGCCATGATGGTCGAGCGGGGCGAGGGCGGGCACGTGGTCAACCTGTCCTCCGCCGCGGCGTACACGATCAGCCGCGCCCTGCCCGCCTACTCGGCGACCAAGGCGGCCGTGCTCGCGCTGTCGGAGTCGCTGCGCGCCGAGTTCGCCGCGCACGGCATCGGGGTCAGCGCCATCTGCCCGGGCATCGTCGCCACCGACATCACCAACACCACCCGCTTCGCCGGGGTGGACGACGTCGAGCAGCAGCGCCTGCGGCGCAAGGCGGGCCGGGCCTACGCCCGCCGCGGGTTCGGCCCGGAACGGGTCGCCGAGGACATCGTCCGCGCGGTCGAGCGCGACAGCGCGGTGGTGCCGGTGACCCCCGAGGCCAAGGTCGGCCGCGTGCTGTCCCGGTTCGCCCCCGGCCTGATGCGCCGCCTGGGCCGGTTGGACGTGATCCGGTGACGGCGGGTCCCACTCGATCGGCTCGTGACCGGCTGGAGGAGGCTCCCGTGCCCGAACCCGCCCTCGTGCTCGCCCCGCGCGCGGTGACCTTCGACTGGTCGGCCGTCCCCGCGCACTGGGTGCCCGGCGAACCGCTGGCCACGCACGTGATGAACACCCTGCACCTGGTCCTGCCCGAGGGCGAGCGCTGGTTCGTGCACGTCTTCGGCCAGGCCCTGCCGCACATCCGCGACGACAAGCTCCGCGAGGAGGTCATCGGCTTCATCGGCCAGGAGGCCGTGCACGCCGAGGCCCACCAGGGCGCCGCGGACCACCTCGCCGCCCAGGGCCTCGACCCGGCGCCGTTCGTGGACCAGGTGTCGTGGCTCTTCCGCACCCTCCTCGGCGACCGCGACCTGCCCGCCCCGGTGGCCCACCAGTGGCTCCTGGAGCGGCTGGCGATGATCGCCGCCATCGAGCACTTCACCGCCGTCCTGGGCCGCTGGGTCCTGCGGGCCCCGCTGGAGCGCGCGGGCGCCGACCCCACCATGGTCGACCTGCTGCGCTGGCACGGGGCCGAGGAGGTCGAACACCGCTCGGTGGCCTTCGACCTGTACGCGCACCTCGACGGCCGCTGGTCGCGCCGGGTCCGGACGATGGCGGTGGCGGGCCCGGTCCTGCTGTGGCTGTTCGCCCGCTGCACCCGCTGGCTCATGCGCAACGACCCCCTGCGCCCCGGCCCCGCCCGCCTCCGCGACGCCCACCGGGCCGCCCGCCGCGGCCTCCTCCCGGACCTGGCGGGCCTGCTGCGCGCCACCTGGCAGTACCTGCCCCGCACGTACCACCCGAGCCAGGACGGGACGACGGACGAGGCGGTCGCCTACCTCGCCACCTCCCCAGCGGCCAGGGCGGCAGCGCGGTGATGAGGACGCCCCCGCCCGCGGTGGCGCCGCCGGACCTCTACGGCCGGGCGCGGCCGGATCGGATGTACCGGCTGCTGCGCCCGGTCGTCGCGGCGCACCTGTGGTTGAGCAAGCGCAGCGTGCGCCGTGGTCGCCCCGTCCCCGCGGTCGACCGCGACCTGCTCGTGGTGGTCTCGGACCGCCGCGTCGAGGCCGACGGGGTGGTCTCGTTGACCCTCACCGCGCCCTCCGGGGACCCGCTGCCGCCGTGGCGGCCCGGCTGCCACCTGGGCGTCCGCCTCCCGTCGGGCCTGCGCAGGCAGTACTCGCTGTGCGGCGACCCGGCCGATCGCGCCTCCTACCGGATCGCGGTGCGCCTGGTCGGGGAGGGTTCCGGCGAGGTCCACTCGGCGGTGCGCGTCGGCACCCCGCTGGTCGTGCGCGGCCCCCGCACCGCGTTCCCCCTGGTCGGCCCCGGACCCCACCTGTTCATCGCGGGCGGCATCGGCATCACCCCGATCCTGCCGATGCTGCGCGCCGCCACCGACTGGCACCTCGTCTACGCGGGCCGCTCCCGCGCCACCATGCCGTTCCTGGCCGAACTCGAACCCCACGGCGACCGGGTCACGGTCCTGACCGGTGTGCCCGCGGCGCCGGAACTCCTGACCCGAGCCCGGCCCGGGACCACTGTCTACGCCTGCGGCCCGCCGCCCATGCTCGACGCGATCAAGGCCCACTGGTCCGGCGCCCTGCACTGCGAGCGCTTCTCTCCGCCGCCGGTGGTCGACGGCGAACCGTTCGAACTGCAACTGGGTCCGGGCGGCCCCGTCGTCCCCGTCGCCGCCGACGAGTCGGCGCTGACGGCCCTGCGCCGCGCCCGCCCGCGGACGGTCTACTCCTGCCAACAGGGGTTCTGCGGCACGTGCAGGCTGAACCTGGTGTCCACAACGGACTCGATGCTCGTCTGCACCGACCGCCGCCCGGGCCGAGTGGTCCTCGACGTCCAGAGCTCCCAGGACTCCTAGGACTTGCGCGCCGTCGCGGCACCGACCAGCACGAGCAGGCTGCCGCACACCGTGTTCCACACCCCGGATTCCAGCGACCCCAGCGACACCACCTCGCGCGCCTGCGCCACCCACCCCAGGCTGACCGCCACCAGCAGCACCCCGCCGACCCGCGCCAGCCCCCGGGACAGCAGCAACCCGTACAGCGACACCAGCCCCGCCACGGCGATCGGCGCGGCCAGCGAGGTCAGCAGCGACGCGGTGTCCCGCGTGACCCCGCCGAACAGGTCCGCGACCGGCAACTCGGTGCCCCGGCGGCCCTCGAACCACGGCCGCGTCACCCCGAACCCGACCGCCACGAGCCCACCGATCCCCAGAAGCCACGACAGCACCATGCGCACCTCCGCATGGTACGGAGCCGCACGTCGGTCGAGGGTCAAAGCCGTGGACCGACCTGGGCGGGCCCGCGGTCCGGACTCCTCAGCCCGCTGCGAGACGGCGGACCGAGCGGCGGCCTCTCCGACGACGAGGGGATCGTTCCCCGGTGACCCGCGCCGGGGTCAGGGGGTGCTGGGGGCAGGCCGCTTGACCGGGGGGAGGTCCGCCAGGTCCTCGGGGGTCTCGGCGGTGAACTCGGCCTCGGCGTCGAGGGGTTCGAGCAGGGAGACGCTGCGGGTGAGCAGGTCGTTGGTGCCGCGCAGGCGGGTGGCGAGCTGCTCGCGCAGGGCGGTCAGGCGCTCGACGACGCTGGTGGCGGCGGCGATGCGCTTGTCGGCCTCGTCGGTGGCCTCCTGGACCAGGCGGGCGGCCTCGCGCTCGGCGGCGGCGCGGTTGCTCTCGATCTCCTCGGCGAGGGCGGCGCGGCGCTCGGCCTGCTGCTCCTGGAACTGCTGCTCCAGGCGCTGGCGCTCGCGCTCGGCCCGGTCGTCGATGTCCTTCTGGCGCTGGTCGGCGACCTTGGTCATCGCGGTGACCTTGGCGCGGGCCTCGTCCATGACCCTCTTGTGCGCGCCGTGCAGCTCGTTGTGCTGGGTGTCGAGGTCGGCCAGCAGCCTGCGGTAGCGGTCGCGCAGGGCGGTGGAGGCCTCCTCGGCGGCGGTCCACGCGGTCTCGGCGGCGGCCTGGGCGCGGGCGTTGACCTCGTTCGCCTGGGCCTTCGCCACCACGACGGCCCGCGCGGCCCGCTCCCCGGCGTTGGGGGCCGACGCCGCCGCGGCGGCGGTGCCGATCTTGTCCAGCCGCTCGGTCAGCGCGTCGATCTCCCGCCGGGCCAGCTCCAGTTGCCCGGACAGCTCGGCCACCTCGGCCCTGGCCTCCCGCACCTGGGCCTCGGACCGCTCGGCGGCGGCCTCGGCCGTCCGCACGTACTCCTTCACCTGGCTGCGGTCGAACCCGTTCCGCACCACGGCGAACCCGGGGTCAGCGTCACGTTCCTGCTGGAAGGCCATGCTGTTGACGGTACCCGGGTGGGGGGTCGCGGTGGGCGCCCGGGGGAAGCATCACTCTGATGTGGGTACCGGTCGATCCGGCCGTCCCGATGATCACCTGTGCCGCCATCGTCCCCCCGCTCCTGCCGGCTCCGGGGACGGGCATCGCACTGGTGCGCGGTGGTGGCGAACAGTTGTCCACAGGGTCAGGCGGGGACCGCGGTGACCACCTGGTTCGACTCGTAGCCGTCGTGCCCGCCGACCCAGCGGCCGCCGCAGGTGACCAGGACCAGGCGGTGCGGGCCGGCTTGGCCGAACAGCTCCTCCGCGCGGACCGGGAGGTCGTCCTTCGCCACCGTGTCGATCTTGGCGACCCGGTAGGCGAAGGTCCGCCCGTCGGCGCCGACCACTGTCACCGCGTCGCCGACGCGGGTGTCCCACAGCTCGGCGAACGGGCCGGTCTGGCCCCTCCAGTTGACGTGCCCGGCCAGCACCGTCGCCCCCGTCGAGGCGTCGAGCCCGGCACCCCACCAGGTGGCCTCGCGCAGCGAGGTGGGCACCGGCAGCGTCGCGCCGGGGCCGAGTTCCTCGCGCACCAGCGTCGCCGTGCCGCCGTGGGCCAGCTTGACCGTGCCCGGTCGCTGGCCGGGGGGCTGCTTGGCGGGCGGCTTCTGCGCGGGCGGCGGCGCGGCGGCGGGCGGGGCGGCCGGGGGAGCCGTTGTCGTCGGCGCGGCGGCGGGCGGTGGGGCCGCGGTGGGGGTTGCCCTGGTCAGGTCGGCCAAGACGTCCTTGCTCTTGGCCGCGGCGGCCCGGACGTCCGGCAGCGACCGCGGCGGCGCGGTCGCGCCCGCGAACGGGATGCCCTCGACCCGGGTCGGTCCGGCCACCGACAGCGCGCCGATCAGGACGATCAGCACGCCCGCCCCACCCGCTGCCGCGGGTGGGGCGAACCGTGGGTTCCGCCGTGCCATGACCGGTCAGTGCCCCCAGTCGCGGCGCATGCTCCGGCTGACGACCCGCTTGCCGCGGGCGGTCTTGAACAGGAAGCCGCCGCCCGCCGCGGCCAGCAGCACCAGGCCGCCGAGCGCGACCAGCAGACCGCTGGAGGGGCCGCCGCCGACCGCCGCCGCGTTCGCGGGCCTGTCCCCCGCCGGGATCACGTGCGGGACGGTCGGGGTGTTGGGCGTGTTCGTCAGCGCCAGGGCGAGGGTCTTGCCGGGTTCGAGCTTCCCGCAGCTCGCCGGTGGGGCGGCCGGGTTGAACGACTGCTCGTAGCCGGGTGCCGCCGCGACCTCCACCACGCAGACGTCCTGCGGGGTCTTGAGGTTCGGGACCTCCACCGTGCCGTCGGCGCCGGTCGTGACGACGACCGCCGCGCCGTCGGTGCCCACCAGCGGCTTGCCGTCCTGGCCGACCGCGGGGGCGGTCTTGTCCGGGCCGGTGACGCGCAACCGCACGCCCGCGATGCCCTTGCCGGTCTTGTCGTCGACCTTGGCGACCTTCACCGCGCCGGGCGCGGTCACCGCGGTGACCTTCTCGGTCGCGGTCAGCGGCTTCTCGCCGCCGGTGCTGACCACCCGCTGGGTGTCGACCTGCACGGCCTGCTGCACCACCGGCCGGTCCGCCGGGCTCAGCAGCGAGATCGCCACGGCCGGGTTCGGGCCGGTCGGGGTGACCGCGAGGTCGATGCCCGAGCCGTCCGCCCGGGTCGCCAGCGCCACCTCGGCCTTGCCCTCGACGGTGGCGTCGGTGAGCTTGATCGTCACCGGGACCTCCGACACGCCCTTGCCCGCGGCGTTGCGGACCTCCACGGTCCACTTGTCCGGCGTGCCGATGACCTGCGCGGCGCTCGGCTTGGTGATCTTCGTGGTCCACGGGCCGTGGTTGGCGGTGGCGTCGGCCTTGAGCTTGTCGACGGTGGTCTGCGCGCTCGCGGGCAGCTTCGACAGGTGGAACGACGGGTCGTAGGCGACGTTGCGGAAGTCCGCCTCCGGGCTGAGCTGGTCCGGGCTCTGCGGGGCCGCCGTCCAGGTGTGCAGCAGGTGCGCCAGCGCCGCGGCCTCGTCCGCGCTCTTGGTGTTGGTGTAGCGCAGCAGCAGGTAGGAGATGTCCGCCGCGACGTCGGGGGCCAGTTCCGTGCCCCACTTGGTCTTGAGCGCCTCGCCGGGCTGGTACTGCTCGTCGGTGTCCGGCGCCAGGTGCGCGTACTGCACGCACCAGACCTGCTTGCCGTTGACGATGTACGAGCCGAGCCAGTCGGAGGTCTCCGGGTTGCCCTTGTACGGCTGCGACGGCGAGGTCGCGTAGCCCAGGCCCTGCTGGATGGCGGCGGCGGCGGTGGGGGCGCCCGCGACGAGGGCGGCACCGGCGAGCAGCGCCACGCCGGACACCCCCGCGGTCAACCGGGCGGCGAGAGTGGTTCGCGCCATGGGTGGATCGGCTCCTTGCCGCGCCTTCGGCAGCGCACGCCTCGGCGCTCGACGTCAGGGACGAGCAGGCGCGCGGAACAACCCGGCGACGGGGAGTGGCCGGGTGGACACAGGGAGCGCACCACGGGTAACCCTGGTGCCTGCGGCCACCGCGCACAATCCACCGACCGTGCGAACTCCGTCACTGGCCAGGGTGAAACTTCCCCGGGAAGCGCTCGCCGGGTGGCGGTGCCCGCCCCCGGATGGCGGATCGCCCGGTCGGGAAGCGCCAGGTCCGGTCACCCAGCGCGTCCGGATCGGGAATACCGGGTTCGCGCTGGTCGTTGCGCCGGATGTGGGTAAAGTGGGTTTTACCCACGGGAACCGGTCGGCCGGGTCGATCGTTGACTCCCTGAAGGCGCCAGCAAGGCCCTATGGAGGATCAGGTGCGTTCTACCAGCAACCCCGCATTCCGCAACCTGCCGGTCGGCAGCGGCGGCTACGCGGGATTCCAGCAGCAGGCCCAGGGCTACCCGCAGGCGGCGCCCGGCTACGGCGGCTACCAGCAGCCGGTCTCCGACGACCGCCCGATGACCGTGGACGACGTGGTCACCAAGACCGCGATGACCCTGGGCCTGGCCCTCGTCGTCGGCATCATCACCGCCGTCGCGGTGCTCGGCGAGGTGATCAGCCCCTACCCGCCGATGATCATCGGTCTGATCGTCGGCCTGGTGCTCTCGCTCGTCATCATCTTCAAGAAGCTCCCGAGCCCCGCCCTGGTGCTGGGCTACTCCGCGGCCGAGGGCCTGTTCCTCGGCGCGATCACCGGGGTCTTCGAGTACCTCGTCCCCGGCGTGGCCCTGCAGGCGATCCTGGGCACCGCCCTGGTGTTCGGCGCGATGCTGGTCGTCTACAAGACCGGCGCGGTCAAGGTCACCCCCCGCCTCACCAAGTGGATCATCGGCGCCACCGCCGCGGCGGCGGGCCTGATGCTGATCAACCTGGTGCTCTCGCTCTTCGGCGTCGACATGGGCATCCGCGGCGAGACGGCCACCCCGCTGACGATCGGCATCAGCCTGCTGTTCATCGGCATCGCCGCCTTCAACTTCCTGCTCGACTTCGACATGGCGGACCAGATGATCCGCACCGGCACGCCGTCCAAGTTCGCGTGGTACGTGGCCTTCGGCCTGATGACCACCCTGGTCTGGCTGTACCTGGAAATGCTCCGACTGCTGTACATGCTGCAGAGCAGCGACTGACAGCGGTCGTTCCCAGGGGCAGGGCGTTCGGCATCGGCCGGGCGCCCTGTTTCGCTTTTCCCGCAGATGCTGCGATCGGCCTTGACGGGGCGTGAGCTTGTTCCCCGAGGGTGTCTCGTCGGGTGGTTACCCCTGCTCAACTGCGGTTACGCTGGTTTGACGGTGCTGCTGAGAGGAGGTTGGGATGGCGCGTGTCGACGACGTGGCGGCAGCTGTACTGGAAAAGACCGGTGCGGTGACGACGATGAAGCTCCAGAAACTCGTGTACTACTGTCAGGCCTGGCATCTGGTCCGCACCAAGCAAGCCATGTTCGAGGACAGGATCGAAGCGTGGCCGCAGGGGCCGGTGGTGAAGTCCCTCTTCCTCAAGCACCGTGGACAGCTCTTGGTCGGAGCCTGGCCCGGAGACGCCCGCAACCTCGATGTCGAAGAACGGGCGACGCTCGACTGGGTTCACCAGAAGTACGGCAAGCTCTCCGCGGAATCTCTCTCCGGCATGACGCACATCGAGTCTCCGTGGAAGAACGCCAGAGGGCTTTCGGGCCCGGAAGAGAAGAGTTCTGAAGAGATCACCAAGGAGCAGATCCACCACTACTACGCCAGACAGGTGGTCGACCCCGAGCAGGCTGTCGCCTACGCGGCGGCGAACGCGGCCATCGAAGGCGTCGAGTTCGACGACGACTGGCAGGCCGTGCTGAGGTCTGTCGCGAACTCGACCGTATCGCCCGACGACGCGATCCGAGCGGAGATCGAGCGGGCTCTGCGCACGTGAGCGATCCGTACCTCTTGTCGAGCTGGCGAGGACGACCATTCCCGGCGAGTACAACTCCCAGCACCTCCAGGCCTTTCACCGCCATCTGTTCCGGGACGTGTACGACTGGGCGGGCGATTTTCGGACGGTCGACATCTCCAAGGGCAATGTCCGATTCGCGCACTGGAACTACTTGAACGACTCGGTTTCCGCTGTGCTGGGTCAACTGAAGGATGACTACTGGCTGGCCAACCTGCGTCGGGACCACTTCATCAAGCGACTCGCCTTCTACTACGGCGAACTGAACGTCTGTCATCCGTTTCGCGAAGGGAACGGACTTACGCAGCGCGCGTTCTTGCGACAACTCTCCGCCTCGGCTGGATGGCGCCTCGACTGGACGGAACTTCCTCCCCGAGGGCAACATCCGCGCCTCCGAGCACTATGTCCACACAGGGCGCAGCGAACCGCTGGTCGACATCCTCGATGCGGTCGTGGTCAAGATCTGACATGCGAACGGCCCCACCCGCCACGGGCGGATGGGGCCGTTCGGCGTGCCCGGACTAGCTCAGGCGCTCGAGGACCATGGCCATGCCCTGGCCGCCGCCGACGCACATCGTCTCCAGGCCGAACTGCTTGTCGTGCCACTGGAGGCTGTTGATCAGGGTGGTGGCGATGCGGGCGCCGGTCATGCCGAAGGGGTGGCCGACGGCGATGGCGCCGCCGTTGACGTTGAGCCTGTCCTCCGGGATGCCGAGGTCGCGGGCCGAGGGGAGGACCTGGGCGGCGAACGCCTCGTTGATCTCGAACAGGTCGATGTCGCCGACCGACAGGCCCGCCTTGGCGAGGGCCTTCTTCGACGCCTCGACCGGGCCGAGGCCCATGATCTCCGGGGACAGGCCGGAGACGCCGGTGGAGACGATGCGGGCGAGCGGGGTCAGGCCCAGCTCCTTGGCCTTGGTGTCGGACATGATCACCAGGGCCGCCGCGCCGTCGTTGAGCGGGCAGCAGTTGCCCGCGGTGACTCGGCCGTCGGGGCGGAAGACCGGCTTGAGGGTGGCCGTCTTCTCATAGGTGATGCCGGGGCGGGGGCCGTCGTCGGTGTCGACCACGGTGCCGTCGGGGAGGGTGACCGGGACGATCTCGCGGGCCCAGAAGCCGGACTTGATGGCTTCCTCGGCGAGGTTCTGCGACCGCACGCCGAAGTGGTCCATGTCCTCGCGGGTGACGCCCTTGAGCAGCGCCAGGTTCTCCGCGGTCTGGCCCATGGCGATGTAGGCGTCGGGCAGCAGGCCGTCCTGGCGCGGGTCGTGCCACTCCGACGCGCCCTTCTCGGCGACGGCGGCGGTGCGGTCGGTGGCCTCGGCGAACAGCGGGTTGTGCGTGTCCGGCCACGAGTCGGAGCTGCCCTTGGCGAAGCGGGACACCGTCTCCACGCCCGCGGAGATGAACACGTCGCCCTCGCCCGCCTTGATCGCGTGCAGCGCCATCCGCGTGGTCTGCAGCGAGGACGCGCAGTAGCGGGTGACGGTGCACCCGGGCAGGTGGTCGTAGCCCGCGAGCACGGCGACGATCCGGCCCAGGTTGAAGCCCTGCTCGCCGCCGGGCAGGCCGCAGCCGAGCATCAGGTCGTCGATGTCGCGGGGGTCCAGGGCGGGCACCTTGTCCAGCGCGGCCTTGACCATCCGCGCGGCCAGGTCGTCGGGTCGGATGTCGACCAGCGAACCCTTGCCCGCCCGGCCGATCGGGGACCGGGCGGCGGAGACGATGACAGCCTCTGGCATGGGGGGCACTCCTTCAGCGGGGCAGCACGACGACAGCGATGTTACTCGCAGGTAACCAAACGGCAAGTGTGGCGTCGTCCGCGGCCGCGGCACGCGGTCAGCGGGCTCTGCGGACGCCCGCGGCGGCGCAGAGGGGAGCGAGCATGACCTCGGCCGCCAGGGCGTAGCCCGCGCCGTTGGGGTGGAAGCGGTCGCCGCTGAACAGGTCCTGCGGGCGGGCCAGGAAGTGCGGGGCGAGCAGGGCGGCCAGCGGGACCGAGGTGGCCCCGGTGCTCGACAGCTCCCGGGCCTGCGCCCTGGCCAGCGCCAGGCTCCAGCGGCGGGCGACCGCGCGCAGCGGCTGCGGGATGGGGACGATCGCGCCCAGGTCGGGGCAGGTGCCGACGACGACCGCGGTGCCCGCCGCGATCAGGCGGCGCACCTGGGCGGCCAGCAGGGCCGCCGAGGCGTTCGGGCCGAGCCGGGCGGTGACGTCGTTGCCGCCGACGATGACGACCGCGACGTCCGGGGGGTGCCGCAGGGCCTCGTCGACCTGGGGGGCGAGGCCGGTGGTGCGGGAGCCGCCGACGGCATGGGTGGTGAGGCGGACCGGGCGGCCGGACTCCGCGGCCAGGCCCCTGGCCAGCAGGACGCCGGGGAGCAGGTCCGGGCTCTCCGCGCCCAGGCCCGCCGCGGTGGAGTCGCCCAGGACGGCGAGGGTGATCAGGTGCCGGGCGTCGGCCAGGGGCAGGGGGCCGGTGCCGTCGGGCAGGTGGCAGCCGTCGGCGTTGGGGGGCAGGTCGACCGGGGCGCCGATCACCGTGCGCGCCTGCCGGGACTGGCTGGTGAGCAGCGACCAGGCCGCGCCGGACAGCCCGCCCACCGAGCCCGCGGCCAGCGCCAGTGCCCGGAGTCCCCGGGTTCCGACCATGGGTGCCCTCCATCCGCCGGGGGCGGTCGCTCCGGACGCGTCGCTCGAACCAGGGGTTTCCTCGTCGCCGAAGACAGTGACCCGGGGCCTCGACCCTAGTGGGCGGTTAGGGTGAGCGGCAGGCCCGAATGGTGTGATCAAACCGCAGAAGGAGCGCCCGGTGGAGTACGTCGAGCACATCATCGATCTCGTCGGCGACACGCCGCTGGTGAAGCTGAACACCATGGCCGCGGGGCTCAAGCCCACCGTGCTGGCCAAGGTCGAGTACTTCAACCCCGGCGGCAGCGTCAAGGACCGGATCGCCGTGCGCATGGTGGAGGCGGCGGAGAAGTCCGGGGCGCTGCGGCCCGGCGGGACGATCGTGGAGCCCACCTCCGGCAACACCGGGGTGGGGCTGGCCCTGATCGCCCAGCGCAAGGGCTACAAGTGCGTCTTCGTCTGCCCGGACAAGGTCAGCGAGGACAAGCGCAACGTCCTCAAGGCCTACGGCGCCGAGGTCGTGGTCTGCCCGACCTCGGTGGCCCCCGAGCACCCCGACTCCTACTACAACGTCTCCGACCGGCTGGTCCGCGAGATCGAGGGCGCCTGGAAGCCCAACCAGTACGCCAACGAGGAGAACCCGGCCAGCCACTACCACTCCACCGGCCCGGAGCTGTGGAAGCAGACCGACGGGCGGATCACGCACTTCGTCGCGGGTGTCGGCACCGGCGGGACGATCTCCGGCACCGGCCGCTACCTCAAGGAGGTCTCCGACGGCCGGGTCCAGGTCATCGGCGCCGACCCGGAGGGCTCGGTGTACTCCGGCGGGTCCGGTCGGCCGTACCTGGTCGAGGGCGTCGGCGAGGACTTCTGGCCGACCACCTACGACCGCGACGTCGCCGACGAGATCATCGCGGTGAGCGACCGCGAGTCCTTCGAGGTGACCCGGCGCCTGGCCCGCGAGGAGGGCCTGCTGGTCGGCGGCTCCTGCGGGATGGCCGCCGCGGCGGCGCTGCGGCTGGCCGAGCGGCTCGGCCCGGACGACGTGGTGGTCGTGCTGCTGCCCGACGGCGGCCGCGGCTACCTGTCGAAGGTCTTCAACGACTCGTGGATGAGCCAGTACGGCTTCCTGCCGCCCGAGCACACCGGCGCCACCGTCGGCGACGTGCTGCGCCGCAAGGCCGGGACGAGCAGCGCGCTGCCCGACTTCATCCACGGCCACCCCACCGAGACCGTGGCCGACGCGGTGGCGATCCTGCGCGAGTACGGGGTCAGCCAGATGCCCGTGGTCAACGCCGAGCCCCCGGTCATGGCGGCCGAGATCGTCGGCGCGGTCAACGAGAAGGACCTGCTCGACGCGCTGTTCACCGGCAAGGCCGAACTGGCCGACACCCTCGACCGGCACATGGGCGCCCCGCTGCCCACGATCGGTGCCGGGGAGCAGGTCAAGTCCGCCATGGAGGCGCTGGCCGAGGCCGACGCGGCGCTGGTCCTGCTGGACGGCAAGCCCGCGGGCGTGGTGACCCGGCAGGACCTGCTGGGCTTCCTGGCCCGCCGGTGACGGCGCGCGGGCGCGGGGCCCACCGCGCCCGCGCATTCCGCACCGCGCCCGCGCGCACGCTGCGTCGCTGTCGAGGTACTACCGGCACTCGGATGGCGTATCCGATAGCGTTACCGCCCAGACAAGCTGACATTCCAGGTCAAAAGGGGTGGAGAACCCGATGAGCGCTCCCCAGCCGCCCAACCCGCCGTGGCAGGGCGGGCAGCCCCAGCAGGAGCCGGGGCAGTCCGGACCCGAGTACACCGCACCCCCGGGTGACACGGCAGGCGCCGACGGCGTGGAGCGCACCCAGGCGATCCGCCCCGGTCAGCCCGTTCCCGGCCAGGACGAGTCCGACCGCACCCAGGTCGTGCAGCCGGGGCAGACCGGTGCCCAGCCCGGCGGTGGCGACGCGACCCAGATGGTGCCCCCGGGCTCGGTCCCGCAGTCGCCGCCGTACGCCCCGCCGCCCAGCGCCGCGGACCTGTCCTCGCCCGCGGGCGGCTTCGGCCAGCCGCCGAACCCGTACGGGCAGCAGCAGCCGGGCCAGTTCGGCCAGCAGCCGCCGCCCGGGCAGTACGGGCAGCCCCAGCAGCAGAACCCGTACGGCCAGCCCGGCCCGTACGGCCAGCCGCAGGGCGGGTTCGCCCAGCAGGGCGGCCTCGGCTACGCGCCGCAGATGGGCGGGCAGGGCGCCAACACCGGCGTGATCGCCACGGTCATCCAGGGCGCGGTCGCGCTGCTCGGCCTGATCAGCCTGATCCTGTCGATCGTGTCGCTGTCGTCGGTGATCAAGTCGGCTTCCTACGACCCGGCCGACGGCTGCGACACGCTCAGCGACCCCGACCTGCGCGCCTCCTGCGTCTCCGCGGCGAACCGGTACGCCGGTGACGTCGGCGGTGCGAGCGCGCTGAGCGTCATCATCGCCGTCGTCCTGCTGCTGGCCTCGGCCGCGGCGCTCGCGGGCGCGGTGCTGCTGTTCCTGAAGAAGACGAACTTCGCGCACCTGCTGGTGCTCGGCGGTGGCGCGGGCCTGTTGATCCTGTCGATCGTGCTGGGCGCGTCGTACTACTTCACCGGTGGCGTCATCACGATCCTGGTGTTCGGCCTGCTGATCACGGCCGCGGGCGCGCTGTGGTTCTTCCCGCAGACCAAGCCGTTCCTGGTGTCGAACCAGCCGCTCGGCGGCCTCGGCGGCGGCCCCAAGCCGCCCGCCGGCCCCGGCGGCTACGGCCAGCCCCAGCAGCACAACCCGTACGGCCCGCCCCCGGGACAGCAGCAGCACAACCCGTACGGGCAGCAGCAGCCGGGCCAGTTCGGCCAGCAGCCGCCGCCGGGGCAGTACGGGCAGCCGCAGCAGCAGAACCCCTACGGGCAGCCGCCCGGTGGCCAGCCGCAGCAGCCGCCGCAGCAGTGGTGATCCACCAGTCCTCCCCGATGGGCCCCGACCGACCGGTCGGGGCCCATCGGCGTACTAGCCCCTTTTGGGCTTTCATTCCCCACAGTGGGAAACCTCCCGAATACTGGGCGCCATCCGGTGGACCCGTAACCTGGACACATGGCTGAAGACACGTCGCGTTGGGGCTTCGAGACCCGGGCTATCCACGCGGGTCAGGACCCGGACCCGCGCACCGGAGCGGTCATCGTCCCGATCTACGCCACCTCCACCTTCGCCCAGGACGGCGTGGGCGGTGTGCGCGACGGCGGCTACGAGTACTCCCGCACCGCGAACCCGACCCGCAGCGCGCTGGAGCAGGCACTGGCCTCTTTGGAGGGTGGGCGGCACGGGCTGGCCTTCGCCTCCGGCATGGCCGCCGCCGACATCGCGCTGCGGTCGATGACCCGGCCCGGTGACCACGTGGTGCTCGGCAGCGACGCCTACGGCGGCACGTTCCGGCTGCTGGACAAGGTCCTGTCGCTGTGGGGCGTGGAGTACACCCCGGTCGAGCTGTCCGACATCGACGCCACCCGCGCCGCGATCCGGCCGAACACCAAGGTGGTCTGGTCGGAGACGCCGACGAACCCGCTGCTGGGCATCGCCGACATCGCCGCGCTGGCCGCGGTGTCCGCCGAGGCGGGCGCCAAGCTGGTCATCGACAACACCTTCGCCACCCCGTACCTGCAGTCCCCGTTGGGCCTGGGCGCCGACGTGGTGCTGCACTCCACCACCAAGTACCTCGGCGGGCACTCCGACGTGGTCGGCGGCGCGCTGATCACCTCCGACGACGAGCTGCACGAGAAGTTCGCGTTCCTGCGCAACGCCGCGGGCGCGGTGCCCAGCCCGTTCGACTCCTGGCTGGTGCTGCGCGGGGCGAAGACGCTGGCGCTGCGGATGGAGCGGCACAGCGACAACGCCGAGCGCGTGGTCGAGGCGCTGCTCAGCCACGACAAGGTCACCAAGGTCTACTACCCGGGCCTGGTCGACCACCCCGGGCACGAGATCGCCGCGAAGCAGATGCGCCGCTTCGGCGGCATGGTCTCCTTCGCGGTGCAGGGCGGCGAGCGGGCCGCGCTGGACATCGCGGCGCGGACGAAGCTGTTCATCCTGGGCGAGTCGCTCGGCGGCATCGAGTCGCTGATCGAGCACCCGGGCAAGATGACCCACGCGAGCACCGCCGGGTCGCCGTTGCAGGTGGCCGGGGACATCCTGCGCATCTCGGTCGGCATCGAGGACAGCACCGACCTGGTCGGCGACCTGCTCTACGCCCTCGACTGAGGCTCCGCACACGTGAAGAGGCCCCCGTCCTGGTGGACGGGGGCCTCTTCACGTGTGTTCAGGGACTGACCTGGCGGAGCCGGTCGATGCCCGCGCCCGGGTCGGCGCCGGGCTCGTGGCCGGTCGGCTCCGGGGCCCGGGGCAGGTCGTCGGGGTCGAGGCAGCCGCCGACCAGCTCGACCTGGGAGCCGCGCTGGACGTACTCGCCCGCGGTCGCGCAGCCCGCGCTGCCGACGGTGAACACCGCCACGCCCGCCAGGGTGAGCGCCGCCGCGGCCGCGGAGGCCAAGGCCACCGCTCCCGTCGATCGTGTGCCGCGCGCCATGCCACTCGCTCCCGGTTCCGGACTTCTTCACCGGGAGCCTACTCCCCGGTCGGTTCAGGCACCTGAGGAGTGGCTGAGACGGCCCGGCCTAGAGGTTGCCGCGCCGGTCCTGCTCGCGCTCGATGGCCTCGAACAGGGCCTTGAAGTTGCCCTTGCCGAAGCCCAGCGAGCCGTGCCGCTCGATCATCTCGTAGAACACCGTGGGCCGGTCGCCGATCGGCTTGGTGAAGATCTGCAGCAGGTAGCCGTCCTCGTCGCGGTCGACCAGGATCGCGTTGGCCTTGAGCACCTCGATCGGCACCCGGACCTCGCCGATGCGCGCGCGCAGCTCGGGGTCCTCGTAGTAGGAGTCCGGCACGTCGAGGAACTCCACGCCCGCCGCGCGCATGGCGGCGACGGTGCCGATGATGTCGTTGGTGGCCAGCGCGATGTGCTGGCAGCCGGGGCCGCCGTAGAACTCCAGGTACTCGTCGATCTGCGACTTCTTCTGCGCGATCGCGGGCTCGTTCAGCGGGAACTTGACCCGGTGGTTGCCGTTGGAGACGACCTTGCTCATCAGCGCCGAGTACTCGGTGGCGATGTCGTCGCCGACGAACTCCGCCATGTTCACGAAGCCCATCACGCGGTTGTACCAGTCGACCCAGTGGTCCATCTTGCCCAGCTCGACGTTGCCGACGCAGTGGTCGACGGCCTGGAAGATGCGCTTGGGGGCGTCGGCGGGCCGGGTCAGCGTGCCCTGCTTGGCGACGTAACCGGGCAGGTACGGGCCCTGGTAGCGGGACCGGTCGACCAGGGTGTGCCGGGTCTTGCCGTAGGTGGCGATGGCGGCGACGCGCACCGTGCCGTGCTCGTCGGACACGTCGTGCGGCTCCTCCAGCACGGTCGCCCCCTCGCGCCGGGCGTGCTCGACGCACTTGTCGACGTCGACGACCTCCAGGGCCAGGTCGGTGACCCCGTCGCCGTGCTCGCGCTGGTGGTCGAGCAGCGGGCTCTTGGGGTCCACCCCGCCCTTGATGACGAACCGCGCGGAACCGGACTTGAGCACGTAGGACTTGTGGTCCCGGTTGCCGGTCTCGGGCCCGGAGTAGGCGACCAGGGTCATCCCGAAGGCGGCCTGGTAGAACAGCGACGTCTGGGTCGCGTTGCCGACCACGAACACCACCGCGTCCATCGCCTTCACCGGGAACGGGTCGCGGCTCTCGTCGTAGTCGACCAAGCCGACGAGCTGGCGGAGCTGGTCGTAGCTCACCTCGTCCATCGCACGGGTCACGGCGGTGTCCTCCTTCTCGGGTCTGCGGTACCTCCGAGCATCCGGCGACCGGTCAGGATGTGCAAGAGCCGTCGATTTCACTGGGCAGGTTGCCTGGTGTTCACCGGTCAACCTGCGGCAAAGTGGACAGCGTGACCAGGGAGGAACCGGCGATGGACGCTTTGGACGCACGCCTGCTGCTGCTGTTGACCGACGAACCCCGGCTGGGCGTGCTGGAGTGCTCCCGCAGGCTCGGGGTGGCGCGCGGCACGGTGCAGGCCCGGATGGACCGCCTGGAGGCGCGCGGGGTCCTCGTCGGCTTCCCACCCGCCCTGGACCTGGCGGCGATGGGCTACGGCCTCACGGCGTTCGCGGTGCTGGAGATCGCCCAGGGCAAGCGCGCCTCGGTCGCGGGCCGCCTGCGCGACATCCCGGAGGTCTGCGAGGTCCACGCCACCACCGGCGAGGGCGACCTCCTGGTCCGCATGGTCGCCAAGGACAACGACGACCTGCAACGGGTGATCGACCAGGTCGTGGACGTCGAGTGGGTCCGCCGCACCTCCACCTCGATCGCCCTGTCCACCCCGGTCCCGCCGAGGGTGCGCCCACTGTTGGAGCGGATGGTGCGGTAGGCCCCGGACGAGCACCGAGGCCCCCGCCGGGTTCGGCGGGGGCCTCGGTCGAGTTCGGGACTCAGCCCTCGTACGGCACGGCCTTGTTCAGGGCCACCTTCTGGATCTTGCCGTTGGGGAGCGCGTACTCGCGGGTCTCGCCCTCCTTGGCGCCCAGCAGCGCGCGGCCGAGGGGCGACTCGGGGGAGTAGACCTCGATCGAGCCCTCGCCGCCCTCCTCGCGGGTGGCGAGGAGGAAGGTCTCGTCCTCGTCGTCGCCCTCGTAGCGCACGGTCAGCACCATGCCGGGGCCCGCGATGCCGTTGGCGGGGGGCGTCTCGCCGACCTTGGCCCCGCGCAGGAGCTCCTGGAGGTGGCGGATGCGGGCCTCCTGCTGGCCCTGCTCCTCGCGGGCGGCGTGGTAGCCGCCGTTCTCCTTGAGGTCGCCTTCCTCGCGGCTGGTGTTGATCTTCTGCGCGATGACCGGGCGGTTCTCAATCAGCTCGTCGAGCTCCTGCTTGAGCCGGTTGTAGGCCTCCTGGGTAAGCCAGGTCACCTGGGTGTCGCTCACGGTCACCAACTCCTCGTCGTACCAGGCAGTCCCGGGTTTCGTGGTACACCCGGGATGTGAAAAACACGGCCCGCCTAGGGGCCGTGCAGATGAATCAGAATACCATGCCTGCGCGTGCTAAATAGCCCGAAATGTCCGTTTCGGGCCTGCTCGGCGCGGAGTTCACCCCGTTGGCGGCTGACCTGTGGACAGGTAGGCGGGCACCTGGTAGGAGCAGCCGAACACATCGGCCGTGACCGGCTCGGACGTGCTGCGGATGACCGTCGACACCCGCGACACCTCCGGTCCGGCGGGCACCAGCACCTCCTTGCGGCCGCCCTCGTTGCCGTCGATGCCCCGGGTGCGCACCACGCACACGGCGGGCCGCTCCGGGGTCGCGCGGGTCACCTCGAAGGTCAGCCGCATCCGGTTGTCCGGCAGGTTCTCGAACGCGGCCCGCTCGGTCTCGATCGGCGCGGACCCCAGGTTGGTGTAGGCCAGCCACGCGACGACCGCGCCGAGCGCCAGCCCGCAGGCGGTCAGCACCACGACGGTCCGCCGCGACCGGGGTGCCTTCGCCTTGCCGTAGCGGCCCTCCGGGAGGCCCCGGGTCGCCGTGCTCATCGTGCGGTCACCGACATACTGGGAGCCTCCTGCGGCCGCGGTCCTCCCGGCGGGAACAATGGGGCCCGCGCGGAGCGTTGCGAATCGAGTATCCGCTGCGCGCGGGATCACAGAGCAACAGGGGGCTGGAGAGGTCATGGCGGAGAAGCTTCGGTTGATGGCGGTGCACGCCCACCCCGACGACGAGTCGAGCAAGGGCGCCGCGACCATGGCGCGGTATGTGTCCGAGGGGCACGAGGTGATGGTGGTGACCTGCACGGGGGGCGAGCGGGGCGACATCCTCAACCCGGCGATGGACCGGCCGGAGATCACCGCCGACATCCACGCCGTGCGGCAGCAGGAGATGGCCAAGGCCGCCGAGATCCTCGGCGTGCGGCACCGCTGGCTGGGCTTCGTCGACTCGGGCCTGCCCGAGGGCGACCCGCTGCCGCCGCTGCCGGAGGGCTGCTTCGCGCTGGTGCCGCTGGAGGAGTCGGTGCCGCCGCTGGTGCGCGAGATCCGCGAGTTCCGCCCGCACGTCGTGATCACCTACGACGAGAACGGCGGCTACCCGCACCCGGACCACATCCGCTGCCACGAGGTGTCCGTCGCCGCCTTCGACGCCGCGGGCGACCCGGACCTGCACCCGGAGGCGGGCGAGCCGTGGCAGCCGCTGAAGCTGTACTACTCGCACGGGTTCTCCCGGGCCCGGATCGCCGCGGTCCACGAGGCGCTGCTGGCCGCGGGCCTGGAGTCGCCGTACCAGGAGTGGCTGGACAACTGGTCGACCGACCGCGGTGACATCGCCGACCGGGTCACCAGCCGGGTCGAGTGCGCCGACTTCTTCGAGGTCCGCGACGCCGCGCTGCTCGCGCACGCCACCCAGATCGACCCGAACAGCCGCTGGTTCGCCGTGCCGATGGAGATCCAGCGGCAGGTGTGGCCGTTCGAGGAGTACGAGCTGGTCCGGTCGCTGGTCGACAGCACGCTGCCGGAGGACGACCTGTTCTCGGGGCTGCGGGAGAAGGCCGCCTTGTGACGTTTACCGTGGACACCGTGATCGCCGCCCCGGACGCCTCGCTGTACGTCGCCCAGACCACCCCCGCCCCGCCCGCCGGTCCGGCCGACCCGGGCGGGCAGGGGGAGGACTTCGGCAAGTCCTCCCCGCTGGGCTTCCTCATCCTGGTGCTGTTCTTCGTGGCGGTCGCGTTCCTGATCCGCTCGATGACCAAGCACCTCAAGCGGCTCCCGGCCAGCTTCGACGAGCCGGTCGCCGACAAGCCCGCGGACGCGGACGAGGCGGGCTCGGGGACCGGCTCCAAGCCCGCCTGAGCCTCACAGCCGCGGGTCCACCGGTTCGGACTCCATGGCCAGGACCGCGAACACGCACTCGTGCACCCGCCACAGCGGCTCGCCCGCGGCGACGCGGTCCAGGGCCGCCAGGCCCAGGGCGTACTCGCGCAGCGCGAGCGACCGCTTGTGCGCGACGTTGCGCTTGCGCAGCCGGTCCAGGTGGTCGGGGTAGTCCGGCCCGTAGATGATCCGCAGGTACTCCGGTCCGCGGACCTTCACCCCCGGCTGCACCAGGTCGCGGCCCGCGCCGACGAGGTTCGCCGCGGGCTTGACCACCATGCCCTCGCCGCCCGCCGCGGTCAGCGCTTCCCACCACGCGGTGCCCTCGGCCACCGATTCCGGGGAGCCGGTGTCGACGGCGATGCGCCGGGTCTCGGCGAACAGCGGGTCGACCGCGCGCAGCCGGTCGGCGACGCCCAGGTGCCACAGGTGCGGCTGCCGGTGGTGGGTCGCCCCCTCCGACGCCAACACCTGGAACGGCGCCAGCCGCACGCCGTCGAGGCCGCTCGTGGGCGCGCAGTAGCGGCGGTAGGCGTCGCGGAAGCCGACCGCGTTGTCCGCGCGGCGGGAGGTGCGGGCGAGCAGGTCCGCCACGTCCACGCCCCGCCCGGCCGCGGCGGCCAGCGCCGACACCGCGGGCGGCAGCACCGCCGTGGCCGCCGCGCCGACGGCCGCGTACTGGTCGGTGATCAGCTCGCGGGCCTTGGCGTTCCACGGCATCAGCTCCGCGTCGAGCAGCAGCCAGTCGGTGCCCAGTTCCTCCCACAGCCCCGCCGCGGTCACCGCCGAGCGCACCCGCGCCAGCAGTTCGGCGGTCAGCGGCTCGTCGAAGAACGAGCGGCCGGTCCGGGTGTGCACGGCGCCGTCGCCCTCGATGTCGAAGCGGCGCGGGGCCACCGAGGGGTCTCGGGTGACCAGGACGACCGCGCGGGAGCCCATGTGCTTCTCCTCGCACAGCACCTCCCGCACCCCGCGGGCGTGGAAGCCCGCGAACGCCTCCGCCGGGTGCTCCAGCAGGTCCCCGTCCCCGTGTGCCTCGGTGGGCGCCATCGTCGGCGGCAGGTACAGCAGCCAGCGCGGGTCGACGGCGAAGCGGCTCATCACCTCCAGCGCCGCCGCGGCCTGGTCGCCGCGCACGGTCACCTTGCCCTGCACGGCCGTTTCCACGACCCGCTTGCCCAGCACGTCGTCCAGGGCGAGCTGCCGGGGCGGGCGGGTCGGGGTCAGCGGGCGGGTCGGCTCGTACCAGGTCTCGTGCGCCTTGACCGAGACGATCTCGCGCTCCGGGTAGCGCAGCGCGGTCAGCTTCCCGCCGAACACGCACCCGGTGTCCAGGCACATGGTCCCGTTGACCCACTCGACCTCCGGGGTCGGCGTGTGTCCATACAGGACCATGGCGGCGCCGCGGTAGTCCTCCGCCCACGGGTAGCGCACCGGCAGGCCGTACTCGTCGGTCTCACCGGTCGTGTCGCCGTAGAGGGCGAAGCTGCGCACCTTGCCCGACGCGCGGCCGTGGTAGCGCTCGGGCAACCCGGCGTGCGCGACGACCAACCTGCCGCCGTCGAGGACGTAGTGCGCGATCAGGGTGTCGCAGAACTTCCGCGCCGCCGCGACGAAATCCGGGTCCTCGGCCTCCAGTTGCGCGAGCGACTCGGCCAGGCCGTGCGCGACCTTGACGTTGCGGCCGTCGAGGGCGCGCACCAGCTTCTGCTCGTGGTTGCCGCACACCGCGAACGCGTCGCCGTCGCCGACCATGCCCATCGCCAGCCGCAGCACCCCCGGGGTGTCCGGGCCGCGGTCGACGAGGTCGCCGACGAACACCGCGCGCCTGCCGCCGGGGTGGGTGGCCCCGACCGGGCGGCCCCGGTCGTCGCGGCGCAGCCGGTAGCCCAGCTCGCCGAGCAGGTCCTCCAGCTCGGCGCGGCAGCCGTGCACGTCGCCGATGACGTCGAACGGGCCGGTTTCGTGCCGCAGGTCGTTGCGCAGCCGCTCGGTGCTGAACACGGCCGCGTCGACCTGCTCCTGCCCGCGCAGGTGGTGCACGCGGCGGAACCCCTCGCGGTGCAGGCCGGGTAGCGAGCGCCGGAGCTGGGCGACGTGCCGCTTGACCACGTGCGGGCCGAAGTCGCGGTCCGGGCGGTCGGCGTTGCGCTCCTGGCAGACCCGCTCGGGCAGGTCCAGCACCACCGCGACCGGCATGACGTGGTTGTCGCGGGCCAGTTTCACCAGCTCCGCGCGCCCCTCGCGCTGCACGTTGGTCGCGTCCACCACGGTGACCAGCCCCCGCCGCAAGCGCTTGCCCGCGACGTGGTGCAGCGCGTCGAACGCGTCGGCCGAGGCGGCCTGGTCGTTCTCGTCGTCGCTGACCAGGCCGCGGAAGAAGTCGCTGGAGAGCACCTGCGTCGTGGCGAAGTGCTTGCGGGCGAAGGTCGACTTGCCGGACCCGGAGGCGCCGACGAGCACCACCAGCGCCATGTCGGGGATCAGCAGCTCCATCAGTTCACCCCTTCCAGGCGGGAGAACACGGCCATCTGGGTCGGCGGGCCGTGCTCGGGGTCCTCCGGGCCGACGGGCAGGTACCGCACGGTGTAGCCGGTGCGCTCGGCGGTGGCGTCGCCCCACTCCCGGAACTGCGCCCTGGTCCACTCGAAACGGTGGTCGCGGTGGCGCGGCCGTCCCGCCGGGAGGGTCGGGAAGAGGACGTTGTACTCGACGTTCGGCGTGGTCACCACCACGTGCTGTGGCCGGGCGGTGCCGAACACCGACTGCTCCAGCGCCCGGTGCCTGCTCGGGTCGACGTGCTCGACGACCTCCATCAGCACCGCCGCGTCGTACCCGACCAGCGACGGGTCGCCGTAGGTCAGCGACGACTGGCGCACCTCCACCCGGTCGCGCACCCGGTCCGGCAGCTTCTCCAACCTGCGCCCGGCCACCCGCAGCGCACCGGCCGACACGTCCGTGCCCAGGACCTCGATGAACGAGGGGTCCGCCAGCAGGTCGCGGATCAGTGCCCCGCCGCCGCAGCCCAGGTCCAGCACGCGCCGCGCGCCCACCTCGCGCAACGCCGCCACCACCGCCCGGCGCCGGGTGACGGCCAGCGGCTCCGGCGCCTCGGGGGCGGTGTCGACCACCGGTTCGACGAGCGCGTCGTCCAGGGTCTCCTCCGCCGCCCCGTCCAGTTCGGCGAGCTGCGCCAGCGCGGTCGTGACGTAACCGCGGCGGTGCGCCAGGTACCGGTCGCTGATCAGCTCGCGCTCCGGGTGCGCGGCGAGCCAGCCCTCGCCCGCGCGCAGCAGCTTGTCCACCTCGGCCTCGCCGACGTAGTAGTGCTTGGAGCCGTCCATCACCGGCAGCAGCACGTAGAGCTGCCGCAGCGCGTCGGCGAGTCGCAGGTCCCCGGTGAGCACCAGGTCCAGGTACGGCGAGTCGCCCCACTCCGGGAACAGCGGGTCCAGCGGGACCGCGGTCGCCGCCACCGCCCACCCGAGCGGCTCGAACAGCCGCGCGGCCAGCTCGGCGCCGCCGCGGCAAGCCACCGCGGGCAGGCCGACGCGCAGCGGGATCGGGTTGTCCGCCAGCTCCTGGCGGACGTCGCAGCGGCCGGTCATCGCGGTCCGGAACACGCTCGACAGCGCCACCGCCAGCATCGATCCGGCGGCGTAGGGGCGGTCGTTGACGTAGCTGCCCAGGGTCGCCACCCGCTTGCGGTCGCCCTTGCCGCGCGCCAGGGCCACGGGGTCCACCTCGACCAGCAGCGCCGCCGTGCACTCCTCGGGGTCCGCGCGCGGGTAGAACACGTGCGCGGTCCCGGTGGCCGTCGGGAACGACTGCGCCTTGTCGGGGTGCTTGAACAGCAGGAAACCGAGGTCGGTGGCCGGGTCTCCGGTCGTGGTCAGGGTCAGCAGCACCGCTACAGTCTGTCCCACCGCCGGGCCGGGGGACACCGGGTTTCGGCGAACCGCCCGCAGCCCCACCGGACTGTCCGCTGTGGACCGGGCGGGTGCCGCCAGCGGACCGGTCAGCCGCGTCGCCAATGCGCGACGAGCATGGCGGGCCTGCCCCCGGTCGCCGCCCGGGTCGCCTCGGGGACCATCGCGGCCAGGCTCCACGGCCACACGTCCCACGGCCCCGGGTCGGTGCTCGCCTCCCGCGGCGGCGCGGGCGGCGGGACGGGTTCGGTGAACCGGCGCAGTTCCAGGCCCGCGGCCAGGGCGGCGCGCAGGTAGTCGCCCAGCAGGTGCTCGTGGGTGACCAGGCGCATCGGCCGGTTCCCCCGCCCGCGGACCGTCGGCACCGACCCGCGGGCCACCGCATCGGGGTGCACCTCGGAGAGCACGAGGTGGCCGCCGGGGCGCAGGACGCGGGCGAACTCGGCGAACACCGGGTCCAGGTCCGGCACGTGGGTCAGCGCCAGGCCGCAGACCACCACGTCGACCTCGGCGTCCCCGACCGGCAGCGCGCGCAGGTCGCCCACCCGGGTGTCGTCGGCGGGGTTGTGCCCGAGCATGTCCGGCGAGCTGTCGACGGCGGTCACCCGGTGGCCGCGGTCGAGGAGCAACCGGGTGAGGCGGCCGGTGCCCGCGGCGGCGTCGAGGGCCGGACCGGGGGCGATCCCGTCGAGGACCTCGGTGAGCACCGGGGTGTCGAGGGGGAAGGCGCCGTTGTCCTCACCGTCGTAGGACGCCGCCCAGAGGCCGTAGCCCTCGACGGCCCCGGCGCGCTCGACGTCCACCGGGTCCATCGGGGTGTCCAGGATGCGCCGGACCTCGGCCAGCCGAGCCCGCACGAACTCGCGGTCGTGGTGCCCGGTGAACGCCCGGAGCAGGGCGGCGCCCTCCATCCCGAGCAGGTACGCGCGAGGGTCCTCGTGGATCACGGCGGGGAACGCTAGCCGGGCGCGGCGTTCACCTGCCAGTGAAATTCGCCCCCACGAGCACCGAGAGCGCGTAACTTCGGTGGGGACGTAATCATGTAATCAAGGAGCTGGACATGCGCAAGCACTGGAGTCCCGGACCCCGCGGCGGCTGGCAGCAGTCCGAGGTCCCACCCGCGGACGACGCGGCCGCCTGGTTCACCGGCAGGCTGCCCGAGGGCTGGTTCACCACCACCGACGTGGTCGTCGACCGCGAGGAGATCATCGTCGTCGGCACCCTCCCCGACCTCGACGGCGACTTCGCCGACGACGCCGCCCGCGCCGCCGCCGAGTCCGGCCGCATCGCCCGCCACCGCGAGGAGACCCGCGAGGAGCGCATCGAGATCGCCCGGCAGGCCGAGCACCGCTACGGCCGCAAGGTCGCCTGGGGCGCGCGCCAGGGCGGCACCGAGGAACTGTTCACTCATCTGTCCGTCCCGGTCATGACCCGGCTGCGCCAGCCCGAGCGCCAAGTCCTCGACACCCTGGTGGACGCGGGGGTGGCCCGGTCCCGCTCGGACGCCCTGGCCTGGGCGGTCCGCCTGGTCGGCAAGCACTCCGAGGAGTGGCTGGGCGAACTGCGCGCCGCCATGGCCAAGGTCGACGACCTGCGCGCCAAGGGCCCCGACAAGGCCGAGGACGCCGACCGGAACGGCTGAGCACCGCACGGCGCCCGCCCGCAAACAGGTTGCCGACCCCTCTCGCCCCCGGCCAGGGTGGCGGGGACGAGAGGGGTTCACCATGCTGGTAGGAGACCGGGTCCGGCTGCGCGCGATGGAGCCGGAGGACGCCGAACCGCTGTGGCGCTGGAACAACGACCCCGAGGTCATGCGCTGGATGGTGGACATCCACCCGACCACGCTGCACGACACCCGAACCCGAATGGCCGAGTGGCCGCGCAACAGCCACGCCCGCCTGACCCTGGGCATCGAGACCCGGGCGGACACGCGCCTGGTCGGCGCCATCGCCCTATCCGGCGCCGAACCCGAGCACGGCCGCGGCACCATCGACCTCTACCTGGGCGAACGCGACACCTGGGGCTCTGGCTACGCCACCGAGGCCCTGCGGCTGATCTGCGCCTACGGCTTCGACGAGATGCGCCTGCACTCGATCGACCTCAGCGTGGTGGACGAGAACGCGGCGGCCCGCCGGGTCTACGCCAAGGTCGGCTTCCAGGAGATCGGCCGCGCCCGCCACGCCTTCCGCCGCGCTGGCCACTGGCACGACATGGTCCTGATGGACCTCCTCGAACCCGACCTCGTCCGCGCCTGACCGGACCCGATCAGGCGAACATGACCAGCCAGATCGCGATGTAGTGCAGCCCGGGTTTCACCGACCTGGGGACAGATGCTGAAAACACCCTGTGAGCAGTGGAAACACCTCTCGACAGTTCTCAGTGGATCTGACCGTCTCTCGACCTCTCACGGCCTGTAGACGGCCTGGCGTATCCGCCCGGTACTCCTCAGTGGAGCACCGGGCGGCTTGCTGTCCACCCCCGAACCCGTGGCGCGATCCGCGCCGACGAAGATCGAGTTCTAGGCAGAGTCGGGCGCGGATCGTGCTGCGGGCTCCCGGGGTCCAGGGGCGGGGTAGCCCCTGGTACCTCGCAGGCCCGATTGCGTCGCCTGGGTGGTGCGGCGCTGCCGCCCCGTTCTGTGGCCGTGCCGCGCGCCCGCGCGGGCGGAGCGAAGCGGGAGCCCGCGCCGTGGCGCGATGGCCCCGGACCACCCGACCAACGGGACAGGCCAACGGCGCCGCGCCGCGCAGGCGGCGCGGCCTTGATCTCATAGAGCCAAATTCGGCAACCTATAAAGCGGCAAGCGCTGGTAAGCTGTTAGATATCGTAAATACGAAAGTTGGTAAAAAAGGAAAATGGCTAACGCTAGGGACGATCTCACCGAAGAGCTTCAAAAGCATCGCCGGTCAGTCGACACGGAATATTTTGATCTGTCGATTCGGGAGATTGTCAGAATGGTTCAAGAAGCCGAGATCAATGTCAATCCTCGTTACCAGCGACAGTTTCGGTGGAACACTTCCGTTCAGTCGACTCTGATAGAGTCCCTTCTGCTTGGACTGCCAATCCCAGCGATATTCGTTGCCACGAACAAGGATGGCACCTGGGATGTCGTGGACGGACTCCAGCGGATATCCACGATTTTGCGATTTCATGGTGTAGATGTTCCGCATGCAGGACAGAATCTCCAATTCTCGAATAATGGTTTGATGCTTACCGACCTGGTCCAACTTAGCGGGTTCAACGGTGTAACTTACAATGATCTACCAAAGCCGATCCAACTGATGCTAGATAGGCGCTACCTCCGAGTTCAAGTACTTAGCGACAAGTCTGATGTCGACGTCAGATTCGAACTCTTCCGCAGACTGAACGCTGGTGCTGTCGAATTGACTGCACAAGAAATCAGAACCGCAGTATTTGCTGGACCGTTTCTGTACCTTATCGAAGAACTTGCCGAATCAAGTAACTACCTATCGCTTTTGAAGTTGAAGCAGATCAACCAGCACGACGGTACCGCAGCAGAAATAGTCCTCAAATTCTTCGCTTACCTCGACAAGATGGAAACATTCGACGGGAAAGTGACTCGATTTCTAAATGAGTACATGAAGTCGAGAATGCAGGACACGAATCTGGCTGAGGATCGCGCTCTATTCAATGATGTTGCCGCATTCGTAAGCGAAGTTGTTGATGGTCCGTTTTTGCGGGCTCGAGTAAATGTGACTCCTGTGAATCAACTCGAGGCAGTTCTGATTGGAGTAGGGCGCCTAATCCGGGCGGGCCGAAAACTTAAAGCGCCGAAATCTGGTTGGGAGAATGACCCTGAACTGGTTGAAGCCAGCACGAAAGGTACTAACAGTAGGTCCATGCTGATGAAAAGGGTCGGCAGAGTCGAGGAAATTTTCTCCTAAAATGGGTGACGCCGTCGATTCTATATTTGAAAAGGCCATTGAGTACCTCGAACGAGAGGATCGACGTCTCGAAACACTCGCCAAACTCGGTAAAACCCTCAATTTTGATCGTGATGGATTCGCCGCAACTGCACGCGCCTTGTCTTATGTCGTCATGGGCGGGGTACTCGAGGATTTCATGAGGGAATTGCCTACCGCCATCTCCAACGAGTTGGAGGCCATGCAACTTGAACGTAAGCATCTTCCTGTAACTCTTATATCAGTGATTGAAGCTCGAGACTTTAAGAGAAGCGGGAATGAAAGTGTTGCTTCCTTGATTGCACGGGCCGAAGTCGTCCTTAAAATTGGAGGACATGGAACAGACTTGCGTGTGGCAACACAGTTAGATGACGCATTCAAGTTAGCCGATGGTACAACCATTAGTGAGAAACACTTCAGTGCACTCTGGTTAATACTGGGACTAGCGGATGACTGGAAAAATCGGCCTACCGATTCGCTGCTGCTCAGCGAAATACAAGAGAAACGGAATGATGTTGCACATTGGAAACGTGACCCAGTCACAATAGGTCGCAGTAAGACGGTCAAAGATCTTCGTGACATGGTGGTCAAATTGATAGACCTTCTGCAACATGTGCAGCTGTATATTAGCGACTGGCTCGGAGGGTTGTCCCGTGTGGTAAGAGATCAATAGATCTACTCCCCAGTTATCTCCATAATGTCTACATACGCTAAAATCTGTATACCTATGATCGTGGTTAGGTTGAGTATGGAGGCCGGTGACACAGTTGGGCGCAACTGGAAGCGGTTCGGCAGCAAAGCCGCGCCCAGGTCGGCCCGACCAGCCAAGCCTTTGGCATTACGAGCGGCCGAAGATACTGTCTCCTAAACGCCCCCCAACCGAGACCGTCGGACTAGCAGACATATTTCCTTACTATGCGGGCTTTTCCTTTGAGTGGGCATGCTCACAGCTTCAAAGCTACTCAGGAAATCCTGACGCAGTAGTTCTAGACCCATGGAATGGAAGCGGAACAACCACTCTGGCCGCTCAGTACGACGGTTACAGGTCTGTGGGCGTCGATTTGAACCCGGTGGCTAATCTGATTGCTCGAGCAAGATGCCACCTTAACGGGTTGGCGTTGGTTTCGCCGCCTCCTAGCCGCCGTAGTACGAGAATATTCGATGATCCTCTCTGTAACTGGTTTACGGATTCTTCTGTCGCGCGCTTGCGAGATTGGACACGCTACTTCGGCCGCACTGGAATTAAGCGTTCAATCCCAGGAATACTTGCAATATTCCGAGCCGTGCGGAAGATGACGAGTTCATTCGAGGGCTCCAACCCCACTTGGGTTAAGAAAGCGTCGGCGGACGCGGATCTAATTAGCGTCCCATTCGACGAAATTGACTTTATTGTTACAAGTGAGATCGAGACGGTTGTATCGAGAATTCGGGAAGAACCTAAGACCGAGTCAAGTTCATTAATTCTGCGAGCTTCTGCTTCTAATATCCCACTTAAAGCAAACTCAGTCGATCTAATTCTAACCTCCCCTCCGTACCTGACGCGGATTGACTACGGCGTTGCTTACGCCAGAGAGCTTGCGGTTTTAGGAATTAATATCTACGAAGATCGATCGCTTAGATCCGCGCTCATGGGAACTACTCTAATCCGTCCGGCCGCAGCCCATCTCGAGTTTGGGGGCGTCGCAAAAAGTCTTCTTAAAAAGATCTCAAGTCATGAAAGCAAAGCATCGTCTGGGTACTACTTAAAGCAGACCACCCAATACATGCTCGATCTCTCCGCAGGAATGGACGAATTGTCACGCGTGGCGAAGCCGGGCTCTTACGCCTTCCTTGTGGTCCAAGATTCATATTACAAAGATATTCCCGTCCCGCTCGCCGAGATCTGCATTGACGAGGCCAGCAACAGGGGTTGGGTCCTTGACTCTTCCATACCTTTCCCGGTAATCAGATCACTCATGACGGTAAATCGTCATGCCCGTTCCTACAAAAAAGGAACCGTGTCGGAAACGGTTATCGGGCTCCGTCGAAAATAACGAACTCGCATGAATTTCACCATCGTTAGGCTGCCTTAGGTGTAGTAGGGCGAATCATCCCCATGTATCCCATGTTGGATTCGCAATCGAATACTCGGATGAATAGAAAGTTCATCAATTCTGGCAGGATTGACCCAAATGACCTCTTTACTCTCATCGCTGGTGCGAATCTGACCATCTACTGGTGTCGCGCGGAAACAAATCGAAAACTCTTGGCGCACTTCGCCATCTGTAAACTCTATGACATGGGCGGGATCACTGTAGATTCCGATGATGCCTGCCACCTCGACATCGACTCCGGTCTCCTCCTTTGTTTCTCGAACCACAGCTTGGGTCAAAGTCTCTCCTAGTTCGAGTGCGCCGCCAGGAATTGCGTACCGATCGTTGTCCGTTCGACGAATCAGAAGCAAATCACCCTCCGAGTTGACCACGTATGCTGTCACAGCCACCACTATGGAGTTCGGTTGCGGCGCATGAGGGTCGTTGTAGTAGTCGGTGCGGGCCATGCGGGTGTCTCCTACCACTTGGGGGGTTTGGCTGAGCCCCAGACGCTGTCGAAGCTTTCGGAGTAGGTCTCGAAGAGGTCGCCTCCGGAGAGGCGGCGGAGGTGCAGGAGTGGGGCGTGGCCTCCGGCGAAGCCGTAGACGTGGGTGTTGACGAGCATCTCGTCGTCGAAGCGGTAGATGCTGTTGTAAAGGGTGGTGCCGTGGACGCGAATGGTGGTGTTGGGGGCGTCGGTCAGGGGTTTGAAGAAGGCCAGGGCGTTGCGGGCCTTGGCGGGGATGGCTTCGCGGCCGATGCCTTCTTCTTCGCCTCGGCGGGAGAGTTCGCGGGCTGTGGGGTCGCCGATGAGGATGCGGATCTTGGTGCCGCTTTCGCCTTTGGCTTTGAGGGTGCGGATGAGGCGGGGGTTGTCGGCTAGGAACATGCCTGCGTAGATGAGGACTTCGATGTAGCGGCCGGCTCCGGTCAGGAGGTGTTCCCAGAGGTCGTTGGGGACGGAGTGGCGGTGGGGGTAGACCTTGATGATCTCGGAGGTGCCGATCTCGGATCGTCTGGCGGGGGCGACGGCGTCGGGCCAGAGGTAGTTCTCGGTCTCGCGGACCATGGCGGCGATGGTGTGGCGGTGGCGGGGGTAGGGGGTGCGGGCCTGGGTGATCCAGCGCTCCACGGTCTTGGGGTCGACGCTGGTTGCCTTGGCGACGTGGTCGAGGTCCAGGCCGTTGCGCAGGAGTGCGTCTCGTAGTCGTTCGTTCGGCATGGTCTCCCCGGTTGATCACGTCTTGGGACGTCTTCAGGGTACGCGGGACGTCCTTGGATGTCCTGCTGTGTGGTGTGCTCGTCCTTCGTTTTGGTCGACATTGGTGTCATGCCCCGGAACAGGCCGGGGTGGTTGACCAGGAGGAACAGCGACATGCCTGTCATCCCTACCCGGTTTGCGGTGGATTTCGGCGACGTGTTCCCGCTCGGTGCGTTCGTGCTCGGGGTGGAGCCGTCCATGGCGTTCTCGGACAACCCGGCGGCGCCGAAGGTGCAGGAGCGGGACAAGGAGACCGGTCAGCTTGTGTGGACCGTGCGGGCCTTGGACGCGAACGAGGAAGCGGCCCGGTTCGGGGCTGAGTTCAAGGTCAAGGTGAGCGCTGATCACCAGCCGGTGCCCCCGGCGAAGGCCAACGGGTTCCCGTTCGCGGCGGTGGAGTTCGAGAGGCTGACCATCACCCCGTACGCGAACAACAAGGGGCGGATCGCGCACAGCTTCCGGGCCTCGGGGATGCGGGCTCCGATTCGGGGGGCGAAGCCCGCAGTTGAACAGAAGCCGGCCGCGTGAGACCCGGGGTTCTCGGGATGCGCGACATGGTGCAGATCAACGTTGACGCTGACCTGCCGATACAGGCGGCGGCCCTGCCCTACGCCGACCGGGTGGAGATCCGGTTCGGGAAGGCGTTCCCGGTTGTCCTCGTTGTTGACCGGCTCGCGCTGGACCGGCTGGCGGCGGCGATCGAGGACGGCAGACAGCAGCTCGACGCAGCGGGGAGGCAGCAGTGAAACCCGCACAGCAGAGCAGGACGGTTCTGGCATTCCCCGCGTCGGGGTTGATGGTCCCGGAGGAGCTGGCCGCGCAGTGGACGGCTGCTTACCACGTGTACGTGCAGGCTGTGGAGATGCCGCCGGAGGCTCCGGGGGTGGCTCGGGCGATGGCCGAAGCATCGTGGTCGGTGGCGGGGTTGTGGCGGGAGATCGCCCAAGTCCCCGCGTTGCCGTGGTGGTCCTCGGCTGCGGCGAGCACTGCGGCTGAGGCGTTCGAGGTCCAAGCCAGCGAATGGGCGATGCGAGCGGGTCAACGCGGGCGGGCGGGTGGTCGTCGATGAAGAAGGTGAAGGAACCGCGCACGTTGGCAGAGGCGCATGAGCTGTTGAGTCCGCTCTGTCCCGGCCAGGATCGCCCGTTGGCTGAGCGGCTGGCGTTCTACCGCCGCTCTGTGCAGGTGTACGAGCGGATTGCCGAGATCGACCGGGCGCACCACCACGAAGCCTTGTACTGGGTCGGCCGTGAGCGGGCGAAGGCCGAAGAGATCGAGGGTCGTATCAGGCAGCAGCGGGAGGTGTCGGGGCGTGTTGATTCTGCGGGATGAGCCGGTGTACGCGGGCATGGTGGACACATGGCCTCCGGTGCAGCAGCGGATCGTCGCGGCAGTGGTGGACGCTGAGACGGATCGGCTCGGGTACACGGTGCGGGACATGGCGGCCCGGTTGGGGATCTCGGCGGCGACGTTCAACCGGTTGGAGAACGGCAAGCGCCCGGCCTCGGTCGCGGAGGTCGCCGGATGCGGGGTGATCTTCGGGTGGGACAGGTCCCGTCGTGACTGGATGGAGGAGATGGTCCAGGTCCAGGGGCGGGAGCTGCCGGAGAGCACTCGTCGTGATGAGGTCTTGAAGATCATTGAGGCGATCACGGCGCGGACGGTGTATGTCGCTCCGTGGTGGCTTCCCGAAGTGTTTCGGACCGCCGCGTATCAGGCGCGGATGAGCGGGAAGGTCCCGGCCGCCTCATCTGAGGAGTGGCTTCCGGTGCGGTGGCGTTCTCCGGGGACGCTGTTCGTGCATCAACGTGTGCTGGAGTCCGCCCGGTTCCCGGAACCCGTGTTGGCCGAGCAGCGGCGGCACTTGGCGCTGCTGGTCGAGCATCGAGGTCTGATGGTACGGATCGTTCCGGAGCAGGGTCGGGGCTTGGGTGAGGATGAGGCGTTTCGGCTGCTCAGCCTGGACAAGGGGCAGACGGTGGTCTGTCTGGATCACCGGACGGTCTCGTTCGTCCTGGACCACCCTGATGACGTCGGCTTCTACGAAGGGGTCGTGACCAACCTGACCCGGGACGCCTATGACGCGCACAAGTCCTATGAGTTGTTGACCCGAAGGGTGTTCGCACCCTGATCCGATAAATCCATTGTAGACGATCAAACATACGCTGGTCGTGTGGCGTTGAAACACGCCCTCATCGAGGTGCATGTGAAGCAAGGGCACAGAAGCGGGTTGGTTTGGCGGCCTCCGCTTCTGTGCCTGTCCACTCGCAGGAGCAGACGATGGCAACAGTAGAAGAACCCTCCGGTGCCCGGTCAAGTGGGGTCACCCGGACGCGATGTGACAAGTGCAAGCGCTTCGCCCGGTTGCTCCCGGGGGATCGGGAATGCGCGGCGTGCGCTGGGGTGCTGGCGTTGGCGTTCGGCACGATCACCCGGCTCTCGGACACCACGGTTCGGGGTGGTTGGTGATGGGGCGCGGGGACAGCCGGTGGGTTGACCCGGCCCCGTTGGAGGTGTCACGGCCCCGGCTGCCGTGGTGGACGCTGCTGCCCGGGAAGGCGAAGCTCGTGCTGGCCCCGGTCGCAGCGGTTGCGGTGGCGGTGTGGCTACTCGCCAAGGCCGCGCGGCTGGCTTGGTACTACCCGACCTCGGTCATTGCGGGGCTGGTGGGCGTGGGGGTCTACCGGCTCGGGCCATGGTGGCTCGGCGGCCTGGCCCTCATCGTCGCCATGGGTCTCGCCGTGTGGTGCTGGCGTGACGTCGACGAGTTCCGTAGGTGGACGCGGTGGGGGCGCACGGAGGTTCGGCGGGCGTTGGTCTACGCGCCGCAGTGGCGGACGGTGATGCGGCTGACCTCGCTCGACGGGAAGGCGCGGGGGCGGGAGTACCTGCCGAAACTGCGGCGCACGCGGTCGGAGTGGTGGCGCGACGTGGTGCGGGTGCGGATGGTCAAAGGGCAGGCACCGGAGCAGTGGGAGGCGCGGTCCTCGGGGCTGGCCCACGCATTCGGGGCGCTGTCGTGTCGGGTACGGGTGCTGCGGCCCGGGTCGTTGGCGTTGGACCTGGTGCACGCGGACCCACTGGCCCAGGTGTTGCCGGTGCCCGCGCTGGCGGAGGAAGCTGCGGTGGACCTGCGCCGGGTGACCATCGGCCGGACCGAGACCGGCAAGCCGTGGCGGCTGCGGCTTCTTGGCGGGCAACACCTCGTGGTCGGGGTCCAGGGTGCGGGCAAGGGGTCGGTGCTGTGGGCGATCCTGTGGGCTCTCGCACCGCTGATCAAGGCTGGGGCCGTGCGCCTGGTGGGCATCGACCCCAAAGGCGGGATGGAGCTGGGGCAGGCACCGGAGCTGTTCGCCCGGCTCGCCTACGACAACGGCCCGGCGGCGGTGGAGCTGCTGGAACAGGTCGCGGTCGACGTGCGGGAACGGGCCGGGCGGTACCGGGGTGTGCGCCGCTGGTGGTCCCGCGACACCGGGGAGCCGTTCACGCTGCTGGTGGTCGATGAGCTGGCCGACCTGATCGCCTATCAGCCGGATCGCAAGTTGCGGGAGCGGGCGCAGGCGGCGTTGCAGACGATCACATCGCAGGGGCGGGCACCGGGGTTCGGGGTGTTGGCGTTGGTGCAGGACCCGCGCAAGGAGATCGTGCCGTTCCGCAACCTGTTCACCACCCGGGCCGCGCTGCGCCTGGATGAAGCCGCACAAGTGGACATGGTCCTTGGCGACGGTGTCCGGGCTCGCGGGGCGAACGCGCACGAAATCAGCGAGCACACACCGGGGGTGGCCTGGGTCAAAGAAGACGGCAAGCGCGAACCCGTTCGGGCACGGGCGTTCTACCCGACTGATACGAACCTGGTGGAGCTGCGCCACTACGTCACCGGTACCTCGGCGACGGTCGTGCCGTTCCCGGACAAGGTCGAACGGGGCGGTGAGGCGGCATGAGCACCCCTGAGCAGGACGACACGGTGGTACGGCTGCGCGGGCCGCTCTCGGCGGACGTGATCACCGCTGCCGCTGAACAGCACGGGGTGTGTGTTCGGCCGTTCACGATGGAGGTCACCGACTCCGACACCGGGGAAGTCCGCTATATCGGCGTCCCGTGCGGGTCCACAGTGGAATCCGTGTGCGCGCCGTGCGCGAAGAAGGCTAGGGCGTTGAGGATGGTCCAGTGCCGTGAAGGCTGGCACATGGGCACCGAACCGGTCGACCAACGCGGCGAGCCCACTCCCGATCAGCGGGCCGTGGTCGAGTACCGCGCCGACCTGGTGGCCGCCTACCGGGAGTCGATGGAGAACGGGGAAGCCGGGCACGCCGACGAACTCCGCGAGGAAATCCGCACTGTCGATGACGAGTTGCACGCGATGGGTGTGCGGGGGCGGATGCCCAACCCCGATGGTGCGGGCAGGCGGGCACCGACCCGGTCGACCAGGCGGCGACAGGACGCGCCGAACCTGCCTCGGCGGAAGGTGGAGAAGCGCACGGTCGGCCGCGAGTACGCAGGCGGGTACCGGCCCTCGATGTTCGTCACGCTGACCTGCGATTCCTACGGACCGGTCCGCGCGGATGGGGCGCCGGTCAACCCCGGCACCTACGACTACCGGCGGGCGGCCCGGGACGCGGTGCACTTCGCCTCCCTGATCGACCGATGGTGGCAAAACCTCCGCCGCGTCGTCGGCTGGGACGTGCAGTACTTCGCCACCGTGGAACCGCAGAAGCGCACCGCCCCGCACCTGCACACCGCGATCCGGGGGTCCATCCCGCATGAGGTGCTGCGACAGGTCACCGCCGCTACGTACCTGCAAGTCTGGTGGCCACCGCACGACGAACCCCTCTACGGCGGGTACCGGCTGCCGGTGTGGGAACCCGACGCGCGGGCGTTCGTCGACCCCGACACCCGACAGCCCCTCACCGCTTGGGCTGAGGCGATCGACCAGATCGAGGAACCGGCGCATGTGGTCACCTTCGGGGCGCAGGTGCACTCCAAGGGCATCCTCGGCGGCTCCGACGAAGCCGGGCGGCACATCGGGTACCTGACGAAGTACCTCACCAAGTCCACAGGTGAGGTCATCCAGGCCACCACCGACGCCCAGCGGGCACATCACGACCGGCTTCACGCGGAGCTGGAGATCACGCCGTGTTCGCCTCGGTGCGCGGTGTGGCTGCTCTACGGCGTCCAACCGCAGGGGGCCAGTTCGAAGACCAGCCCGGGGCACTGCAAGGGGCGGGCGCATCGGCGGAGCACGCTCGGGCTGCCGGGGCGGCGGGTACTGGTGTCGCGGAAGTGGTCAGGCAAGACCCTCGCTGAGCACAAAGCCGACCGGGCCGCGTTCGTACACCGCATGTTGGCAGCGGTCGGGATCACCAAGCAGCGGGAAGACCCCGCCCGGCTGGTCTGGCGCAAGCTCGCACCCGGCGACCAGAACGCCCCACCACGGGCACACCTGCTCATGCACGCGATATCCGAACGCATCACCTGGCGGGCCGAATACGAACGGGCGCTACTCGCCGCACAACCACCACCAGGGGACGACCCGAATCTTTCAGCAACTCGGCCGATGGCCGCTTGACCGGGGGGAACAGCTATGGACAACGTCCGCTCAATTGAGCGTCTCTGGACCGTCGATGACGTGTCCAGCTACCTCGGGGTGCCGGTCAAGACCCTCTATCAGTGGAAGTGGCGTGGTGAGGGTCCGCCGGTTCGCAAGATCGGGCGTCATCTGCGTTATGACCCGGTCGCCGTTCAGTCCTGGGCCGCTGCTGCGGCTTAGTCGATCACTGTTCACGAAGGAGAGCACGATGGCGCATGTCCAAGATCGGTGGTTTCGGAAGGTTGTCGACCCGGATGCCGGCAAGGCGGGGCGGGAGCGAACGGCGCTGTACGGGACGGGGGATCGGTACAAGGTCCGTTACCTCGATCCTGACGGGCGCGAGCGGTCGAAGACGTTCCCCGATCGGAAGAAGAAGGACGCGGATGACTTCCTGATCGCGGTGGAGAATGACAAGCGGGAGGGCAAGTACCTCGACCCGAATCGAGGCCGCGTCGGGTTCGTGGCCTTCGCTGAGGAGTGGGTGGCTGCGCAAACGTTTGACTACACCACTCGGGAACGCATCGGTGGGCGGCTGCGGGTGCAGGTGTACCCGTTCTTCGAGCGCAAGTCGGTTGGCAGCGTCAAGCCGGGTGACGTTCAGGCGTGGCTGCGGTCGTTGCAGGACGCGGGGGTCTCGCCCAACTACCGGGTTCTTCTGTTCACACATCTCTCGTCGATCTTCAATGCTGCGGTTGACGACAAGAGGATCTTGGAGAACCCCTGCCAGGCGAAGAGCGTTTCCCGGCCGCAAGCCGAGCGGAAGAAGATCGTCGTCTGGCCGCGTGAGCGGGCTTCCGCTGTTCGTGATGCGCTGCCGGACCGGTTCAAGGTCGCTGTGCCCATCGGGGCGGGCTGCGGGTTGCGGCAGGGCGAAATCTTCGGGTTCTCGCCGGATGACCTCGACCGGGAAGCCGAGTCGATCAACGTCGTGCGTCAGGTCAGGTTGGTGGGGAATCAGCCGGTGTTCGCTCCGCCGAAGCGTGGGAAGACGCGGACGGTACCTTTGCCGGGGGCTGTCCTGCGTGAGTTGGATGCCTATGCAGAGCGGTTCCCACCGACCGAGCTGACCCTGCCGTGGGTGCACCCGGGCGGCGACCCGGTGACGGTGCGCGTCTACATGGTCGACCACGACGGCACGGCTTGTCGGCGGGGTGCGTTCAACCTCCGGGTGTGGCGTCCGGCGCTGGCTCGGGCCGGTGTGGTCTCGCCGACCCGGGATGACGGGATGCACGCCCTTCGGCACCTTTACGCGTCCGTGCTCCTGGACGTTGGCGAGTCCGTCAAGGCGCTGGCGGAGTACCTCGGGCACAGCGACCCCGGCTTCACCCTCCGCACCTACACGCACCTGCTGCCGAGCAGCCATGAGCGAACCCGGCGGGCCATTGACGGCTTCCTTGGGTCCGAGGACCCCGGTGACGGCCTGGTGGCGGCCTGACGGGGGTGCGGAGGGGCGAAACCGCAGCTAGGCGTACATGACCAGCCAGATCGCGATGTAGTGGCTCAGGGCGGCGAGGACGGTCGCGGCGTGGAAGAACTCGTGGTGGCCGAAGGCGGGCCAGGGGTTGGGCCACTTGGTGGCGTAGAAGACCGCGCCCACCGTGTAGAACAGGCCGCCGACCAGGAGCAGGACCAGGGCGGCGACGCCGCCGATGGCGAGCAGGTCGGGCAGGACGAAGACCGCGACCCAGCCCAGGGCGATGTAGATCGGGGTGCCCAGCCAGCGGGGCGCCTGCGGCCACAGCAGCTTGAGCGCCACGCCGAGCACGGCGCCGGACCAGACGATGGCCAGGACGACGTAGCCGGTGGGCTTGGCCATCGACAGCAGGCAGAACGGGGTGTAGGTGCCCGCGATGAACAGGAAGATCATCGAGTGGTCGAGGCGCTTCATCCAGATGCGCGCGCGCTCGGTCACCCACCAGCGGCGGTGGTAGAGGGCGCTGACGCCGAACAGGCCCAGGATGGTCACCGAGTACACCGAGGTGGCCAGCACCGCGACACCGGAGACGGTGGCGGCGAGGGAGACGAGGGCGGCGCCCGCTCCGATGGACACCATGAAGGACCAGAAGTGGATGACCCCGCGCATCTTGGGTTTCACGAACCCCGGCGGCGGGCCGGAGATGGTCACTGACGTCACCTCCGCAAGGTTACGGGACCGTAGGTTTGTCAACCATTTGCTGTGATGCCGGACACAAGCCCCGGCGGGTCAGGACCAGCCGACGACCTCGCGGTGCTCCACCGCGAGGCAGCGGTCGACCACCACGTCCAGGCCCGCGTCGGCGGCGAGGCGGGCGGCGGGTTCGTTGACGACCCCCAGTTGCAGCCACAGCGCGCCCGCGCCGACGGCCACCGCGTCCCGGGCGACCTCGTCGACGAACTCGGGCTGGCGGAACACGTCGACGATGTCGATGTGTTCCGGGACCTCCGACAGCGATGCGTACGCGGGCAGCCCCTCCCACGTCCGCAGCGCCGGGTTGACCGGGAACACCGTCAGCCCGCTGTCCACCAGGTAGCGCGCCACCCCGTGGCTCGGCCGGTCGGGGCGGGCGCTGAGGCCCACCACCGCCACCGTCCGCGATTTCCTGACCAGGCGTTCGATGACGCCGAGGTCCTGCCATACCGGATCGATGCCGTTGCGCTGCACCTGACCAGTGTGCCCCGGTCGGCCCAAACGCGGCGTACGCTGATCGGCCGTGAGTCTGCGCAGGCGCGTTGCCGACATCGTTTACGGCCTCTACGAGAAGCGGCTCTACCAGCAGGCGGGCGGGCGCATCCCCCGGCACGTCGGGGTGATGCTCGACGGGAACCGGCGGTGGGCGCGCGAGGCCGGGTTCACCGACGTCAACGACGGGCACCGGGTTGGCGCGCAGCGCATCGCCGACTTCCTGGGCTGGTGCGCGGAGGCCGGGGTCGAGGTGGCGACCCTGTGGCTGCTCTCCACCGACAACCTGACCAGGGCGGAGTCGGAGCTGGCGCCGCTGCTGGAGATCATCGGCGACGTGGTCGACGAACTGGCCGAACCCGCCCAGCCGTGGCGGCTGCGGATCATCGGCGCCCTGGACATCCTGCCCGCGGACACCGCGCAGCGGCTGTCGGCGGCGGCGACCAGGACCGCCGGGCGCACCGGCATGGAGGTCAACATCGCGGTCGGCTACGGCGGTCGCCGGGAGATCGCCGACGCGGTGCGCAAGCTGCTGCAGCAGCACGCCGAGGCGGGGACGTCGATCGAGGAGCTGGCCGAGGTCCTCGACGTCGACCACATCGCCGAGCACCTCTACACCTCCGGGCAGCCCGACCCGGACCTGGTGATCC
Source organism: Actinokineospora spheciospongiae (assembly GCF_003182415.1). NCBI lineage: Bacteria > Bacillati > Actinomycetota > Actinomycetes > Pseudonocardiales > Pseudonocardiaceae > Actinokineospora > Actinokineospora spheciospongiae. The sequence goes on along the minus strand of NZ_QHCP01000002.1, from coordinate 218,994 downwards.
GCACCTCGGGGGAGCAGCGGCTGTCGGGGTTCCTGCTCTGGCAGTCGGCGCACTCGGAGTTCCACTTCTGCGAGGCCTACTGGCCCGACTTCCGCCGCACCGACTTCCTGCGCGCGCTGCGCGCCTACGGAATCCGGCACCGGCGATTCGGCAGTTGACGTCGCTCCGGTGAATTCAGGGTGCTTCGGCCGTCCGATTTCCCGTGGCCGGAAAACCATCGATGGGCACCGAAAAATGTTCACCACCGGTGATCACCCAGTGTGATGGCGAGGTGTCGCTCCGGGATCGGCGGTGCTGTTCACGAACGGCGGAACCGCTGGTCACCCAGCGTGGTATGTGGACTGACCTCGGCGAACGTCCGCTCACGTGGCGTGCGCGTGTCGAGGTGATGACAAAATCGAAAATCACCTGGGTGGCAGCCTGGCAGGGTGTCGGTCCGCGCCGGTAGCTTTCGAAGTGTCGGACCGTGTCCACAGCGGTCCGGCCCGGGAGGCCCTGGTCGTGAGCGAGTCGAGCGCGAGGGGGCCGGCACCCGGCCCTCGTGGGAGGTGGGTGACGGCGGCCTGGCCGCTGTCGCGCCACTGACCGACCAGGGTCCTGTGCCCGGCCCACCGAGGTGCGGATGCGGTGCCGCGTCCGCGGGGAGTTGCCGTGACCGCTATGCGTTCCAGCGTTTCCTCAGGTTCGACCACCGGCTCGTCAGACACCCGCTCCGGATCGGAGAGCGACCCAGCCAGGCGCACCTACGTCCTCGACACCTCCGTCCTGCTCTCGGACCCGTGGGCCGCGACCCGCTTCGCCGAGCACTCGGTGGTCATCCCGCTGGTCGTGATCAGCGAGCTGGAGGCCAAGCGCCACCACCCCGAACTGGGCTGGTTCGCCCGCGAGACCCTGCGGATGCTCGACGACCTGCGCCTGCGCCACGGCAGGCTCGACGTGCCGCTCCCCGTCGGCGACGCGGGCGGCAGCCTGCACGTCGAGCTCAACCACTCCGACCCCTCGGTGCTGCCGCAGGGCTTCCGCACCGACGGCAACGACGCGCGCATCCTGGCCTGCGCGCTCAACCTCGCCGCCGAACTGCCCGGCGTCACCCTGGTCACCAAGGACATCCCGCTGCGGGTCAAGGCGGGCGCGGTCGGCCTGGACGCCGAGGAGTACCGGGCGGGCGAGGTCACCCCGTCCGGCTGGACCGGCATCGCCGACCTGGAGGTCCCCCAGGACGCCATCGACGCCCTGTTCAGCGACGACAACACCATCGACCTCGCCGACCACGACGTGCCCACCGAGCACCCGTGCAACACCGGTCTGCGCCTGTTCGCGGGCACCAGCCACGCGCTGGGCCGGGTCACCCCGGACAAGCGCATCCGGCTGGTGCGCGGCGACCGGGAGGCCTTCGGCCTGCACGGCCGCTCCGCCGAGCAGCGCATCGCCCTGGACCTGCTGCTCGACCCGGAGGTCGGGATCGTGTCGCTGGGCGGCCGGGCGGGCACCGGCAAGTCGGCGCTGGCGCTGTGCGCGGGGCTGGAGGCGGTGCTGGAGCGCGGCCTGCACAAGAAGGTCGTCGTCTTCCGCCCGATGTACGCCGTGGGCGGGCAGGACCTCGGGTACCTGCCGGGGTCCGAGAGCGAGAAGATGCAGCCGTGGGCGCAGGCGGTGTTCGACACCCTCGGCGCGCTGGCGGGCAAGACGGTCATCGACGAGGTGCTCAGCCGCGGGATGCTGGAGGTCCTGCCGCTGACCCACATCCGCGGCCGCTCGCTGCACGACGCGTTCGTCATCGTCGACGAGGCGCAGTCGCTGGAGCGCAACGTCCTGCTGACCGTGCTGTCGCGGCTGGGCACCGGCTCGCGGGTCGTGCTGACCCACGACGTCGCCCAGCGCGACAACCTCCGCGTCGGCAGGCACGACGGCGTGGCCGCGGTCATCGAGAAGCTCAAGGGCCACCCGCTGTTCGCGCACGTGACCCTGACCCGCTCGGAGCGCTCGCCGATCGCCGCCCTGGTGACGGAGATGTTGGAGGAGCACACCCCCTGAGTCCCACTTCGCCCGGGCACCCCCTGGTTGGGGGTGCCCGGGCGTTGACAGGCGGACGTGGGGTGGGACACGCTGCGAAGGCGTTACCTACTTCTGAGTAGTTGCCGAAGCCGCCAACGCCCGAGGGAAGCCATGTCCCGACGCCTGCTCGTCACCGCCGCCGCCGCCATGATCGCCGCGGCGGGCACCTTCGCCGTCACCACGTCCGCGAACGCCGCCGACCCGATCAACTACGTCGCCCTCGGCGACTCCTACAGCGCGGCCTCCGGCGTGTCGCCGTCCGCGCCGGGCGCGCCCTCGCAGTGCCTGCGCTCCGCGCTCAACTACCCCACCCTGATCGCCCAGGCGACCGGCGCGAACGTGGTCGACGTGACCTGCGGCGCCGCCCAGACCAGCCACTTCACCACCAGCCAGTACCCGGGCCTCGCCCCGCAGGTCGACGCGCTGAGCGCCGACACCGACGTGGTCACCATGACCATCGGCGGCAACGACAGCGGCATCTTCATCCGCGCCGCGGCCACCTGCGCCCTCGCGGGCTTCTTCTCGGGCGGCAAGGGCAGCCCCTGCAAGGACGGCAACGGTTCCAGCTTCGAGGACACCGTCCGCAACACCACCTACCCCGACCTGGTCAAGGCACTGACCGCGGTCCGCGACAAGGCCCCGAACGCCAAGATCGGCATCATCGGCTACCCGTGGATCGTCCCCGCCACCGGCGGCTGCTTCGACAAGATCCCGGTCGCCACCGGCGACGTCCCCTACATGCGCTCCCTCCAGGCCACCCTCAACGACGCCATCGGCCGCGCCGCCGCCGCGACCGGCGTGACCTACGTCGACATCAACCAGCTCGCCGACGGCCACGACGTGTGCGCCGCCCCTGGCGTCCGCTGGATCGAACCGCCGATCAACGCCCAGAACTCCATCTTCGCCCACCCCAACGCCCTCGGCGAGCGCGAGATGGCCGCCGCGGCGATGGCGGCCCTGAACCTGAACTGACCCCAGGACAACGAGAACGCCCGGCCGGGACCTCCCGGCCGGGCGTTCCGCTTTCCGGGCTCCCCCACCACAAACCGGTCAACCGCCCCGAAAGCCGCCGACCCGCCCCCAGCCACGCCGAACCCCAGGGCGCAGCCGCCGACCACCCAACAAACCGCCGGCCCCGCGACCAGCCACCCGAACCCCACCGTGCGCAACCGGCGACTACTCAACAAACCGCCGGCCCCGCGACCAGCCACCCGAACCCCACCGTGCGCAACCGGCGACTACTCAACAAACCGCCGGCCCCGCGACCAGCCACCCGAACCCCACCGTGCGCAACCGGCGACTACTCAACAAACCGCCGACCAGGCGGCCTGCCACGGCGAACCCACCGTGCGCAGCCTGGCGACCACCCCGCCAACCGCCGGCCCCGCGACCAGCCACCCGAACCCCACCGTGCACAGCCGGCGACCACCCGACAAACCGCCGGCCCGGCGCCGGAATGCCCGGGTGGGTGGATTTGCTTGGGTGGGGGAAGCGATCATGTGAAAGCCTGTCTGGGCGGTGGGGCATCTCTTCAGCCCCACCTGACACGCTGGATCACATGATCGCTGTAGGGGCCCCGCCCAAGCAGATCCACCCACCCGGGCACCACAAACAAAATCCCGGGCTTTGATCCACGGATACGGCCGAGCAGACCGGCTCGCCTGGAGCACCACCAAAAACCCAGCGCTCCCAAGGGATTCAACCGGGCACCAACGCAACCCCGCCGGAAGACCTCAGTCGAGTGCCCGCTTGAGGAACCCCTTGATGCCGATGGCCCCGAACAGGACACAGGAACCGACCATCACCAGCAGGTTGATCCACATGGGAATGTGCGGCACCTGCGGGACCAGCTCCGCGCGCATCGCCTCGCTCACGTAGGTCAGCGGGTTGAGCGCGCAGACGACCTGGAACCAGCGCAACTGCTCCAGCCCCATCCACGGGAACTGGGTGCTGCCGGTGAACATCAGCGGCATCAGGATCACCGCGAACATGATGTTGATCCGGCGCGGTGGGACGGAGGTGCCGATGACCATGCCGATGGCGCCGCCCGCCAGCGAGCCGAGCACGACGATCAGGAAGACCGGCAGGTACGAGCCCGCGGGCCAGCTCACGTCGTCCAGGATCAGGAAGCCGATCGGCACCATCACCGCGGCGGCGATGATGCCGCGCAGCGCCCCGAACAGGATCTTCTCCACCGCGACCCAGGAGATGGGGATCGGGGCCAGCAGCCGGTCCTCGATCTCCCGCGTCCAGGAGAAGTCCATGATCAGCGGCATCGTGGTGTTCTGCAGCGCGCCGAGGAACCCGTTGAGCGCCACGATCCCCGGCAGCAGGATCGCCGCGTAGTCCCCGCCGACGTACCCGAGGCTGGTGAGCACCTTGCCGAAGATGAACAGGGTGAAGAACGGCTGCACCACCACCTGGGCGAGGAACGGCAGCAGCTCGCGGCCGGTGACGACGACGTCGCGCCACAGCACCGACCAGAAGGTGCGCAGGGACGTCCCGAGGCCGACGGGCGAGGACGTCGCGGTTTCAGCGCCGGCGGTTTCGGCGCCGGTGGTCTCGGTGGTGGTCATCGGAGCTCCCGCCCGGTCAGGTGGATGAACACGTCTTCCAGGCTCGGCGTCCCGATGGACAGGTCGGACACCTCGCACGATTCGTCGCCGAGCACCCGCAGGACGGCGGGCAGCACCACGGCCGCGTCGTGCCCGGTGTAGAGGCGGTACTGGGCGGTGCCCGCGGCGGCTGCCGGGGCGGCGGGTGCTCCGCCGGGCATTCCAGGCATCCCCGGTGGCAGGCCGGGCGGCATCCCCGCCGGGGCGGCCGCACCGGCCCTGATCGACTCCACCCGCTCGACCCCGTCGATGCCCCCGAGCGCGGCTTCGACCCTGGCCGCCTCGGTGTCGCCGAGCCGCACGGTGACGCTGACCGTGGTGCTGCCCGGCAACCCCTTGATCAGCCCGGCGGGCGTGTCGAGCGCGAGCAGCTTCCCGTGGTCGACGATCCCGATGCGGTCGCAGAGCTTCTCCGCCTCGTCCATGTCGTGCGTGGTCAGCACGACGGTGACCCCCTCACCGCGCAGCTCGGCGACCCGGTCGTGCACGAACAACCGCGCCTGCGGGTCCAGCCCGGTCGACGGCTCGTCGAGGAACATGACCTTCGGCCGGTGCATGAGCGCCCGGGCGATCATGATCCGCTGCGCCTGCCCGCCGGAGACCAGGTCCACCTTGTCGCCCGCCCGGTCGGCGAGCCCCATCCGGTCGAGGATCTCGTCCGCCCGCTTGTTCCGCTCCGCCCGACCCACCCCGTGGTAGGCGGCGTGGAACAGCAGGTTCCCCCGGATGTCCAGCGACCGGTCCAGGTTGTTGCGCTGCGGCACGACGGCCAGCAACTGCCGCGCCCGGGTGGCCTCGGCGACGACGTCGACGCCGAGAATTCTCGCCTTGCCGCCGGTGGGCATGACCCGGGTGGTCAGCACCCCCACCGTGGTCGTCTTGCCCGCCCCGTTGGGCCCCAGGAGTCCGAAGACCTCACCCGGTTCGACGGAGAAGCTGAGACCGTCGACGGCGGGTTTGGGGCTCTTCTTGTACTGCTTGACCAATTCGATGACCTCGACCGCGCTCACGCGGGTCAGGGTAGCGGGGAGGCGGTGGTCGGCCGCGCGGTTTTCGGCTGCTGTCCGGTTTGGGGGAACTCCTGAGGTTTCGGTGCTGTTGGGCCGATTCGGCGGTGCTGGGGCATTCGGGTGCGTGGTTCGTCCCGGCCTCCTCCTCGGTTGTGCGTTCCCGGGCGGGCGGGGTCACCAGCCGGTGGGGAGGGGGCGGCCTTCGGCGAAGCCCGCGGCCGACTGGACGCCCACCACCGCCTTGCGGTGGAACTCCTCGAGGGTCGTGGCGCCCGCGTAGGTGCAGGCGCTGCGGACGCCGGAGCAGATGGCGTCCAGGAGGTCTTCGACACCGGGGGCGTGGGGGTCCAGGCGCATCCGGGAGGCGGAGATCCCCTCCTCGAAGAGGGCCTTGCGGGCCCGGTCGAAGCCGCTGTCGGTGCGCGTGCGGGCGGAGACGGCGCGCTTGGAGGCCATGCCGAAGGATTCCTTGTAGGCGCGGCCCTGTTCGTCGCGCAGGAGGTCGCCGGGGGACTCGTAGGTGCCCGCGAACCAGGAGCCGACCATGACCGAGGCCGCGCCCGCCGCCAGGGCGAGGGCCACGTCCCGGGGGTGGCGGACGCCGCCGTCGGCCCAGACGTGCTTGCCGAGGGCGTGGGCGGCCTCGGCGCACTCCTGGACCGCGGAGAACTGCGGGCGGCCCACGCCGGTCATCATCCGGGTGGTGCACATGGCGCCGGGGCCCACGCCGACCTTGATCACGTCGGCGCCCGCCTCGACGAGGTCGCGCACGCCCTCGGGGGTGACGACGTTGCCCGCGACCACGGGGACGGACGGGTCCACGGCGCGGACCGCGCGCAGGGCGGTGAGCATCTTCTCCTGGTGGCCGTGGGCGGTGTCCACCACGAGGGTGTCCACCCCCGCGTCCAGGAGCGCTCCCGCCTTGGCCGCCACGTCGCCGTTGACGCCCACGGCCGCCGCCACCCGGAGGCGGGACTCGCCGTCCAGGGCCGGGGTGTAGATGTCGGCGCGCAGCGCCCCCTTGACGGTGAGGACACCCGCCAGGCGGCCGTCGGGGTCGACGGCCACGGCGATCCTGGTGGTGCGGCCGTCCAGGGCGTGGAAGACCTCGCGGGGGGCGGTGGAGACGGGGAGCGTGAGCACCGCCGGGTCGGCCACCTCGCGCAGGCGGGTGAAGCGGTCGACGCCCAGGCACGCCGCCTCGTCCACGGTGCCGATGGGCTTGCCGTCGTCGTTGACCACCACCACGGCGCCGTGGGCCCGCTTGGGCAGCAGGTTGAGGGCGTCGGCGACCGCGTCGCCCGGGCCCAGGACCAGCGGGGTGTCCCAGACCGGGTGCCGGGCCTTGACCCAGGCGGTGATGTCGGCGACCGCGCCGGGGTCGACGTCCTGCGGGAGCACGACCAGGCCGCCGCGCCTGGCGACCGTCTCGGCCATCCGCCTGCCCGCGACGGCGGTCATGTTGGCCACCACGACGGGGATGGTGGCGCCCGTTCCGTCCGAAGTGGACATGTCGACGTCGAAGCGGCTCTCCACCGGGGACCTGCCCGGCACCAGGAAGACGTCGTCGTAGGTGAGGTCGTGCTGCGGTGTGGCGTGGTAGAAGCGCATGGGAGGAACGTTACGGCGTCCGCGCCCGGCGCGCGAAAAGTTGTCCACAGGGTGCGTTTCGGCTGGTGGGCCGCTTGGCAGAAAGTGTCCACTAAGGATTTGACGGTGCGCCGGGCAGGAGGGCTCGCACCGCGTCGATCGGGTCGGCCTCGGCGGGGGTCTTGTCGGGGCGGTAGCGCACGACCCTGGCGAAGCGCAGCGCCACGCCACCCGGGTAGCGGGTGCTGACCTGCACGCCGTCGAGGGCGATCTCCACGACGACCGACGGCCGCAGGTACACCGCCCAGTCGTCGCGGTGGGACTCGTGGGCGGGGAACTCCTCGGTCTGCCTGCGCAGGAGTTCGTCGGTGAGGCCCTTGAAGGTCTTGCCGACCATGACCGGGGGCCCGCCGTCGGGGTCGCGGGCGCCGAGGTGGAGGTTGGACAGGAGGCCGGTGCGGCGGCCGTGGCCCCACTCGGCGGCGAGGACGACCAGGTCGAGGGTGTGCACCGGCTTGACCTTCTGCCACGCCTTGCCGCGCCTGCCCGCCGCGTACACCGAGTCCAGGGACTTGACCACGACGCCCTCGTGGCCCGCGGCGAGGGCGGCCTCGGTCAGGTCGTCGGCCTGCTCCGGGGTGGGTTCGAGGACACCGGGGACGACGTGTTTGCCGACGGCCCGTTTCAGCGCCCGGTTGCGCTCGCGCAGCGGGGCGTCGAGCAGGTCGGTGCCGTCGAGGTGCAGGCAGTCGAAGAACCACGGGCGCAGGAGGAGGGCCTTGACCTGTTCGTCGACGGTGCTGCCGAAGCGGGACATGGTCTCCTGGAAGGGGCGGGGGCGGCCGTCGTCCTGGAGCGCGAGCGTTTCACCGTCCAGGACGGTGCTGTGGCAGGGGAGGCCGCGGACGAGGTCCACCAGTTCGGGGACGCTCGCGGTGATGTCGCGCAGCGTGCGGGTGTACACGAAGACGGTGTCGCCGTCCTTGTGGACCTGGATGCGGGCGCCGTCGAGCTTGAACTCGACCAGGCAGGGGGCCAGTTCGGCGAGCGCGTCGTGCAGGGTGGCGCCGGGGGAGGCGAGCATCGGGCGGACCGGGCGCCCGAGTTCCAGCGCAAACGCTTGCAGCGCCGCCGAGCCGCCATCGAGGGCGGCGCGGGCGGTGGCGGGGAGGCGCCCGGAGAGCATGAAGGCGCGGCGGACGTCGGCGCCTGGCACGTCGGCGGCGCGGGCCACGGCGTCGAGCATCACGCCTTCGAGCGCGCCCTGGCGCAGCTCGCCGGTGAGCAGGGCGCGGAGGAAGTCCTGCTCGGCTCGGGTGGCCCGGTCGAGCAGGTCCTTGAGCAGTGCGGCGCGGGCGGCGGTGGAGCCCTTGCCGCTGGTCGCGGCCACCGCGGTGAAGGTGGTGTCGACATCGGTGGCGGTCAGGGTGGAGGTTTCGGCGGGTCGGTCGAGCAGGGCGTGCAGGGTCCGCCAGCCCGCCCCGATCCGGCCCTGCCGGGGCGCCCCGGCGAGGAACGCCACGACCACCTCGACCTCGTCCGGGCCGTCGGCGCGCACCAGCAGCCCGGCCAGCGCGTCGACCTTGGCCAGCCGCGACCGCGTCCGCCCCACCTCGGCGGACACCGCCACGACCTCGCCGAATGTCAGCATGGCCCCATCGTGCCCCGGGGGACCGACATCCGCGACGCAACCGCGGCCAGGTGGTGGTGGCCCGGCCGAAGGCCGCCGGGCGGGGCGGCCCGGGGCACCAGTCGCGCGGCGCCGCGAGCAGCATGTCACTCGCGCCTGCGCCGCAGGCAGGTGCGGGAGGGGGCGCTGGTCGGTCGCCACTGGGTGGCCGACCTCGCCCGGGGCACCCGAATCGGCCGGTGGGCGGTTGACCCGGCCCGGGAAACGGCAGGCGCCGCACCTCGCGCCACCCGTACAGTGTCGACTTCGTGGACATCCCCCAGGTGCTGGTGACCGGGTCCTCCGGTGTGGTGGGCGCGGCGATCGCCCGTGAGCTGCACTCGGCCGGGTGGGCGGTTCGCGGGTGGGACGCCCGGCCGGGGCGGTGGACCACCCACCGGGGCGATCTGCGCGACGCCGAGGTGCGCGCCCGGGCCGTCGCGGGCGTGGGAGCGGTCGTGCACACGGCGGCGCTGCACGCCCCGCACGTCGGGAGCGCGCCCGACGCCGAGTTCCGCGCGGTCAACGTCGAGGCCACGGCCGCCCTGCTGGAGCGGGCGGCCCGGTGCGGTGTGCGGCGGGTGGTCTACACCAGCAGCACCTCGGTGTACGGGCACGCCCTGGTGCCCGTCGACCGCGCCGTGTGGGTGGACGAGGAGCTCGTCCCGCGGCCCCGCGACGTCTACGACGAGACCAAGCTCGAAGCCGAGGCGCTCGTCGGTGCCCACTGCGGTGGGCGGCTGTCGACGGTGGTGCTGCGCATCGCCCGCTGCTTCGCGGAGGCCCCGGCGGTCCGGGCCGCGCACCGGCTGTACCGCGGGGTCGCCCTGTCGGACGTGGCCCGCGCGCACCGCTTGGCGCTCGAGCACCCGGACGTGACCGGTGTTCTCAACATCGCGGGGCCGTTGTTGTTCAGGCCGGAGGACACCAAGCAGCTGTGGCTCGATGCCCCGGCCGTCATCGCGCGGCGCGCACCAGAGGTGGTGGCGTTGTTCAGGCGGCGGGGCTGGCCCCTGCCCGCGAAGATCGACCGGGTCTACGACTCGCGGGAGGCGTCCAGGCGACTGGGTTACCACCCCGCGCACGGCCCCGCTTCGCCCGCCGAGGGAGAGCCGGGGTGAACGGCCCGCGTCAGCGGCCCCCGGCGTCGGACGGGGTCAGGTCGACGTCGATCCAGTCCATCACCATCGACAGGTAGTGCCCGACCACGGCGGACTGCTTGGGCGAGAGCACGACGCTGCGCCCCTCCCCGTCGGTGATCGTCACGTCCGGCATCCGCAGCGTCATCAGCGCCTCCGGCACGCCGTCGTGCCCTGGCACCCGCCAGGTGCGTTCGGCGGGGGCGCGGTCCATGAGGGCGCGGTGCAGCCGCTCGGTGATCGAAGCGGCCGTCGGGGCGTCCGCCGACGCACTCGTTGAAGTGTCCACAGTGGTCTTATCCGGTCCCATGCCGACAGGGTGGCCCGTTGCGAGCGGTGCACGCCAGGGACCGATCGAGTGATTGCGTCTCGGGGGGCGATGTGGAGAACATCGCGGCCATGCCAGGAAACTCGCACACGTCCGTGCGCTCCCGCACCGTCGCCGCCGAGCTGCGCAGGCTCCGCGAGGCGCGCGGCCTCAGTTGCGCCGAGGTCGGCGAGAAGCTGGGCGCCTCCGCCAGCAAGATCAGCCGGATGGAGACCGGCCACAGCGGCTTGCAGGTGGAGGACGTCGCCGCCCTGCTGGGCTTCTACGAGGTCTCCGCGAAGAAGCGCACCGAGCTGTTGGACCTGCTCAAGCGCGGGGACCAGAAGGGCTGGTGGGAACGCCAGGCCAACCTGCCCACCATCTGGCGCGCGGTCATCGACTTCGAGAACAAGGCCACCAGAATCCAGAACTTCGAGGCCATCGTGGTTCCCGGCCTGCTCCAGACGGATGAATATGCCGCCGCGCTGCTGCGCGGCACCAACCCCACCTTGTCGGGGGCTGAGCTGGACAACCTGGTCGCCACGCGGATGGCCCGGCACAGCTTGCTCATCGGTCACCGGGCGCCGCAGTACGTGGCGTGCATCCACGAATCCGCACTGCGCATCCCGGTGGGCGGTTCAGGCGTGATGGTTCGCCAGCTGCGTCGGCTGATAGACCTGGGGGAGCGCGCGAACATCACCATCCGCGTGGTGCCGTCCGGCTCGGGCGCACACGCGGGTCTGCGGGGGTCATTCATGATTTTGGAGTTTGCTGAGGAACCCGCGCTGGTCTACATGGAGAACCAGGCCACGGGGTTGTTCCTCGAAGAAGAGGCCGATCTGGCCGGGTATCGGCTCGCGCTGCACAATATTCTGAGTGAAGCCGTTGCACCCGATGCAACAGAAACAGTGTTGGCGGCCTTGATCACCGAGCTGACCAAGTGAGAGGAGCGCGGATGTCTGCGCTTAACCTGAGTACTGCCCGCTGGCGCAAGAGCAGCCGCAGCACCGACACCGGCAACTGCGTCGAGCTGGCCACGCCGAGCCCGGTGGCGGCGATCCGCGACTCCAAGAACCCGGACGGCCCGGCGCTGGTGTTCCCGGAGTCCGCCCTGCCGTCCCTGCTCGCCCACGTCAGGTGACCCGCCGGGGTCGGGCCGGACCAGGCCCGACCCCGAGCGGCTACCTGCCGCCGCGCGCCATCCGCAGGACGTCCAGGGCCTCGTCGAGCTGGGCCTCGGTGAGCTTGCCCGCCTTCACGTGGCCGCGTTCGAGGACCACCTCGCGGATGGTCCGGCGCTCCTTGAGCGACTGCTTGGCGATCGACGCCGCCTCCTCGTAGCCGAGGTACTTGTTCAGCGGGGTCACGATCGACGGGGACGACTCCGCCAGCTCGCGCAGGTGCTCCGCGTTCGCCGTGATGCCCCCGACGACCTTCGACGCCAGCAGGCGGGCGACCGCGGCGAGGAGGCGGGCGCTCTCCAGGACGTTGCGGGCGATCACCGGCAGCATCACGTTGAGCTGGAAGTTGCCCTGGGTGCCCGCGAACGCGACCGCGGCGTCGTTGCCGATGACCTGGGCGACGACCATCATCGTCGCCTCCGGGAGAACCGGGTTGACCTTGCCGGGCATGATCGACGAGCCCGGTTGCAGGTCCGGCAGGGCGATCTCGCCCAGGCCGGTGCGCGGGCCGGAGCCGAGCCAGCGCAGGTCGTTGGCGATCTTGAACAGCGACACCGCGACCGTGCGCAGGGCACCGGAGGCCTCCACCACCGAGTCCTGGGTGGCCTGGGCCTCGAAGTGGTCGCGCGCCTCGGTCAGCGGCAGGTCGGTGAGCTGGGCCAGCTCCGCGGCGACCGCCATGCCGAAGCCGTCGGGTGCGTTGAGGCCGCTGCCGACGGCCGTGCCGCCGATGGGCAGCTCCGCCAGCCTGGGCAGGACCGCGTGCAGGCGCTCGACGCCGAAGCGGAGCTGGGCCGCCCAGGCGCCCGCCTCCTGGCCCAGGGTGATCGGGACGGCGTCCATGAGGTGGGTGCGGCCGGACTTGACCACGTCCGCCCAGTCCTCGGCGCGGTCCTCGATCGCCTCGGCGAGGGTTTCCAGGGCCGGGACCACGTCGGTGGCCAGGGCCTCGGTGGCGGCGACGCGCAGGGTGGTGGGGAAGGTGTCGTTGGAGGACTGGGAGGCGTTGACGTGGTCGTTCGGGTGGACCTCCCGGCCCAGGGCCCGCGTGGCGAGGGTGGCGATGACCTCGTTGGCGTTCATGTTCGACGAGGTGCCGGAGCCGGTCTGGAAGACGTCGATCGGGAACTGGTCGTCGTGCGCGCCCCCGGCGACCTCGGTCGCGGCCGCGGCGATGGCCTCGGCCACGTCGTCGTCGAGGACGCCGAAGCGGGCGTTCACCCGGGCCGCGGCGGCCTTGAGCAGGCCGAGGGCGCGGATCTGCGCCCGCTCCAGGCCGCGGCCGGAGATCGGGAAGTTCTCGACCGCCCGCTGGGTCTGGGCGCGCCACAGCGCGTCCGCCGGAACCCTGACCTCGCCCATGGTGTCGTGCTCGATGCGGTAGTCGGTCATGACCCCAGTCTCGCCCGGATCAGGGGTCTTCGCGGGGTGCGCAATGTCGTCTTCGCCACATAGGGTGGATCGCACCACCACTTCCCTGGAGAGCGGGGACGCATGACCTCTCCCATCGACGTCGACCTGCTGATCGTCGGCGCGGGCCCGACCGGGCTCTACGGCGCCTACTACGCCGGGTTCCGCGAGCTGTCCACCGCGGTGGTGGACTCGCTGCCGGAGGCGGGCGGGCAGGTGACCGCCATGTACCCGGAGAAGATGATCTACGACGTGGCGGGTTTCCCCGCCGTGCGCGGGCGCGACCTGGTGCGGGCGCTGGTCGACCAGGCCGACCAGTGGAAGCCGACCTACCTGCTGGGGCGGCGGGCGCACGCACTGTCCGAAGAGGACGGCCGGTTCACCGTCGGGCTGGACGGCGGGGTCTGCGTGCGGGCCAGGTCCGTGCTGATCACCGCCGGGATCGGCGAGTTCACGCCGCGGCCGCTGCCCGCCGGGACCGGCTGGCTCGGGCGGGGCATGGTGCACTTCGTGCCCGCGCTGGACGCGCACCGGGGACAGGACGTGGTGGTCGTCGGCGGCGGGGACTCGGCGTTCGACTGGGCGCTCGCGCTGCACGCGATCGCGGCGAGCGTGACCGTCGTGCACCGGCGGGCCCGGTTCCGGGCGATGCCCTCCACCGTGCGGCAGGTCCAGGGGCTGGGCGTGCGGATCGTCACCGACGCGGAGGTCGTGTCGTTCAACGGCGAGCAGGAGTTGCGCTCGGTGTCGATCGCGGTGAAGGGGGTCGACGGGGAGGAGGAACTGCCCGCCCAGGCCGTCGTCGCCGCGCTCGGGTTCACCGCCGACCTGGGGCCGATCGAGTCGTGGGGGCTGGAGGTCGCGCACCGGTCCATCCCGGTGGACTCGACCATGCGGACCGGCCGGGAGCTGGTGTACGCGGCGGGGGACGTCGCGGCCTACCCGGGCAAGGTGAAGCTGATCGCCACCGGGTTCGGGGAGGCGGCCACGGCGGTGAACAACATCGCGGTCGCACTGGACCCGGCGGCCCACCTGTTCCCCGGGCACTCCAGCGGCGGCGAGTGACCCCATCGGAACGCGGGAGCGGCGCCCGGATCTCCGGGCGCCGCTCCCGCGTTCGGGACTACTTGACCACCTGGACGACGTCGCCGACCTTGAGGCCGTTGTAGAAGGTCTTGGCGGCGGCGTTCGACAGGTGGATGCAGCCGTGCGACTTCACCTTGAGGCTGCCCTGGTGGAACGCGATGCCGCTGTTGAAGAACACCGAGTAGGGCATCGGGGCGTCGTCGAACTCGCTGCTCTTGTGGTCGATGTCCTTCCACTGCACCTTGAAGGTGCCGGGCGGGGTCAGGTACCCGGGGCGACCGCTGGTGATCGGCACCGGGCCGTAGACGACCTGGCCGTCCTTGAGCAGCCACGACTGGTTCGCGCTCAGGTCGATGCAGGCGTCGGCGTCGGTCGTGCACGGCGTGCCCTGCGACGGGGCAGGCTTGGGCTTGGTCGTCGTGGGCTTGGGCTTGGTGGTGGTCGGCTTGGGCTTCGTGGTGGTCGGTGCGACCGTGGTGGTGGTGGTCGTCGGTGCCACGGTGGTCGTGGTGGTGGGGGCGGCTGTGGTGGTCGTCGTCGGTGGTGCGGTGTCCGAGACCGTGGGCACCTGTGCGGCGGTGTTCCCGCCACCCGTGCCGCACGCCGACAACAGGCCCACCGCGACCGCCGCGACCCCCAGGATGACCTTGCGCATGTACCGGCTCCTCGCCACCCCCGGTCGACCGGCAGGCCGACACGTCCTGTGAGGCAAACCCTCGTGCATGGAGACGCTCCGGTGCGAGGACGGGTTGTCGAACGCGACCAACTCGTGACACACCCGCGATCGGGCGACCGGAACTCCCACGGACAGTGTCGTTCCCGGGCAGAACGAAGGCCCCGCTCCCGGTTCGGGAGCGGGGCCTTCGCGGGTGCCGCTACGGCAGCGGCGGGATGGAGTCCTCGGCCGTGCCCTCGGAGATGCGGTCGAAGTCCACCGAGCTGTACTCGCGGAGCTTCGTCAGGCGGTGGAAGCCGTCGATCATCCGCAGGGTGCCGGACTTGGAGCGCATCACGATCGACTGGGTGGTGCAGCCGCCGGAGCGGTAGTGCACGCCGCGCAGCAGGTCGCCGTCGGTCACCCCGGTGGCGCAGAAGAAGACGTTGTCGCCGCGCACCAGGTCGTCGGTGAGCAGGACCCGGTCCAGGTCGTGGCCCGCGGCGACGGCCTTGGCCCGCTCCTCGTCGTCCTTGGGCCACAGCTTGCCCTGGATGGCGCCGCCCATGCACTTGAGCGCCGCCGCGGCGATGATGCCCTCGGGGGTGCCGCCGATGCCGATCAGCATGTCGATGCCGGTGGACGGGCGGGCCGCGGAGATGGCCCCGGCCACGTCGCCGTCGGAGATGAAGTGGATGCGGGCGCCCGCCTCGCGCACCTCCCTGACGATGCCCTCGTGCCGGGGGCGGTCCAGGACGCACACCGTCACGTCGGAGACGTCGGTGTCCTTCGCCTTGGCCACCCGGCGGATGTTCTCCGCGACCGGGGCGGTGATGTCGACGACGTCGGCCGCCTCCGGGCCCACCGCCAGCTTCTCCATGTAGAACACCGCGGACGGGTCGAACATCGCCCCGCGCTCGGCCACGGCGAGCACGGCCAGCGCGTTCGGCATCCCCTTGGCCATCAGGGTGGTGCCGTCGACCGGGTCCACCGCGACGTCGCAGTCGGGGCCGTCGCCGTTGCCGACCTCCTCACCGTTGTAGAGCATGGGCGCCTCGTCCTTCTCGCCCTCGCCGATGACGACCACACCGCGCATGGACACGGTGCCGACCAGCTTGCGCATGGCGTCCACCGCGGCGCCGTCGCCGCCGTTCTTGTCACCGCGCCCCACCCAGCGGCCCGCCGCCATGGCCGCCGCCTCGGTGACCCGCACCAGCTCCATCGCCAGGTTGCGGTCCGGTGCCTCGCGGCGGCGGGTGCCGGTGGTGGACGGGGTCGGGGTACTCATGGTTGCCTCCCGGCAAAGACTGTGGTCGGGGGAACTGGACCATTTCGCATCCTCCCAGATCAGCGCGGGTCCACGCGCTGTCACCGAGCCGTGCCGC
This sequence comes from Actinokineospora spheciospongiae, assembly GCF_003182415.1. Classification (NCBI taxonomy): domain Bacteria; kingdom Bacillati; phylum Actinomycetota; class Actinomycetes; order Pseudonocardiales; family Pseudonocardiaceae; genus Actinokineospora; species Actinokineospora spheciospongiae. The sequence continues at coordinate 202,892 of NZ_QHCP01000002.1, read as the reverse complement.
TCGTCACCCTGCGTCGCCTGCGACGATGGGGGGCGTGGCCACACCAGGAGAACCGGCCGGTCCGCCGCCGAAGAACCGTCTGAACCAGGGACTGCGGGACATGGTCCTGTCCCTGATCGCGCTGCTGGTGATCATCGCCGCATTGCTCCTGTTCAACAAGAGCTGCTCGTTCAACCCAGGTGGGCCCGCGGCGGACACGTCATCGTTGCCCACTGTGGACGTGGAGCAGCAGTTCGAGCAGGTGGCGGGCACGCTGGACTTCCCGCTGCGGCTGCCGTCGGTGCCCGGGGAGTGGCGGGCGAACTCCAGTTCCACCGGCCCGGCCGCGCCCGCCTCGGTGGTGGTGCGCGTCGGTTGGCTGACGCCCGAGCGGTACGTGCAGCTCAGCCAGTCCGGCGCCGACCCGGCCGACCTGGTGCGGGCCGAGACGGAGAACGAGTCGCCGCCGACCGGGTCGGTCGAGGTCGACGGGACACAGTGGACGGTCCACCCGGGCAGGCGGGCGGAGCGGGCGTGGACCGCCGACCTCGGCGACACGAGCGCGCTGATCACCGGTACCGGCACCGAAGAGGAGTTCCGCACGCTCGCGCGCGCCGTGCAGACCGGCAGGCCGGTCGAGGAGGACTAGTCGTCGGCCTCGGCGGCGGCCAGGGCGGTTTCCACTCGCTCGCGGGCGCCCGCCAGGTGCTTGTCGCAGATCTTGGCCAGGGTTTCGCCGCGTTCCCAGAGGGTCAGCGACTCCTCCAGGGAGAGGCCGCCCGCCTCCAGTTTGGCGACGACCGCCACCAGTTCGTCGCGGGCCTGTTCGTAGCCGGGGGTGGTCACCTTGCTGGGCTCTCCAGACGGGTCAGGGCTCGGGCGAGGACGGTGGCCACCGCCTGGTCGAAGCCGACGAACGCCTCGGCGAAGTCGGCGCCGTCGCGGTCGGTCACGGCCTCGGTGATGCGGGCGCCCGCCCGGTTGATCCGGGTCTGGTTGGCCGGGGCGGTGGGGCCCGCGTACAGGCCCGCCGCCGTGCACAGCTCGCGCAGGCGCCGGGGGAGCTGGTGGCGGCCGGTGTTGGCGCAGCCCGCCAGGAGGGTGGCCCACGCCTCGGCGGCGGCGGCGTCCGCGCGGATCGCCGACCAGTGCACCTCGCGGGCCGAGCGGGGGGAGCCGGGGTCGCGGGAGATGGTGCACGCGGTGGAGAGGGTGAGCGGCAGGAAGGTGGGTTCGTTGCTGGTCGTGGCCACCGCTACCTCCCCTCGTGCGCCGGGTCCCGGTCGCCGGACACGACCGCGTGCAGGGCGCCGTCGGCCAGCCTGATCCGCAGGGTCGCGCCCTCGGCGGCGTCGTCGGTCGAGCGCAGCACGCGGGGGACCCCGTCGGCATCGGTCCGCTGGACGACCGCATACCCACGGGCAAGCGTGGCGGCTGGCCCCAGGGTCGTCAAGCGGGCCCGGGTCGCGGCCAGCCCGGCGGACTCCTCGGCGAGCCTGCCCAGCAGCGCCCGCCTGCCCCGCTCGGTCAGCGCGCGCACCTCCTCGGCCCGCCTGAGCAGCGGCGACACCGGGTCGGCCAGCACCGGCCTGCTGCGCAGCTGGGTCAGCAGCCGCAGTTCGCGGTCCACCCACCCGTGCAGCGCCCGGCGGGCCCGGTCGCGGGCCTGGCGCACCCGCGCGGACTCCTCGGCCACGTCCGGCACCACCCGCTTGCCCGCGTCGGTCGGGGTGGAGCAGCGCACGTCGGCCACGTGGTCGAGCAGCGGGGTGTCCGGTTCGTGCCCGATCGCGCTGAGCACCGGCGTGCGGCAGTCCGACACCGCCCGGCACAGCGCCTCGTCGGAGAACGGCAGCAGGTCCTCCACGCTGCCGCCGCCGCGGGCGATCACGATGACCTCCACCTCCGGGTCGCGGTCGAGCACCCGCAGCGCGTCGAGGATCTGCGGCACCGCCGTCGCGCCCTGCACGGCCACGTTCTCCACCCGGAACGCCACCGCGGGCCAGCGCGCGGTGGCGTTGACCAGCACGTCGTGCTCGGCGGCCGAGGCGCGGCCGGTGATCAGGCCGACCTTGCGCGGCAGGAACGGCGGCCTGCGCTTGCGCCGCGCGTCGAACAGGCCCTCGGCGGCGAGCAGCCTGCGCAGCCGCTCGATGCGGGCCAGCAGCTCGCCGACGCCCACGGCCCGGATCTCGTCGGCGCGCAGGCTCAGCGTGCCGCGGTTGAGGAAGAACGTCGGCTTCGCGCGCACGACGACCCGGGTGCCGTCGGTCAGCGGCGGCTCGTGCCGCCGCAGCACGCCGGTGGCGCAGGTGACCGTCATCGACACGTCCGCCGCCGGGTCGCGCAGGGTGAGGAAGGCGGTGCCGGTGCCCGGGCGGGCGGAGATCTGCGTCAACTGGCCCTCGACCCACACGGTGCCGAGCCGGTTGATCCAGTCGGCGATCTTGCGGGCCACGGTGCGGACCGGCCACGGCTCCTCGGGCGTGGAGCCGGGTTTGGCGGTGGTGCCGTCGGCGGTGCTGTTCTCAGTCACGGTGGCTTTCGGTCGGGCTCGGTCGGGTCACTGCTGGTCGCGCACCGTCTCGATGCGCCGGGTGAGCATGCCGACGAACGACGCGCGGTTCTCCCCGGAGCGCTCGTAGGACAGCAGTTCCTCCAGGTCGGCGACGGAGAACGTGCGCAGCCGGGCGCGCAGTTGCGGCAGCGACAGCTCGTCGTAGTTGGGGACCGCGGCGGGGGCGTTGGCGATCGCCTTCTGCTCCTGCTCCCACGGGTCGGCGCCGGTGGCCTCGGCCTCCAGCGCCGCCTCCTCGGCGGCCCGCTCCGCGGCTGCCCCGGCCGCCGGGTCGTCCGCCACGTCGGCCTCGGCGATCCCGGCGCCCCCGTCGACGGCCACCTCGGCCGTGGGGTCCGCGGTGGACGCGGAGGCCGCGGTGTCCGGGGTGGACCCGTCCTCCTCGGACTCGTCCTCCTCGGACTCGTCGTCCAGGTCGTCCAGGTCGAACCCCTCGTCGAACCCGGCGTCCAGGTCGTCGTCGAGGTCGTCCAGGTCGTCGTCGGTGACCCGGTCGAAGGCGGGGCGGCGCGGGCCGGTGGCGGCGGGCGGGGCGACCGGGTCGACGTCCTCGTCGAAAGTCGCCCATTCCGGTGATTCCTCGACCGGGCGCAGCAGGGCCAGCGCCTCGTCGCCCTTGACGGCCAACTCGGTGACCTGCTGCTGCACCCGCATGGACGCCTGCAGCGCCTGGCTGGCGATGGTGACCGGGAGACCGACGATCCGGCGGGGCAGGTCCCGGGCGCGCTCGACCGCCGTGGCCGCGAGCCCGGCCGCGAGGCGCACCGGCAGGGGGAGGGGCTTCATGGGCACCAGCCTGCCGGAATCCGCCGGTTCTGCACAGCGGGCCACGGCGCCCTCTTCGCGAGACCCGGGCCACACGTACCCTGGGCGGTATGAGTGCTCCGACCAAGCGCGTGTTGCTGGCCAAGCCGCGCGGCTACTGCGCCGGTGTCGACCGGGCCGTCATCACGGTGGAGAAGGCCCTGGAAACCTACGGCGCGCCCGTCTACGTCCGCAAGGAGATCGTGCACAACAAGCACGTCGTGGAGACGCTGCGCGAGCGCGGCGCCATCTTCGTCGACGAGGCCGACGAGGTGCCCGAGGGCGCCATGGTCGTGTTCTCCGCGCACGGCGTCTCGCCCGCGGTCCACGAGCAGGCGGCCGAGCGCAACCTGCGCACGATCGACGCCACCTGCCCGCTGGTGACCAAGGTGCACTACGAGGCCAAGCGGTTCGCCAAGGACGACTACGACATCCTGCTGATCGGCCACGAGGGGCACGAGGAGGTCGAGGGCACCGCCGGTGAGGCGCCCGAGCACGTGCAGTTGGTCGACACCGCCGAGGACGTCGACCGGGTCGTGGTCCGCGACCCGTCGAAGGTCATCTGGCTGTCGCAGACCACGCTCTCGGTCGACGAGACCATGGTGCGGGTCAACCAGCTCAAGAACCGCTTCCCGGACCTGCAGGACCCGCCCAGCGACGACATCTGCTACGCCACCTCCAACCGCCAGTTCGCGGTGAAGGCGCTGGCGCCGGAGTGCGAGCTGGTGCTGGTCGTCGGGTCGGTGAACTCCTCGAACTCCAAGCGGCTGGTCGAGGTCGCGGTGCAGGCCGGGGCGAACGCCTCGTACCTGGTGGACTACGCGCACGAGGTGGACGAGGCCTGGCTCGACGGCGTGACCACAGTCGGTGTCACCAGCGGCGCCTCGGTGCCGGACAACCTGGTGATGGACCTGCTGGCGTGGCTGGCCGAGCGCGGCTACGGCCAGGTCGACGAGGTCACCACGGCCAACGAGAAGATCACCTTCGCGCTGCCGCCGGAGCTGCGCAAGGACCTCAAGCCCGCCTGAGCGCCGAGACGCGACGAGAGCCGAGACCCGACACCGGGTCTCGGCTCTCGTGCTGTCCCGGGGCTATTCCGGGCGGGGTTTGCGCGTGGTGGGCTTGCGGTTGGGGTCGCGCGGCCCGCGGTCCGGGCGCGGCTCGCGCTTGGCCTCCTCGCGCGGCGGGCGGGGGCGGCGCTCCCGGGTCTCCTGGCGCGGCTTGCGCTCGCGCGGCGCCGCGTCGTCGGCACCCCGGTCCCCGGTGTCCCTGACGGGGTCGCGCTGCCGCAGCAGCCGGGCCACCCCGATCGCCACGCAGACCGCCGTGGTGATGGCCATGGTGGGGAAGTTGCTGGTCAGCGGGAACGCGACCGTGATGAGCAACTGCTTGCGGCCGCTCCCCTCGTCCGGGCTCAGCGCGATCAGCGCGCCCGCCGCGGTCACCGCGAACACCAGCGGCGGCTGCACCATCGGGCCGAACAGGTTGCGCCTGCGCACCAGGCACACCGCGGCGACGCAGCCCAGGACGAACCCGCCCTGGTAGATGCCGCCGAGGGTCTCCTGCCGCTGCATGTCGACCACGGCCGCGACCGCGGACAGGGCGAGCGCGAGCAGCACCGCGCCCCACCACGGCAGGCCCCGGGAGGCGCCGAACAGGGGGCGCTCGTCCCACGCGGGCCCGGCGCGGTCATCGTCCAGATCGCTTTGGCGATCGCGAGTCGCGGTCACGCCGGTACACGTTAGTCCGTCGGGGTAAGGAGACCGCGAAGATCGGGGCGAACCCGGCGCCCGGCCCACCCGATTCGGTGGCCCGCGTCACAAGTTCGGGCGGATTCGTGTCCGTTTCCGGGGTCCGGTTCGGCCATTCGCCCGCGTCGTGGACCGCTCGGCGCCCGGAATGACCAGTCGCCGGACCCGATGGGTGCCCGGGTCGCTCCCCGCCGGGGAGCCGGGGGTGTGGGCTAATGATCGCCCGCCGACCTCCCGAGGAGACCGACTGTGACCGCCGTGTTCGGCACCCTGACCGCTGTGCTGGCGCTGCTGCTGGCCGCCGCCCTGGTGGTGTTCCGGCGCCTGTACGACGACAGCAACCGCCGGGCGGACGCCTTCCGCGCCGAGGTGACCGCCGAGCGGGTGCGCTCCGACGCCCACCAGAGCGCGCTGCGCCGCTACGAGGTCGCGTTCGCCTCCATCAGCGGTCGCGGTGAGCTGGGCGAGCAGGTGCTGGTGGAGACCGCGCGGGCGCTGGGGATGCGCGAGGGGCTGCACTTCTCCGTGCAGACCGACGTGGCGGGCGGCGGCGCGGCCCGGCCGGACCTGCTGCTGCTCGTCGGCGACGGCCGCCGCGTCCCGGTCGACGCGAAGATGAGCATGGCCACCTGGGTCGAGGCGGTGGAGACCGACGACGCCGAGGAGCGGCTGGACGCGCTGCGGGTGCACGTGCGCAACATCCGCTCCCGGGCGGTCGACCTGGCGGGCAAGGGCTACCAGCGCTGGGCGGACGCCATCTACGGGACGATCATGTTCGTCCCGTCCGACGCCGCCGTCGTGGCCGCCCTGGACGCCGACCCGGAGCTGCTGCGCTGGCTGATGGACCGGCGGGTGTTCCTGTGCGGGCCCACCGGGTTCGCCGTCATCGCCTCGGCCGCGCTGTTCGCCGCCACCGAGCGCACGATCGCCGCCGACGTCGCCGCCGTCCGGGCGCAGTCGGCCGCGGCGCACCGGGCCGCCGCGGGCGCCCTGGACGCGGTGAACCTGTCGAGCACGCACCTGCAGCGCTTCATCTCGGCCCGGCGCCGGGAGCTGGACGCCTTGGAGCAGTTCCGGGGCGCGGTGGCGCCGCTGACCGACGCGGCGGGCAGCCCGACGCCGCTGCCCGCCATCCGCCGGGTGGACGAGCCCAACGGGCTGTTCGAGGTGGACGGGTCCGCGGACGACTGAGCCGACCGCTGGATTCGGCGCTACGACCGCCCCCGCGCGCAAGCCCTCGCCGACCTCAAGCGCCGCATGGAGAACCCCGTGACCGACCCCGACTTCGTCTACACCACCTACATCGACACCACCCCCGAGAAGCTGTGGCGGGCGCTGACCGACCCCGCCTTCACCCGCGAGTACTGGTGGGGCACCGAACAGCTCTCCACCTGGGACGAGGGCGCCCCCATGAGCTGGGACGGCGAGGACGACCCGGAGCAGGTGGTGCTGGAGTCCGACCCGCCCCGGCGGCTGAGCTACACCTGGCACACCTTCACCACCACCTGGGCCGAGCGCGTGGGCATCGCCGAGGAGCTGCGCGCCCGGCTCGCCGCGGAGTCCCGCTCGCGGGTCACCTTCGAGATCGAGCCGGAGGGCGAGCTGGTCAAGCTCACCGTGGTGCACGGCGGGTTCGAGCCGGGCAGCACCGTTCGGGCGATGGTCGGCGAGGGGTGGCCGCTGGTGGCCTCCGGCCTCAAGTCCTACCTGGAGACGGGTCGCCCGCTGCCCGCCGCGCGGTAGGTCGCGGGTCGAACGCGCGTTCGGTCGGCGTGTCTGCCCCGGCCGGGCGCGCCGACGTCCTACCGTGGTCGCTCATGCGCGTGCTGCACACCTCCGACTGGCACGTCGGGCGCACGTTCCACGGCCGCGACCTGCTCGCCGAACAGGAGACCGTGCTCGGCGGCCTCGCCGACCTGGTCACCGACGAGCGCGTCGACGCGGTCGTGGTGTCCGGCGACCTCTACGACCGCGCGGTGCCCTCCGCCGAGGCGGTGGCCACCTGCACGCGGGTGCTGGGCAGGCTCGCCGAGGCGGGCGCGCGGATCGTGATCACCCCGGGCAACCACGACTCGGCCGCGCGGCTGGGGGCGTTCGCCGGGTTCGCCGAGGCGGGCGGGCTGCACCTGCGCACCACCGCCGCCGACCTGCACCGGCCGGTGCTGCTGGCCGACGCGCACGGCCCGGTCGCCCTCTACGGCATCCCCTACCTCGAACCCGAACCCGCCCGGCACGCCCTGGGCATGCCGGAGCTGCGCGGGCACAGCGGCGTGCTCGGCGAGGCGATGCGCCGGGTGCGCGAGGACCTGGCCGGGCGGCCGGAGGGCACGCGGTCGGTGGTCCTCGCGCACGCCTTCGTGACCGGGGGCGAGATCAGCGACTCCGAGCGGACCATCGCCGTCGGCGGGGTGCCGCACGTGCCCGGCTCGACCTTCGACGGCGTGGACTACGTGGCGCTCGGGCACCTGCACGGCCCGCAGGTGCTCGCGGAGAACCTGCGCTACTCGGGCAGCCCGCTGGCGTACTCGTTCTCCGAGGCCCGGCAGCGCAAGTCGGTGTGGCTGGTGGAGCTCGACGCGGGCGGGCTGCTCGGTGTGGAACGGCGTGAGCTGCCGGTGCCGCGCGAACTGGCCTCGGTGCGCGGGGAACTGGAGGACCTGCTGGTGGACCCGGCGCACGAACCGCTGGTGGACAAGTTCCTCAGCGTGGAACTGACCGACCGGGTCCGGCCGCTGGACGCCATGCGCCGGTTGCGGGAGCGGTTCCCGCACGCGGCGCACCTGGAGTGGAACCCGGAGGGCGGGACGGCGGAGCTGCGCTACCGCGAGGCCGTGCGCGGCAAACCGGACGAGGAGGTCGCCTGCTGCTTCGTCACCGACGTGCGCGGCAGCGAGCCGACCGGGACCGAGGAGGCGCTGCTGCGCGAGGCGCTGGCCGCCGTGGCCGCGGAGGGTCGCCGGTGAGGCTGCACCGGTTGGAGCTGTCGGCGTTCGGGCCGTACGCGGGCACCGAGGAGGTCGACTTCGACGTGCTCGGCGCCGAGGGCCTGTTCCTGCTGCACGGCGACACCGGCGCGGGCAAGACCACGTTGCTCGACGCGGTGGCGTTCGCGCTGTTCGGCTCGGTGCCCGGGATGCGCGGCGAGACCAAGCGGCTGCGCTGCGACCACGCCTCCGCCGACCTGCACACCCAGGTCGCCCTCGACCTCACCGTGCAGTCGCACCGGCTGCGGATCGTGCGCTCCCCGGAGTACGAGCGCCCCAAGAAGCGCGGCGCGGGCGTCACCACGCAGAACGCCAAGGTGTCGCTGAGCTGGGTCGGCACCGCCCCCTCCGGGCACGCCCCGGACGGCATCACCCGCATCGACGAGGTCGCCGACACCGTGGAGCGGCTCCTTGGCATGACCAAGGACCAGTTCTTCCAGGTGGTCCTGCTGCCGCAGGGCGACTTCGCCCGGTTCCTGCGGTCGAGCACCGACGAGCGCGAGACGCTGCTGGAGAAGCTGTTCGGCACGCAGAACTTCGAGCGCGTCGAGCGCTGGTTCCGCGACCGCCGCCAGGAGCGGCGCCGCGAACTGGACCGGGCCAGGGTCGGCGCGGGCGAGCTGCTGGCCCGCTTCGCGCAGGCCGCCGGGGACGAGCCGCCGGAGGAACCGGACGTCGAGTGGCTGGACGGGGTCGTCTCGGCCGCGGCGGTCCTGGACCGGGAGACCTCGGCGGCGGTGGAGCGGACCGCCGCCGTGCGGACCGAGGCCGAGGAGGAACTGGCCCGGGGGAAGTCGCTGGCGGAGAAGGCGCGGCGGGTCCGCCGGGCCACCGACGAACTGGCGGAACTGGCCGCGCAGGCCGGGGCCAGGGCGGCGTGGCGCGCGGAGCTGGACGACGCCCGGCGGGCGCAGCCGGTGGTGGCCGCCGAGGAGCAGTCGCGGCGGGCCCGGCGGGCCGTCGAGGTCGCGGAGGCCGCCGTCCGGCAACACGCGGACGCGGCGGAGCGGCACGGGCTCCCGGTGTCCTCGGACGTCGAGGAACTGCGGGCGCTGGCCGGTGGGCTGCGCGAGGAAGCCGGGGCGCTGGGCGGGCTGGTCGCCGAGGCGGACCGGCAGGAGCAGGACGAGGAACGGCTGTCGGCGCTGCTGCGGCAGGTCGGGTCGGCGGAGGACGAACGGGTTCGCGTGGCGTCGCGGCTCTCCGGGTTCCCCGAGCGGATCGCGGCGGCGCGGGAGGCGCTGGCGGAGGCCACCGCGGCCAGGGCCGCGGTGGACGGGCTGCGGGCCCGGCGCGACGAACTGGCCGCCGCCGCGCGCGACCGGGACGGGCTGCCGCGCGCCCGCGCGGCCCTGGAGGACGCCCGGGACCACGACCGCGAGGTCGTCGACGCCCACCAGGACGCCCGCGAGCGGGTGCAGGTGCTGCGGCAGGCGCGGCTGGACGGGATGGCGGCGGAACTGGCCGCCGGGCTGGCCGACGGGCAGCCGTGCCCGGTCTGCGGGTCCGCGGCGCACCCGGTGCCCGCGCACCCCTCGGACGTCGTGGCCACGGCCGCCGACGAGCGGGCCGCGCAGGAGGCCGAGCAGGAGGCGCTGCGGGCCAGGGAACGCGGGCGGGAACAGGTCGTCGCGGCCCAGGCGGCGGTCGACGCGCTGCTGGCGCGGCTCACCCCGTGGGCGGAGGTCGACCTCGACGCCGAGTCCACCGAGGTCCGCACCCGGTTCGAGGCGGCCCGCGAGGCCGCGGCCCGGTTCGAGGTGCTGGGGAAGGAACTCCAGGACGTCGAGCAGGACGCCGAGGGGCTGCGGGCGCGGCGCGACGAGCTGGACCGCACCCTGGCGTCGCTGGGGTCCACCCGGGTGCAGTTGGTGGCGGTGATCGCGGAACGCCGGTCCACGGTGGAGCGGGCGCGCGGGTCGTTCGCCACCGTCGCCGACCGGGTGGGCGACGTGCAGCGCCGGGTCGCGCTGGTGGACCGGCTGGCGGACGCGTGCGCCGCGCTGGCGGCGGCCCGGGAGCGGGTGGTCGAGCAGGAGCGCGCGGTGCGCGACGCGGTCACCCTCGCCGGGTTCGGTTCACCGGGCGAGGCGCTGGGCGCGGCCCGCGAGGACACCGTCGTCGACAAGCTCCGGGGCAGGCTCGCCGACGCCGCCGCCGCGGAGAAGCAACACCGGGCGACCCTGTCGGACCCGGACCTGTCCGGCGTCCTCCCGGACACGGCGGTCGACCTCGGGCCACTGGTGGAAGCCGCCGCCGTCGCCCGCGCCGACGCCCAGCAGGCGTACGCGTCGGCCCAGCAGGCGCACGCCCGCTTCGTCGACGTCCGCGACCTCGGCAAGCGCCTGCGCGCGGCGTGGACGGCCCTGGCCCCGGTGGAAGCGGACTTCGCCGAACTCGACGCCCTGACCGACGTGGTCAACGGCCGCGGCCAGAACGCCGCCAAGATGTCGCTGCGCTCCTACGTCCTCGCGGCCCGCTTGGAGGAGGTGGCCCTGTCGGCCTCCGCCCGCCTCCGCGAGATGAGCCAGGGCCGCTACTCCTTCCAGCACTCGGCGGCGGCGGGCAGGCACGGCACCCGCGGCGGCCTCGGCCTCGACGTCCTCGACGACTACTCCGGCCGGGTCCGCCCCGCCAAGACCCTCTCCGGCGGCGAGTCCTTCATCGCCTCCCTGGCCCTGGCCCTCGGCTTGGCCGACGTGGTCGCCGCCGAATCCGGCGGAGCCCTCCTCGACACCCTCTTCGTCGACGAGGGCTTCGGCACCCTCGACGCCAACACCCTCGATGACGTCATGACCATCCTCGACGACCTCCGCTCCGGCGGCCGGGTGGTCGGCCTGGTCTCCCACGTCGAAGAACTCCGCCAACGCGTCCCCGTCCGCCTCCGCGTCGCCAAGGCCCGCACCGGCTCCACCATCCAGGTGACCGGCGTCTAGGGCTCCGGTGTCGCGCGGGCCGTGGCCCGCCACAGGTGCATTCCGGCGTAGGAGCGCCACGGGCTCCACAACCGCCCACGATCCCCGGAATCGTCCGATGTGGACATAGCGGGACCCGCGCCCGTCCGCACCGCGATGTCGTTGGGCGGCAGGATGTCCGGCTCCCCGAGCAACCGCATGACCACGTACCCGGCGGTCGACGGCCCGATCCCCGGATAGGACTGCAACCGGGACCGCAACGTCTCCGGATCAACCCCCACGTGCAACTCCAGCTCCCCGGAAGCGATCGCGGCGCACACGGCCCGGATCGTGTCCACCCGCCGGGTCGGCCCCGCCAACACCTCCGCCCCCCGCTCGGCCACCGCCGCCGCCGACGGGAACAGCGTCGTCAGCTCACCGTCCGGCGCGGGCAGCGGCTCACCCACCGAGTCGCTCAACCGGCGGGCGGCGGCCCGGGCCGCCGACACCGTGAGCTGCTGGCCCAGCAGGGCGCGCAGCACCGTCTCGGTGCCGTCCACGCTGCCGGGGACGCGGATGCCGGGGATGGCCGCCACCGACGGGGCCAGGGCCGGGTCCGCCGCCAGCACCCGGTCGATCGCGGTGGGGTCGGCGTCGAGGTCGAAGAGGCGGCGGAGGCGGGCCACGGCGGTGCCCAGGTCGCGCAGGTCGGCCAGGCGGAGGGTGCACTCGACGTGGGTGCCCGCGGGGCGCAGGTGGGCGGTGGCGGGGCCGTGCGGCAGGCGCAGGGTGCGGGCGTAGCGGCCGGGGGAGGCGCTCTCGACCCCGGGGATGGCGCGGGCGCCGAGGAACGCCAGGATGCCCGCGGCGTCGAACGGGGTCCGCACGGGGAGGCGGAGGGTGACGCGGCCGGGGGTGGCGGGGTGGCGTCTTCGCCCGACCCGGCGGCTCGCGGCCGTGCGCAGCTCCGAGGGGGTGGCGGCGAACACGGAGCGGACCGTGTCGTTGAACTGGCGGACGCTGGCGAAGCCGGAGGCGAACGCCACGTCCGACACCGTCAGCGCGGTCGTCTCGATCAGCAGCCGGGCCAGGTGCGCGCGCTGCGCCCTGGCCAGCGCCAGCGGGCCCGCGCCCAGCTCCGCGGTGAGCACCCGGGTCAGGTGCCGCTCGGAGTAGCCCACCCGCCGCGCCAGGCCCGGCACGCCCTCCCGCTCGATGACCCCGTCGAGGATCAGCCGCATCGCCCGGCCCGCCAGGTCGCCGCGGGTGTTCCACTCCGGGGAGCCGGGGACGACGTCGGGCAGGCAGCGCAGGCAGGCGCGGTAGCCCTGCTGCTGGGCCGCCGCGGCGGTGGGGAAGAACTCGGCGGTGCGCCGCCGGGCGGTGGCCGCCGGGCAGGCGGGCCTGCAGTAGACCCCGGTCGTGCGGACAGCCAGGATGAGCTGCCCGTCGAACCGCGTGTCGCGGACGGCGGCGGCGCGGTGGGCCAGCTCCGGGTCGATCAACACCGGACCATGCTGCCGGCGGCGGACCCGCTGGTCTGGCGAGAAAGAGACATGTGCCTCGGGTTGGCGGAAATGACAACGGGGACCTGCCCGGAAGGGCAGGTCCCCGCAGCCGTCGGCCACCGGGTGATCACCCGGTGCGGCAGGTCACGAAACCGCTTGCACGACCACGTCGCCGGAGCCGACGAGCACACCGGCGTCGGTGCGCACCTCGACGTTGCCCAGCAGGACCCGGCCCGCGGCCGGGGCCAGGTTCGCCGTCACCGTGCCCGGCACCGTCCAGGACGCGCCCGCGGCCCGGTTGGCGTTGGCGTCGGTGACCGCCACCGACCCGAAGGCCGGGTTGGTGAACACGTCGAGGTAGTCGTAGTCCGTGGTGCCCGCGGGCACCGCGTAACCGTCGACCAGCGCCACGTAGGTGCCCGCCGCCGGGTTGGCGATGGTCACCTCCTCCTCGGAGTCGCCGTCGGCCGACTGGCCCACCAGCGCGCACGACGGCGCGCAGCGGTACACGGCCAGGTCGAGGTCGGCACCCGCGTCGGAGGTGTTGCCGATCTTGACCCGCAGCGACGTGGAGCCCGGGCTCACCGCGATCTGGTACTGCTGGCTCGCGCCGTCCGCGATGGACAGCACGCCCTTCTTGGCGCTGCCCAGGTTCGTGCCGCTCGCCTTGCCGGTGAACGGGCCGAACAGGTTCTTCAGCGTGTACGTCCTGGCGACCGGCGTGCCCTTGGTGGCCGAGGCGATCGTGTCCGGGTTCGGGGACACGGTCGCGCCGAGCACCGAGGCGGTCAGCGTGAACGGCGCGGTGGCGGCGTCGGAGGTGCGGCGGGCCTCCACCACGATCTCCCACACACCCGCCTGCGGGTTGCTGACCGTGCGGCTGGTCGGGTCACCGGCGTCGCAGCCGGAGACCGACGGGTTGTAGCAGTTCGGCGTGGAGTTGGACTCGATGCCGACGCCGTACGGGTGGAACCGCAGGAAGCGGATCTGGCCCGCGCCCGGGGTGGTCCCGCCGCCCTGCAGGTCGACCTTGAACGCCGGGGTGCCCGGCGGGACGCGGAAGAAGTACGACTTCGACTGGTTGCGGCCGATCTGCCCGCCGTTGCGCACCGTGTAGCCGTTGGCCGCGGTGAAGTCCTGGGCCGCCACGACGGTGTTGAGGGTCTGGCCGTCGATCGCCCCGGTCGTCGGGCTGTCCAGGTTCATGATCGCGGAGTGGATGCCCGCGGTCCCCGCCTTGACCGTCACCGGGAACTTGACCGCGCTGTTGAGCGGCAGCGTCACCTTCTTGTCGGAGCTGAAGGTGCCGTCGTTGCCCACCCAGTCGACCTTGTAGGTCACCGGCGAGGCCGGGCCGCTGGTGCGGGTCAGGGTGTAGGTGCGGGTGTAGGTGTCACCCGGCTTCACGCCCTCGCGGTCGTTGATGCCGACGCCGACGCCCGGGGTCTTGAGGAAGGCGGACAGCGCGGTGTTGACCGGCACCGAGGTGGTGATGTCGACCGTGCTCGGGTTGTTCTTGAGCAGGTTCCAGGCCTTGCGCACGTCGATCAGGCCGTTGCCCTGCTCGTAGGCGCCGAGGCCGTTGACGAACCGGGCGGTCGAGTAGAACGCGGCGCGGATCTGCGCCGCCCCGGCCGGGACGCCCTTGGCCTTGGCGGCGCTGACCAGCAGCGTCGCCGCGCCCGCGGCCTGCGGGGAGGCCATCGAGGTGCCGTTGAACTGGGCGTAGCCCGGCGGCAGCTCGTAGGTGCCCGCCACCGGCTGGCCCGGCTGCCAGGTCGGCACGGTGGAGATCGCCGAACCCGGGGCGACGATGTTCGGCTTGAACCCGCCGTCCTCGCGCGGACCGCGCGAGGAGAAGCCGTGCAGGCTCTCCGAGACGCCCAGGTCCGAGCCGTAGTTGCTGCGCCAGGTCTCCTTGGTGATGTAGGAGCCCACGGAGACGACGTCGGTGGCCACCGACGGGTCGCCGACGGTGTTCGAGCCCGCGCCGGAGTTGCCCGCGGAGATGAACATGTTCACGTCGTAGGTGTTGATCAGCCGGTCGTACAGCTCGGCGCGCGCGTTGTTGGCGTCGTTGAGCGCGGGCAGGCCGCCGATCGACATGTTGATCACGTCGACGTTGGCCACCGACGCGGCGTAGATCATGCCCTCGAGCAGCGCGTGGTTGGTGCAGCCGTCGACGAACAGGCAGACGCGCACCGAGACCAGGTTGGCGCCGGGCGCCGCGCCGTTCACGGTGCCGCCGAAGAGCCGGTTGCCCGCGACGATGCCCGCCACGTGCGAGCCGTGCGCGCCGGAGACGATGCCGATGTTCACGGCCTGGTTGGCCGGGTCGGTCTGCACGACGAACGGCATCGACTCCTTGACCGCGGTGGCCGGGTTGTCGGTGCCGAACTGGCCGATGTCGTACTTGACCTTGTAGTCGGTCATCGGCTTGTCGTCGGCGAAGGTGCCGTTCTGGTTCGTGTCGACCCAGACGGTGCTCGTCGCCGGGTTCCACAGCACGCCGAAGGTGCCCTTGGACCCGGCCGGGTTGCCGTCGCGGTTGACGTCGGAGCCGACCTCGCCGCCGAGGCGGGAGTCGCGCTCGTCGAAGGTGCCGATGCGCAGCTCGCCGGTCTCGCCGGGCAGGCCTTGGGCGGCGCCGGTGGTCTTGGTGGTCATCAGCAGCCACGTCGGGTCGTCGTCGTTGTTGACGCCGCCGGTGAACGTGGGGTCGGTGTAGGTCACCCAGTCGGTGATCTTGCGCTGCCCGGTGCTGGTGGTGTTCAGCGACGGGTGGGCGAGGTCCACACCGGAGTCGATGATGGCGACGGTCGTGCCGCGGCCGTCCCAGGTGGGGTGGTCGTTGACGAACTGCGCGGCGTTCGTGTCACCGATCGGCATGTACGGGTTCACCCGCGGCGTCGCCGGGCCCGGGGCGGGCTGCGGCGTCGGGTCGACCGCGCCCGCGGGCTGCGGGTCCGGCAGCGGGACGTTCTCGTCGAGGTCCAGCGCGCTGACCCCGGGCAGCTTGGCGATCTTCTTGACCTGGTCGACCGGGACCTCGGCGCGGACGTAGCCGATGTCGTCCTTGCGGTACTCGACCTCGGCGCCCGCCCTGGTCAGCTCGTCGACCTTGGCCGCGGAGCCGCCCTCGGTGGTGCTGATCAGGACCTTGACGGTCTTCTGGCCCGCCTGCCGGGCCTTGTTCAGCAGCTCCAGGTCGTGCTTGCCGATGCCCTGGCCCTCGTCGGAGGGTGCCGGGGTGGACGGCGCGGCGCTCGCGTTCGGGCCGGTGGCGAGCATGACGCTGGCCAGCGCCGTGCTGAACGCCATGCCGAGGGCGATGCGGCGTCGCCGTCGCCATTCGGGTTGGATCATCCCACGTTCCTTCTTCCTCAGCGGGTGAGCTGGGCGCGCGTCTCCCACGACCGGGTGTACGGACGACAGCAGGGCGCTCACGGAGTGTTGTTCGCCGTCTCGATGGTGACTAGCGTCCAATTGGGCTAATCCGATCGAGTGGTCAAACCCGTTTCCGCACGGAGGGTGGCTCCATCGCTGCGAGCGAGGCGATCGTTACCAAGCGAATGGGTGCTGTACTGCGGATGTACGGCCCAGTCCAAGCGACGATGAGTGACCAAAACTGGGAACGGTGTTGGTAACTATTTGGCTTCCCGGACGGGTGGGCGAGCCCGTCCGGGGCGGACCGTAGACTCCTGACCCGTGAGTTTGACCCTCGGCATCGTCGGCCTGCCCAACGTCGGCAAGTCCACGCTGTTCAACGCCCTGACGAACAACGACGTGCTCGCGGCGAACTACCCGTTCGCCACCATCGAGCCCAACGTCGGCATCGTCCCGCTGCCCGATCCCCGGCTGGACAAGCTGGCGGAGGTGTTCGGCAGCGAGAAGACCGTGCCCGCCGTGGTGTCCTTCGTCGACATCGCCGGGATCGTCAAGGGCGCCTCGGAGGGGGCGGGCCTGGGCAACAAGTTCCTCGCCAACATCCGCGAGGCCAACGCCATCTGCCAGGTCATCCGCGTCTTCGACGACCCCGACGTCGTCCACGTCGACGGGGTGGTGAACCCCCTGTCGGACATCGAGACGATCAACACCGAGCTGATCCTCGCCGACCTCCAGACCCTGGAGAAGGCCATCCCCCGCCTGGAGAAGGAGGCCCGCACTCGCAAGGAGGCGCGCCCCACCCTCGACGCGGCCACCGCGGCCAAGGACATCCTCGACTCCGGCAAGACCCTCTTCGCCGCGGGCACGGACGTCACCCTGCTGCGCGAGCTGTCCCTGCTCACCACCAAGCCGTTCCTCTACGTCTTCAACGCCGACGAGTCGGTCCTCACCGACGACAACCGGGTCGCCGAACTGGCCAGGATGGTCGCCCCCGCCGACGCGGTGTTCCTGGACGCGAAGGTCGAGTCGGAACTGCTGGAACTCGACGAGGAGTCCACCAGGGAACTGCTGGAGTCCGTCGGCCAGACCGAACCGGGCCTCAACGCCCTCGCCCGCGCGGGCTTCCACACCCTCGGCCTCCAGACGTACCTGACGGCGGGCCCCAAGGAATCCCGCGCCTGGACCATCCCCCAGGGCGCCACCGCCCCCCAGGCCGCGGGCGTCATCCACACCGACTTCGAACGCGGCTTCATCAAGGCCGAGGTCGTCTCCTACGACGACCTGGTCGAGGCGGGCTCCATGGCCGCGGCCAAGTCGGCGGGCAAGGTCCGCATCGAGGGCAAGGACTACGTCATGTCCGACGGCGACGTGGTCGAGTTCCGCTTCAACGTCTGACCCGTGCCGTTCCCGCCTTAGTTGATCATGATACCACGATGGCATCATGATGGTATGGCAATGACACTGAGGCTGGATGAAGAGCAGGAGCGTGCTCTGACCTTGCTCGCTGAAAGCCATGGGGTGAGCAAGCACGAAGCGATCGTGCGGGCGATCACCGAGGCCGCGGCCCGGTCGGTCCGTGGTGACCGGGTCAGGGCGCTGTCGCAGGACGGGCGCGAGCGGTACGCGTCCTTGCTCGATCGCCTGGCGCAGTGACGATCGAATACCTGACCCTGGACGACCTTCTCGCCCTCGCGGCCGATCTGGGTGTATCCCACGTCCGGGACGTGGGATTGCTCGACGCGGCGGCGCACCGGCCGCAGTCTTCGCTCATGGGCCAAGACGCCTATCCGAGCTTGGACGGGAAAGCGGCGGTGCTCCTGGAATCCATCGTCCGCAATCCCCCTCTTGTCGACGGCAACAAGCGGCTGGGCTGGATGGCTGTCTTCGTCTTCTATGGTCTCAATGGCGTTGATCTGGAAGCCCCGGAGGACGACGCGTACGACCTGGTGATCGCGATGGCGACCGGGGCCCTGGTCTACGAGGAAGCGGCCCGGCGCCTCTCGAAGTGGATTCGCCCAGAGATTGCTCCACCGCGTGGTCCAGCCGAGTTCCGCTTCAACGCCTGATCCCCCGCGAACCTGCGCGACGGCATCTGGACGCCGGTGCGGGGGACGTCACACAGTTGACGGTGACGTGTCAGGTTGACTCCGTGCCCGGGTCCGCCGCGCCAGGTCGGTGGCGGCGTCCTCCCAGCGGGGGAAGTCGAAGGTGAACCCGCTGTCGAGCAGGCGGCCGGGGACGACGCGGCGGCTCTTGAGCAGCAGTTCGGTGTCCGACCGCAGGGCGAACGCGCCGACCTCGGCCATCCACTTCGTCGCGGGCAGGCCGATCGGCATCCGCCAGGCCCGGCGCAGGGTCCGCATGAACTCGCGCTGCGGGAGCGGTCCGGGGGCGGTGAGGTTGACCGGGCCCGCCAGGTCGTCCCGGGTGAGGAGGAATTCCACGGCCCGGAGGAAGTCCCGGTCGTGAATCCAGGAGACGTACTGCCGCCCGCCCGCCACCGGTCCGCCGAGGCTGAGCCGGGCCATCCAGGACAGGACGTCGAAGACGCTGCCCCGGTCCGGGCTCATCACCATGGCGGTCCGCAGGGCGACCTTGCGGGTGTCGGGGGTGGGCGCCTGCTCCTGGGCCAGTTCCCACCGCTTGGCGATCTCGGCGCTGAACGCCCAGTACCCCGGCACCCCCGGCTCGGCGCCCGCGATGATCCCGGTGGCCTCGTCGTTGGCCCGGTCGAACCGGTGCGCGTAGATCGTCGCGGTGCTCATCTGCAACCACACCCGCGGCGGCGCGGAGGCCTGGGCGATAGCCGAGCCGACGGCCCGCGCGGAGTCCACCCGCGAATCCATCATCTCGCGCAGGTTCGCCTCGGTGTAGCGGCAGCTGACGCTGCGCCCGGCCAGGTTGATCACCGCCGCGCAGCCGTCGACCTCCTCCGCCCAGGGGCCGACGGTGCGCCCGTCCCACCGCACCGATCGGACGCCGCCCCCGAGGTCGACCCCGGCCCGCCTGGTCAGCACGACCACGTCGTGCCCGGCCGCCGCCAGCGCCCGGCTGAGGAATCCCCCGACGTTCCCGGTCCCGCCGGGCAACACGATCTTCATGCGAACACCCCCGCGGCCACGCTACGCCGTTTCGACCGAGCGCGAATCCGCTCCGGAGGGCCTGGATGCCGCCCCGCGCAATGGAACCAGGGGGCGTGGCCCGAAAATGAGCTGGACCCGCCGCCTCGGGACGACCGGGTCCGGGCGCTGTCGGCCGCCAGCGCTGCGCGGGCCTGCTCGACCGGCTCGCCAGTGACCCCGGACCACCTCGCACTGGGCGACCTGGAGTTCCCGGCGGGTGACCTGGGCACGCGCCCCGGGTCCGCGACCCCGGGCTGCTCGACTCCGCCACTCACCGGCCACGGACGTCGGTGCTGGGAGAGGACGCCTGCCCCAGCGTGTTCGAGAAGGCGGCCGCGCTGCTGGAGTCGTGGCCCCGGTCTGCCGGGCTCGCCGGGGCGAACGCCCGTTGAGGTGGGCAGCTCGGGCGCGATAAGTGGGCAAGGTCTCAGGTTTTCACGCTTGCGTGCGCGGGTTGCGGCCACGGGGTAACGGTCACCGAGTGGATCACGACTTCTCACCCATGGTGACCGAACAGCTCGTGGCGATGTTCGAGCGGGACGCCCGTCTGGGCGTGGACACGCTGGTGGAGATCGGCTACGACCCCACCGCGTTCGAGTGGATGATCGAGGAGTTCGGCGCGGTCGGGGCGACGCGGCGGGTGGTGCTCGACCCGACGCCGTCGTTCGGGCTGTGGCGGTTGAAGGATCGGGGGTTGCTCGCGCACAGCGTGGAGATCTCCACCCTGCTGCCCTGGTACGCGCCGCTGTTCGACGAGGCGGTGCGGGACGCGGCGTGGCGGAAGTTGGAGTTGCTGGGCGTGGACGTGCGGGCGGAGGTCGCGAAGGTGGGGAGTCCGCTCGTCGGGGAGGTGTGAGGGTCAGCCCAGGGCGTCGAGGACGGCGTCGATCTCGGTGGCCAGGGCGACGTCGAGTTCGGTGATGCCGCCCTCGCTGTGGGTGCTGAGGGTGAACTTGAGCGTGCGCCAGCGGATGTCGATGTCCGGGTGGTGGTCGTCGCGCTCGGCGATCTCCGCGACGCGGTCGACCACCTGGATGGCCTGGGGGAACGACTCCAGTTCGACCTCCCGGACCAGGGAGCCCTCGCCCCGGCTCCAGTTCGGCAGCGTCCCCAGTGCCTTGCCCTGCTCGTGCTCGCTCAACAGTTCCGCCATGGCCCCCATGGTGGCCCTTCGCGCCTGCCCGCGCTGGGCGTAGGGTCGGGGTCGCCACGGGAGTCCGGTATCGGCCGGGCTGAGAGGAGGGCCACCCAGCCCTCGACCGTACGAACCTGATCGGGGTCATGCCCGCGCAGGGAGGTCCTCGTGGTGTGCACACGCCCGAGGAAGGTTCCCGATGCGCCGACTCGTCCCCCTGGTCGCCCTGGCTGTGGTCGCCGGTTGTTCCGTGGGGGGTGAGGCCCCGGTCGACCGCACCGTCGTGCTGGTCACCCACGACTCCTTCGACGTCGACCAGGCGGTGTTGGACGAGTTCGAGGCGCGGAGCGGGATCACCGTGGAGGCGCGCAAGAGCGGGGACGCGGGGGCGTTGACCAACCAGTTGGTGCTGACCAAGGCGAACCCCATCGGGGACGTGGCCTTCGGCGTCGACAACACCTTCGCCTCCCGGGCGCTCGACGAGGGGGTGTTCGCCGAGTACCGGAGCCCGGAGGCGGACAAGGGGCCGCAGCGCTACGCCGTCGACGGCAGCGGGCGGCTCACGGCGGTCGACGTGGGGGACGTGTGCGTGAACGTGGACCCCGCGGCGCTCGGTGGCGATGTGCCCAAGACCTTCGAGGACCTGGCGGACCCGAAGTACAAGGACAAGTTGGTGGTCGAGGACCCGGCGACGTCCTCGCCGGGTCTGGCGTTCCTGCTCGGGACCGTGGCGCACTACGGCGAGCAGGGGTGGGCCGACTACTGGGGCAGGCTCAAGGCCAACGGCGTGAAGGTCGTCAGCGGGTGGGAGGAGGCCTACACCCAGGAGTTCTCCGGCTCCTCCGGCAAGGGGCCGCGGCCCATCGTGGTGTCCTACGCGTCGTCGCCGTCGGCTGAGGTGGGGGAGGACGGGAAGGCGCGGACCGCCGCGCTGCTGGACACCTGCTTCCGGCAGGTCGAGTACGCCGGGGTGCTGAACGGGGCGAAGAACCCCGAGGACGCGAAGAAGGTGCTCGACTTCCTGCTGTCGGAGCCCTTCCAGAAGACCGTGCCGGAGAAGATGTACGTCTACCCGGCGCGCGAGGGCGTGGCGCTGCCAGACGCCTGGACCGCTGCGGCGCCGTTGCCGGAGCAGCCCGCGACCCTGCCCGCCGCCGACATCGCGGCGCAGCGGCAGCGGTGGATCGAGCAGTGGCGCAGCACCGTCGGGGGCTGAGGCCAGCGGCGGCGCTGGCGTTCGCGGCGGTCCCGCTCGGCTTCCTCGCCGTCTTCTTCGCCTGGCCGGTGGCCGCGATCGTGCGGCTCGGGTTCGGTTCCGGCGCGGCCGGGGTCCTGCGGGTCCTCGGCGAGGGGGCGACGTGGCGGCTGGTGGGGTTCACCCTCGCCCAGGCCGCCGCGTCGACCGCGGTGGCGGTGCTCGCCGGGCTGCCGGTGGCGTTCCTGCTGGCCAGGGTGCCGGGCGGCGCGCTGGTGCGGGTGGCGGTGCTGGTGCCGTTCGTGCTGCCGACGGTCGTGGTCGGGTTGGCGTTCAAGGCGCTGCTGCCCGACGGCGGGGTGGTGGCGATCGTGCTGGCGAACGCGTTCTTCAACGTGGCCGTGGTGGCGCGCACGGTCGGCGGGCTGTGGGCGCACGTGGACCGGCGGGCCGAGGACGCGGCGCGGGCGCTGGGGGCTTCGCGGTGGCGGGCGTTCACCTCGGTGACCCTGCCCGCGCTGACCCCGGCGCTGGGGTCGGCAGCGGCGGTGGTGTTCCTGTTCTGCGCCACCAGTTTCGGGGTGGTGCTGCTGCTCGGCGGCGCCCGGCACCGGACGCTGGAGACGGAGATCTACCTGCGGACCGTGGAGCTGCTGGACCTGCCGGGCGCGGCGGCGCTGTCACTGGTGCAGTTCCTGGCCGTGGTGGGCGTGCTGGTGGTCGGGGCCGTGGCGCGGCGGCGGCGGGAGAACGCGCTGAGCCTGCGCGGTCAGGCGGAAACCGTGCGGCGACCGCGCGGTGGGGAGTGGGTCGCGGCCGGGCTGGGCTACGCGGTGGTGGCGTTGCTGGTGGTGCCGATCGTGACGCTGGTGGTGCGCTCGTTCGCGGGCGGGACCGCCG
Source organism: Actinokineospora spheciospongiae (assembly GCF_003182415.1). Taxonomy (NCBI): domain Bacteria; kingdom Bacillati; phylum Actinomycetota; class Actinomycetes; order Pseudonocardiales; family Pseudonocardiaceae; genus Actinokineospora; species Actinokineospora spheciospongiae. The sequence goes on along the minus strand of NZ_QHCP01000002.1, from coordinate 180,655 downwards.
GGTACCGGGCGCTGGCCGGGACCGGCTTTCGGGGCTCGTTGCAGGTCACCGGCCTGGAGGCGGCGCTGAACTCGGTGCGGGTGGCCACGGACGCGACGCTGCTGGCCCTGGTGCTGGGGGTGCTCGCCTCGGTGGCGCTGGTGACGCTGGGGCGCAGCCGGGTCCGGCCGGGGGTGGTGGAGGCCGTCGACACCGCGCTGATGCTGCCGCTGGGCGTCTCGGCGGTGACGGTCGGCTTCGGCTACCTGGTCACGCTGGACGCGCTGCCGGGGGACCTGCGGACCTCGGCGGCGCTGGTGCCGCTGGCGCAGGCGCTGGTCGTGACCCCGCTCGTCGTGCGGACGCTGCTGCCGGTGCTGCGGTCGGTCGACGAGCGGCTGCGGCAGGCGGCGGCGACGCTGGGGGCGGGGCCGTGGCGGGTGTGGCGCGAGGTCGACGTCCCGCTGGCCGGGCGGTCGCTGCTGGCCTCGGCGGCCTTCGGGTACGTGGTGGCGCTGGGGGAGTTCGGTGCCACCAGCTTCCTGGTGCGGCCGGACACCGCGACGCTGCCGGTGGTGATCGGGCGGCTGGTGGCGCGGCCGGGGGAGCTGAACAACCAGATGGCCTACGCGGCGTGCACGCTGCTGATGGGGGTGACGGTGGTGATCGCGCTGCTGGTCGAGCGCCTGCGGGTGCGCGGGGTCGGGGAGTTCTGATGCTCGCTGTGTCGGGGTTGTCGGTGCGCTACGGGACCGTGGCCGCTGTGTCCGATGTGGACTTCGAGGTGCCGGACGGGTCGGTGCTGGCGCTGCTGGGGCCCTCCGGCTGCGGCAAGTCGACGCTGCTGCGGGCGGTGGCGGGGCTGGAGGTCGGCACCGGGTCGGTGTGCTGGGACGGGGTGGACCTGTCGGGTGTCCCGGTGCACCGGCGCGGGTTCGGGCTGGTCTTCCAGGACGGGCAGCTCTTCCCGCACCGCGACGTCGCGGGCAACGTCGCGTTCGGACTGCGGATGGCGGGGACACCGCGCGCCGAGCGCGACGCGCGGGTCGGCGAACTGCTGGAACTGGTGGGGCTGGGCGGTCACGCCGCGCGGCGGGTGGGTGAGCTGTCCGGCGGGGAGCGGCAGCGGGTCGCGCTGGCGCGGGCGCTGGCGCCCCGGCCGCGGGTGCTGCTGCTCGACGAGCCGCTGTCGGCGCTGGACCGGGCGCTGCGCGAGCAGTTGGCCGTCGACCTGGCCCGGGTGCTGCGGGTCTCGGGCACGACGGCGCTGGTGGTCACCCACGACCACGACGAGGCGTTCACCCTGGCCGACCGGGTCGCGGTGATGCGCGCCGGGCGCGTCCGGCAGGTGGGGACGCCGGACGAGGTGTGGGCGCACCCGGTGGACGACGAGACCGCCCGCTTCCTCGGCTGCGGCCGGGTGCTGGACGCGGCGGAGCTGGCCGTGTTCGGCGACCCGCCGCGGCGCGGCCGGGTGGGGCTGCGCCCGTCCGCGCTGCGCGTGGGCCCCGGGCCGGTCCACGGCGAGGTGACGGCCCGGGTCCACCGCCGCGACCACGTGCTGCTCGTGGTCGCGGCGGAGGGCCTGGGCCGGGTCGACGCCGTGGCCGGGATCGCCGCCGCGCCGCAGGTCGGCGCCCGGGTGTCCCTGGTGCTCGACCCCGGCGGGGTGGTGCCGGTGGGTCAGCCGTCGCGGGTGAGCATCCGGGACAGGGCGATCGAGTAGCCGATGAGGATGTAGCAGCCCGCGCGCAGCACCCCGGTCAGCAGCGTCGCGGTGGGCAGCGGGTCCTTGACGACCTCCGGGATGGCCTCCCAGCTCGTGGTGATCAGCGCCGGGGTGAGCCAGTCCAGGGCGGGGATGACGCTGAGCACGCCGGAGACGATCACCACGCCCAGGCTGACCACGACGACGATCAGCGGGTGCTCGGTCCACGCCGACACCGCCAGCGCGACCGCGGCCAGCGCCCACACCTGGACGGTGACCAGCACGACCGTCAGCAGCACCCGGCCCAGGCCCGCGCCGAACGGCAGCGTGGTGCCCGAGGAGGTCAGCATCCCGTCGCCGCCGAGCAGCAGCAGGCCCGCGACGATGCCGGTGGCGGCCATCAGCAGCACGGCGAACAGGCTGACCGCGGCCACGCCGAAGGCCTTCACCGCCAGCAGCCTGGCCCGCCCGACCGGGGCCACGAGCAGCCCGCGCAGGGTGCCGTTGGCGGCTTCCCCGGCGAGCGCGTCGGCGGCGAGCATGGCGCCGGTCAGTGGCAGCAGCATGGTCATCGACATGGTCAGCCCGAAGATGGGCAGCAGCAGGCCGTTGCCCTCGACCAGGGAGGCCAGGCCGTCGCCGACCGATTCCCCGGACGACGAGCCGGTGGCGATCGCGATGCCGATGCCCGCCACGACCGGGACCAGGGCCAGCAGGGCCAGGCCGATCAGGGTGCGCGGGCGGCGCAGCACCATCCGCAGCTCGGAGCGCAGCAGCCGGGTCAGCGGCGCGCGGCGCGCGGTGGCGCGCGGCTCGTCCAGGGCGGCGGTCATCGGGTCTCCTGCGGGACGAGGGGGTCGCTGGTGGGGTCGAGCTCCGCCGCGTCGACCGGGTCCTCGGTGAGGCGGGCGAAGAGGTCTTCCAGGCCGGTGCGCTGCCTGCGCACCTCGTGCACCGGCACACCGGCCTTGACCAGCGTCTCCACCACCTCGGGGGCGGTGGTGGCGGTCAGGTCGACCCGGATGCCCTCGGCGAGGGAGCGGGCCGGGATGCGGTGGTCGCGCAGCGCGTCCACCGCGGCCTCGACCTCCGGGGTGGACACCAGCAGCGTGGCGCTGCCCGCGTCGAGCAGGTCGGCCAGCTCGCCCTGGGCCACGACGGTGCCCTGGTTGAGCACGGCCACGTGCGTGCAGGTGGCCTCGACCTCGGCGAGCAGGTGCGAGGACACGACCACGGTGGTGCCCGCGGCGTGCAGGTCGGCCATGATCGTGCGGATCTCCCGGGTGCCCGCGGGGTCCAGGCCGTTGGTGGGCTCGTCCAGGACGACGAGCCTGCGCGGCACCAGCAGCGCCCCGGCCAGGCCCAGGCGCTGCTTCATGCCCAGGGAGTAGCCGCGGAAGCGGCGGTTGGCCGCGTGCGCGAGGCCGACCCGCTCCAGCGCGGCGCCGACCGCCGCCGGGATGCGGGAGGTCGACAGGTGCGGCTCGGCGGCGGCGGCGCGCAGCAGGTTCTCCCGGCCGGACAGGAACGGGTGGAACCCGGGGCCCTCGACCAGGGCGCCGACCTCGGGCAGCGACTCCGCCGCGCCCTCGGGCAGCTTGCGGCCCAGCAGCTCGACCTCACCGGCGGTGGGGGTGACCAGGCCGAGCAGCATCCGGATGGTGGTGGTCTTGCCGGAACCGTTGGGGCCGAGCATCCCCAGCACCGCGCCGGTGGGCACCTCGAGGTCCACGTTGTCCACCGCGACCGTGCCGCGGTAGACCTTGCGCAACCCCCGGGTCCGGGCGGCCGGGACGGCCGCGGGCGAACCCGCGGCCGTCCCGAACTCGGTGGAGCCGCTCACTTCTGCCCGAGGGCGTCGACGAGGACCTGCTGCGGGACCGCGCCCACGGCGACCCGCCCGTCCTCGGCGACCAGGGCGGTGCCGACCTTGGTGGTGATCACGAAGCCGGTGCCGAACGGACCGGAGACGGGCTTGCCGAACTGCTTGAGCAGGTCGAGCGGGGTGCCCGCGGCCTTCCTGCCGTCCGCGTCCTTCCCGGACACCTCGGCCTTGAGCAGGTCGGCCGGGACGGTGCCGACGAGCACGGTGTCCCAACCCTCGCCGACGACCTTCGGGTTGATGGTCGCCAGGAAGTCCTTCTTCTGCTGCTCGGTCGGCTGGTGCTCGCGCGCCTCGGCGTTGCCGTCGGTCACCTTCGCGCCCGCGGGCGGGGTGAAGGTGAACAGGCCCGCGTCCTGCGCGCCGGTGGCGAACTCGGTGAAGCCGACGCTGAGCGCGGGCTCGGCCGAGCCGTTGGCCAGGACCTCCAGCCGCAGCGGCAGCCTGGTCTCGGAGTCGACCGCGATGCGCACCTCGCGCAGCAGCGTGCGCTCGGTCGGCTTCGGGGTCAGCACGAGCTGGTAGGCCGGGCGGTCGGCGACCTTGGCGGTGCCGTCCACGCTGACCGTGGAGTCCGCCCGCATGGCGGTGATGAACTCCAGCGACACCGCCGCCGGGTCGGCCAGCTTCTCCTCGGTGGACCGGTCGGCCTTGTGCTCGGCCGCGCTGTCGTACTTCACGACCGAGCGGTCCGCGGAGTTCCACAGCCAGGTGGTCGCGCCGTCGGCGATGACCGTCTTCTCGCCGCGGCCCTGGTCCATCGAGATCCGGGCCTTGCCCTGCCCGTCGGTGTAGACGCGCACGGCCTCGTCGCCGGTGGGCAGGCCGGGCACCGGCAGGCCCAGGTCGCTGCTGACCTTCACCGTGCCCGACAGCGCGGGCACGTCGCTGGTCAGCACCGACTGCACCAGCGCCTCGGCGCTGACCTCGGGCAGGGTGGGCGGTGCCTCGTCGGCACCGGCCGGGGCCGCGAGCAGGACCAGCCCGACCACACCGGTGGCCGTCCCCGCCGCCGCGACGGACAACGCCGTCCTCTTCCTGTTCATGACTCTCTCTCCCTGTTCGGGTGGTGTATCCCGCACCGAGAACACTGCTCCCCCCACCCTGAGATGGCGCTGAGAGCGATCTTCGTGCTGAGAGACCGCTGAGAGTGCGGGCACGCACCCCCCACCTCCCGCCATGATGGCGGACGTGAAGCCTCGGGTGCTGGTGGTCGACGACGAACTCGGCGTGCGCCGGGCCCTGCAACGCGGGCTGACCGCGGAGGGCATGGACGTGATGGTCGCCGGTGACGGCCCCAGCGCGCTGCGGATGGCGCTGACCGGCGCGTTCGACGTCGTCCTGCTCGACATCATGCTGCCCGGCCTGTCCGGTTACCGGGTGCTGGAGCGGCTGCGCGCCGAGGGGGTGCGCACCCCGGTGCTGCTGGTCTCGGCCAAGGACGGCGAGGTCGACCAGGCCGACGGGCTCGACCTGGGCGCGGACGGGTACCTGGTGAAGCCGTTCTCGTTCGTGGTGCTGGTGGCCCAGGTGCGCGCCACGCTGCGCCGGGGTGCGGAGGAGGGCGCCGGGCGGCGGCTGCGGCTGGGGTCGCTGCTGGTCGACCGGGGTGCCAGGGAGGTCAGCTTCAACGGCGAGCCGGTGCCGCTGAGCCCGCGCGAGTTCGCCGTGCTGGACTGCCTGGCCGGGCGGGCCGGGTCGGTGGTCACCAAGGACGAGCTGCTGCGCGCGGTCTGGGGCGACGAGCAGGCCGCCACCCGCAACGCCGTGGAGGTCTACGTCGGCTACCTGCGGCGCAAGCTGGACGCGGCGGGCGCCGACGGCATCGTGCGCACCGTGCGCGGCCACGGCTACCTGGCCTCCACCGCCGAGATCGACGCCGCTCTCGACACCCCGCGACCGCGGTGAGCCGACGCCGCTCCGTGCGCCTGCGGATCACCGCCGTCGCCACGGCGGGAACGCTCGCGGTGCTGCTCGGCCTGGCCCTGCTCAGCAGCCGGATGATCGGGCCGCTGCTGGTCGACAGCGCCGACGACGAGCTGCGCCCCGCCCTGGACACCGCCGTGGCCGCGGTGTCGGCCGGGGCCGAGGTCCGCCCGGTCTCGCCGAACTTCCGCACCCGGGTGCTCGACACCGCGGGCGCCCCCGCCGACGGCGCGGCGGCCCCGGAGCTGACGCCCTCGGACATCCGCACCCTCAAGGCCGGGGTGCCGGTGCTGCGGCTGTCGGACTCCCCACCGGCCCGCTGGCTGGGCACGGTCGCCACCGCCCCGGACGGCGCGCAGCGGCTGGTGGTGGTGGGCACCGGGCTGGCCGGGTACGACGCCGCCCGGGGCGCCGCGCTGCGCTGGCTGATCACCGCAGCGGTCATCGCCGCCGCCGCGACCGCCCTGGCCACCTGGTCGGCGGTGCGCTCGGCGATGCGCCCGGTGGGGCGGCTGCGCGCGGCGGCGGCCAGGCTCGGCGCGGGCAAGCGCCTGCCGCTGCCGGAGTCGCGCGAGCTGCGCGCCCTGGCCGCGGCGATGAACGACCTGCTGGCCCGCCGCGACGAGGCCGCCGACCGGCTGCGGCGGTTCACCGGGGACGCCGCGCACGAGCTGCGCTCCCCGGTCGCCTCCATCCGGGTGCAGGCCGAGGTGGCGGTGGCGCACCCGGACCCGGAACTGGCCCAGGAGGTGCTCGCCGACGTCGCCAGGGAGTCGCAGCGGCTGTCCGCGCTGGTCGACGGCCTGCTGACGCTGGCCCGCTCGGACGCCGGGGAGCTGCCCGCGGCCTCGGCGGTCGACCTGTCGGTCGCCGCCGCCGACGCGGCGGTGCGCTGCGCGGTCGCCGACGGCCCGGCCATCCGGGTGCACGCGCCACCGGGGTCGTGCTGGGTGTACGCGGCGCCGTCGGAAGTGGACCTGGTGCTGGACAACCTGCTGCGCAACGCCGTCCGGCACGCCCGCGCCCGGGTGGTGCTCACCGTCCTCACCGCGGGCCGCACCGCCAGGGTCGTGGTCGACGACGACGGGCACGGCATCGCCGAGGAGCACCGGGCCAAGGTGTTCGACCGGTTCTACCGCGTCCAGGACGACCGGGCGCGCAGCTCCGGCGGCACCGGGCTGGGCCTGGCGCTGGTGGCCGAGGTGGTGCGGCGGCGCGGCGGGGCCGTGCGGGTGGGGGAGTCGCCGGAGGGCGGCGCCCGGTTCCAGGTGACCTGGCGGACGGCGTCGGTCTGAGCACCGGTCCGCGTAGGGTGCGCACCCGTGACTGTGGTGGCTGCGGCCGTGGTGCGCGATCGTGCTGTGCTGGCCCAACAGCGGGCGTTCCCGGCCGAGGCCGCCGGGATGTGGGAGTTCCCCGGCGGTCGGGTGGAGCCAGGCGAGTCCGATGTGGACGCGTTGCGCCGGGAGTGCCTGGAGGAGCTGGGCGTCGAGGTGGCGGTGGGGGAGCTGCTGGGCTCGGTGCTGCTGCCGGGCGGGCGCGAACTGCGGCTGTACGCGGCATCGGCGGCCGGTGAGCCGCGCGCGGTGGAGCACCTGGGGGTGCGGTGGCTGGCGGCCTCGGAGCTGGACTCGGTGCCCTGGCTGCCCGCCGACGTGGAGTTCTTCGGCGCGGTGCGCGATCTGCTGGGCGGCTGACCCGGTGGCGCGGCCCCGGGGACCGCGCCACCGGTGACCCCTCAGCCGACCCCGGCCAGGCGCAGGGCCGAGGACAGGCGGTGGGCGGCGCGGTCGGCCGCCCGGGCGGCCCCGGCCTTGCGGATGGTGTCGAGTTCGGCCGGGTCCGACAGCAGCTCCAGGGCCCTGGTCCGGATCGGACGCAGTTCCTCGACCACCGCCTCGGCCACGGCCTCCTTGAGCGGCCCGTACCCGCTGAAGCCCGCCGCCTCCGTCCTCGGGTCGGTGCCCCGGCAGGCGGCCAGGATCTCCAGCAGGTTCGAGACCGCGGGCTGCCCGGCCGGGTCGTGCTCCACCCGGCCCAGGGCATCCGTCTTCGCCTTGCGGATCTTGCGGCGGACCAGGTCCGGGTCGTCCAGGACGAACACCGTGCCGGTGGAGTCCTGGGCGGACTTCGACATCTTGCGGGTCGGGTCGGACAGGTCGCGGACGCGGGCGGCGGTGCGCGGCATCACCGCCCTGGGGATGGCGAAGACCTCCCCGTAGGTCGTGTTGAACCGCCGCGCCAGGTCCCTGGCCAGCTCCACGTGCTGGCGCTGGTCGGCGCCCACCGGCACCTCGTCGGCGCCCAGGAGCAGGATGTCGGCGGCCATGAGCACCGGGTAGGTGAGCAGGCTCAGCCGCACCATGGCCTGGCCGTCGGACTTCTGCTTGAACTGGGTCATCCGCGACGCCTCGCCGAAGGCGCAGGCGCACTCCAGCAGCCAGGTCAGCGCGCCCAGTTCGCGGATCAGGTCGCTCTGCACGAACAGCCGGTCCGGGGCGATGCCCGAGGCGACCAGGACGGCCAGCAGCTCCCTGGTCGTGGCCCGCAGCCTGGCCGGGTTGTAGGACACCGTCATGGCGTGCAGGTCGCTGACGAAGTACAGGTCACCGGGGTGCCCGTCGCGTGCCCAGTGGCGCACGGCACCGAGGTGGTTGCCCAGGTGGGCGCGGTCGGACGGGGTGATGGCGGACAGGCGGGTCATGGTGCTCTCCTGGGGGTCGGGCCCCTCCGGAGAACCGTCAGGCCGCCCGGAGGGGCGGCCTGGGGGTGTGCGTCCGGTGACGTCCGGGCACCACGGGCTAGGGCCGCCGTGAGGCGGCCCACCAGGTGGTGTTGCGGAAAGTCACGCGGGTCACGTTAGCGGATCTCACGCGGCTCCGGCGAAGGCCGCCTTGGCCTTTTTCAACGCCAGGACCGGGCACTTCTTGCAGCGGGACTTCGACTTGCAGCACTTCTTCTTGACCTTGCCCGCCTTCATCAACTTCTTCACAGCGTCGGCCGGTGTGGCAGCCTTGACCAGGGCCGATTTCTTGCCCACGGCAGCACCCTCCGTTCTCCGCCGAACCGTCGTCTTAGGGTAGGTTAACCTGCTCGTCGGGCGGCGTGGTCCTGCTCACACCGCGGTTGCGGTTAAACTGATCGAGCCAGTAGCGGCTTTTGAGCTGCGCCGGGCGCCCCTCTCAGCCAGTGCTGTCAACGCAGACCAGCGGCGGGCCGCCCTCCACCCTCGTTAGAAGGAACCAGGAGCACGCGCGTGCCCGCAGCGACCGTCAGCGCCGAGCTGACCAGGACAGATCTCCGCAACGTCGCGATCGTCGCGCACGTCGACCACGGCAAGACGACCCTTGTCGACGCGATGCTGCGCCAGTCCGGGGCGTTCGCCGCCCGCGCCGAACTCGTCGACCGGGTCATGGACTCCGGCGAGCTCGAGCGGGAGAAGGGCATCACGATCCTGGCGAAGAACACCGCCGTTCGCCGCCAGACCCCCGACGGCCCGATCGTCATCAACGTCGTCGACACCCCCGGCCACGCCGACTTCGGCGGCGAGGTCGAGCGCGGCCTGTCCATGGTCGACGGCGTGGTGCTGCTCGTCGACGCCTCCGAGGGCCCGCTGCCGCAGACCCGGTTCGTGCTGCGCAAGGCGCTCGCCTCCGGCCTGCCGGTCGTCCTCGTGGTCAACAAGGTCGACCGCCCCGACGCCCGCATCGCCGAGGTCGTCGAGGAGACCCACGACCTGCTGCTCGAGCTGGCCTCGGAGATCGACGACGTCGACGAGTCCGTGCTCGACCTGCCGGTGGTCTACGCCTCCGCCCGCGCCGGGCGCGCCAGCCTCAACCAGCCCGAGGACGGCGGCCTGCCCGACAGCGAGAACCTCGACCCGCTGTTCGACCTGCTGATGGAGCGCATCCCCGCGCCCAAGGCCGACGTCGAGGCGCCGCTGCAGGCCCTGGTCACCAACCTCGACGCGTCCAGCTTCCTGGGCCGCATCGCGCTGTGCCGCATCCACACCGGCCGCATCCGCAAGGGCCAGACCGTGGCCTGGATGCGCGAGGACGGCAGCGTCAGCAACGTGCGCATCACCGAGCTGCTGGTCACCGAGGCCCTGGACCGCGTCCCGGCCGAGGAGGCCAGCGCGGGTGAGCTGGTGGCGATCGCGGGCATCCCGGAGATCACCATCGGCGACACCCTCGCCGACATGGGCAGCCCGGTCGCGCTGCCCCGGCTGACCGTCGACGAGCCCGCCATCTCGATGACCATCGGCGTCAACACCGGCCCGCTCGCCGGTCGCAACGGCGGCACCAAGCTCACCGCCCGGATGCTCAAGGGCCGCCTGGACTCGGAGCTGGTCGGCAACGTCAGCATCCGCGTGCTGCCCACCGAGCGCCCGGACGCCTGGGAGGTGCAGGGCCGCGGTGAGCTGGCGCTGGCCATCCTGGTCGAGCAGATGCGCCGCGAGGGCTTCGAGCTGACCGTCGGCAAGCCCGAGGTCGTCACCCGCACCGTCGGCGGCAAGCTGCACGAGCCGTACGAGCGGATGACCGTGGACGCCCCCGAGGAGTACCTGGGCGCGATCACCCAGCTCCTCGCCGCCCGCAAGGGGCGGATGGAGGACATGGTCGGGCACGGCACCGGCCGCATCCGGGTCGAGTACATCGTCCCCTCCCGCGGCCTGATCGGCTTCCGCACCGACTTCCTCACCGAGACCCGCGGCACCGGCATCGCCAACGCCATCTTCGAGGGTTACCACGAGTGGGCCGGGGAGATCCGCAGCCGCCACACCGGCTCGCTGGTCGCCGACCGCACCGGCCCGGTGACCGCCTACGCCATGCTCCAGCTCGCCGACCGGGGCACGTTCTTCGTCGAGCCGGGCGCCGAGGTCTACGAGGGCATGGTCGTCGGCGAGAACCCGCGCGCCGAGGACCTCGACGTCAACGTCACCAAGGAGAAGAAGCTCACCAACATGCGCTCTTCCTCCGCCGACGTCTTCGAGACGCTGGCCAGGCCGCGCAAGCTGAGCCTGGAGGAGGCGCTGGAGTTCTGCGCCAACGACGAGTGCGTCGAGGTCGCCCCGGAGGTGGTCCGGGTCCGCAAGGTCATCCTGGACGCCACCACCCGCGGCCGCCAGCGCTCCCGGGACAAGGCGCGCGACCAGAAGTGACCGCGACCCGCCGGGGGCGGCGGGACGCGGGGTGAGACCGCGCACGGGCGGTGTCGGGAACCTCCGGCACCGCCCGTGCGTCATCCGGACGGGGGAAACCGGTGGCGGGCCGGTCGTCCGGGTCTGGCAGCATGGCCGGGCGCGACTTTCGGGGGAGGTGCGGCGGTGGGCGGCAGGTGGCGGGCGGTGCTGGCGGGGGCCGCGGCGCTGGGCGCGCTGGCGGGCTGCACCAACGCGCCGCCGCCACCGCTGGTGACCACCGAGGTCGCCCGCACCCGGACCAGCGCCGAACCCGACGTCGGCGAGGCCGTGGTGGGCGTCGACAGCGTCCTGGGCGGCTACAACCCGCACAAGCTCGCCGACCAGTCCACGGTGACCACCGCCCTGGCGCAGGCCGTGCTGCCCTCGGTGTTCCGCCCGGGTGCCGACGGCACGCCCCGGCTGGACCGCACGCTGATGGTCTCCGCCGAGGTCACCTCCGCCGAGCCCTACACCGTCGACTACCGGCTGCGCCCCGAGGCGGCCTGGTCCGACAGCGCGCCCATCGCCGCCGAGGACTTCGTCTACCTGTGGGAGCAGTTGCGCGAGGCGCCCGGCGCGCTCGACGGCGCGGGCTACCGGTTGATCTCCAACATCTCCGCGCGCGAGGCGGGCCGGGTCGTGGAGGTCACCTTCGCCGAGCCCTACCCCGGCTGGCGGTCGCTGTTCAGCGGCCTGCTGCCCGCGCACCTGCTCAAGGACATCCCCGGCGGCTGGGCCAACGCGCTGCGGGAGAACTACCCCGTTTCCGGCGGCCCGTTCGCCGTGCGCACCCTCGACCGCGACCGCGGTGAGATCGTGCTGGAGCGCAACGACCGCTACTGGGAGGCGCCCGCCGCGCTCGACCGGATCGTGCTGCGCCGCGCCGACCTCACCGGCACCACCGGCGCCCTGCGCACCGGCCACAGCCAGCTCGCCCTGACCGCGCTCAGCGCCCAGGGCCTCGCCGCCGTGACCGCGCTGGAACCCGACGTGACCACCACGCAGGTGCCGCGCCCCGCGGTGGCCACCGTGCTGCTGCGCCCGGTCGGCACCGCCATGGCCGACCAGCGGGTGCGGACCGCGATCGGCGCCCTGCTCGACCGGCGGGCCCTGATCGCCGCGGGCACCGGGGGCGGCCCCGCGTCCGCCGCCGTGGCCGACGCCCAGGTCCTCGCCCCCAGCGCCCCCGGCTACCGGGCCACGCTGCCCGCGGGCCGCTTCGCCGCCGTCGACCAGGCCGGGGCCGACGCGCTGCTCACCGAGGCGGGCTTCACCAGGGTCAACGGGAGCTGGGCGTTCGGGCAGACCCCGCTCAACCTGGTCATCGCCGCCCCGGCGGGCCGCGAGCCCTACCTGGCGATGGCCCGCGAGCTGCAACGGCAGTTGTCCGTCGGCGGGGTGCAGTCGCAACTGCTGACCCCGCCCGGCGACCGGCTCTACGCCGAACTGCTCGCCGCCCCCGACCCCGACGAGGAACCCACCACCGAGGTGCACCTCGTGGTCGCCCCGCAGCCCGCGGGCGGCGACCCGGCCACGCTGCCCGCCGTCCGGTTCGGCTGCGCCCCGGCCGACGCCGACAGCGGCACCCCCGCGGTCGCCAACCCGGGCGCGTACTGCGACCAGGCCACCCAGCCGACCCTCGACGCCGCGCTCACCGGGAGCACCCCGCTCGCCGACGCGCTGGCGGCGCTGGAGCCGGAACTGTGGTCACGCACCGTCGCCATCCCGCTCTACCAGGAAGTGGACACCCTCGTCGTGCGCCGGGAGATGACCGGGGTGAGCGCGGGAACCCCCTTCGCCGGACCGTTCGCCGGGGCCCCCGGGTGGCGCCGCGCGGGCGGCTAGATCGATCACCCAGGGTGACTTTAGTCCTCCACTGCGTGTTTTCGGGTAACTTTCACATTGCGTGTGGTCGCCTGCTTGTCACCCTTTGGTCACGATCGACGTGGGACCGGTGACCAGACCGTGCCAGGTTCCTAGCGTGCCCACCTAGTGCGCCCACCAACGCTTCGTTGGGGGCGTGATGGGTAACGGGTGCCGCCCAGCCGGACCGGCTGCGGATCGCCCAGTGCTAGGAGGGCACGTGTCAATCAAAAGAAGCTCACTGTCGGCTGCCGCGATGGCTGTCGGTGCGTCGCTCGTCCTGAGCGCCTGCGGCGGTTCCACCGGCGACGGCGGCACCAACACCGGCCCGTCCGACGACGTCGCGGCCATGGCCGTGGCCAAGGGCGAGAACGGCGAAGCCACCGAGTACACCTCCCCCGAGGTCGCGCAGTCGGGCGACACCTTCACGGTGTCCACCGACAACCCGTTCACCGCGTACAACAACGCGGCGTCGGACGCCAACAACTCGTACAACACCTTCGCGCTGACCCAGGTGCTGTCCGGCGCGTACAAGCTCGACGGCAACAACAAGGTCCTGCTGGACAAGGACGTGATGGAGAGCGTCGAGCTCACCAGCGAGTCCCCGCAGGTCGTCACCTGGAAGATCAAGCCGGGTGTCAAGTGGTCCGACGACGCCCCCTGGGACTGCGACGACTTCTACCTGGCCTGGCTGGCGCAGACCGGCAAGTCCAAGAGCGCCGACGGCAAGGACCTGTTCACCGCCGCGGGCACCAACGGCTACGAGCAGATCGACAAGGTGGAGTGCAAGTCCGACACCGAGGTCGTCACCACCTTCGGCACCCCCTACCCGGACTACAAGGGCCTGTTCGGCGTCTCCGCCGACGTCCTGCCCGCGCACGTCCTGGAGCAGGGGACCGGCGTCGCCGACATCACCCAGGTCCAGCCGACCGGCGGTGACCCGGCGGTGCTGGCCAAGGTCGCCGAGTTCTGGAAGACCAAGTGGAACGGCTTCACCAAGGAGCTGATGCCCTCCTCCGGTCCGTACGCGATCACCGGGTTCGAGCAGAACAACTCGGTCACCCTGGAGCGCAACCCGAAGTACGCGGGCAAGCCCGGCGGCCCGGCCAAGCTCATCCTGCGCGGCATCTCCGACCAGGTCGCCCAGGCCCAGGCGCTGGAGAACGGCGAGGTCCAGGTCGCCTCGATGGCCCAGCCCGACGCCAACGCCGCCGACCGCCTGCGCGGCCTGTCCGCCCAGGGCGTGACCTTCGGCGCCTCGAACGGCCTGTCGTTCGAGCACATGGACCTCAACTACAAGAACAAGTTCCTCGCCGACGCCGCGGTCCGCAAGGCGTTCATGCAGTGCGTCAACCGCGACGAGCTGGCCGAGAAGCTGATCCGCCCGGTCCTCGACGACGCCAAGCCGCTCGGCTCGCTGGTGTTCTTCCAGGGTGAGGACGGCTACGTCGACAACTACGCCGACTACAAGGGCGACACCGAGGCGGCCAAGAAGACGCTGACCGACGCCGGCTACACCATCGGCGCGGACGGCTTCGCGGCCAAGGACGGCGCCAAGCTGTCGCTGAAGATCAGCCACACCGACATCCCGCGGCGCAAGCAGACCGTGGAGCTGGTCCAGTCGCAGTGCAAGGCGGCGGGCATCGAGATCATCGACGACGTCGACCCGAACTTCCTCGACACCCGGGTCTCCGCGGGCGACTACGACATCGCGCTGTTCGCGTGGTCCGCGGCGCCGTTCAAGTCGACCCAGAAGTCGATCTACTCCACCGGCGGTGGCCAGAACTGGTCCGCCTACAGCAACCCCAAGGTGGACGCGGCGTACCAGGACGCGGCCAGCAACCTCGACGAGGAGGCCTCGAAGAAGGCCTTCCAGGAGGTCGACAGGCTGATGGCGGCGGACAACTACTCGCTGCCGCTGTTCTCGCTGCCGAACATGTGGGCCTTCAAGGGCATCGACCGCGTGTTCTTCCAGTCCTACAACGGCGCTCTCTGGAACGCCAACGAGTGGGTCAAGACCTCGTAGTCGTCCCCGCCGCCCCGGGCGGCGGCTGACTCTGGTCGAACAAGCGCAGGGGCCGGACCACACCGTCCGGCCCCTGCGCTTGAGCCCTCCCACCTGTCGAACGGCGTACACCGAGGACAGGCGGGACACTCAGAGTTCGGGCCCGACCGGCCCGGCCGCCTGGGCCCCACCGAGGAGCTTTCCGTGATTCGCTACATCATCCGACGCCTGCTGATCTCGATACCGATCCTGCTGATCGGCAGCGTCCTCGCGTTCTTCATGGTCGCCGGGGCGGGCAACCCGCTGGCCGAGCTGAAGGCCAAGCCGGGCACTACCCCGCAGCAGATCGCCGACCTCGAGGCCAGCCTGGGCCTCGACCAGCCGATCATCGTGCGCTACTGGCGGTGGCTGCTGGACTTCCTGCAGGGCGACTGGGGCCAGAGCATCGCGCTCGGCCAGGCCAAGGTCGAGGTGTTCGACTCGGTCATGCGGGCGCTGTGGATCACCGCTCGGCTCGTCGTGGGAGCCGAGGTCCTGGCCATCGTGCTGGGCGTGACCGTGGGCGTCATCGCCGCCGTCAAGCAGTACTCGATCTTCGACTACCTGGCCACGTCGGCGGCCTTCCTGATGTTCTCGATGCCGATCGTCTGCGTGGCGATCATCCTCAAGACCTACGGCATCCAGTTCAACAACGTGCTCCAGGACCTCGGCTTCGACCGCTGGCTGAGCACCGTCAGCCCCGCCGAGGGCGGCTTCCAGGGCAGCTTCGGCGAGGTGGTGTTCCAGTACACGGGCACCTACCTGCTGCCGACGCTGAGCCTCACGCTGATCAGCTTCGCCGCCTACAGCCGGTTCCAGCGGGCCTCGATGCTGGAGACGCTGAACTCCGACTACGTGCGCACCGCCCGCGCCAAGGGCATCTCCCAGCGGCGGGTCATCTTCCGGCACGCCTTCCGCAACGCGCTGATCCCGGTGTCGACGCTGTTCTCGCTCAACGCGGCCGTGCTGTTCTCCGGGGCGATCATCACCGAGGCGGTGTTCGGCTGGCGGGGGATGGGCGCCCTGCTGGTGTCGTCCATCCGCACCTTCGACCCGTACATGCTGATGGGCTGGCTGATGGTCACCGCCGCCCTGGTCATCACCTTCAACCTGGTTGCCGACGTGATGTACGGCATCCTCGACCCGAGGATTCGCCTTGCCTAGTGACCCGTCCCCCGTCCTGAACCCGGCGACCCCGGGCGGTCCGGTGCCGACCACCGTCGGCGCCACCGGCAGCGAGTTCGACACCACCAAGGCCCGCAAGCAGAGCACCCTGATCGTCAAGCGGTTCCTGCGGCACCGGCTGGCCATGGCCAGCCTGGTCGTGTTCCTGCTGATCGCCGCCTTCGGCTTCCTCGGCCCGCTGTTCTGGACCGTGTCCATCGAGGACACCTCCAGCCGCGGCTACCTGCCGCCGAGCGCGGAGCACCCGCTGGGCACCATCCAGACCGGCAAGGACATGCTCGCCCAGCTCATCGTGGGCACCCGGCTGTCGCTGGCCATCTCGCTGGTCGTCGCCCTCGGCTCGACCATCGTCGGCGTCGTCATGGGCACCCTGGCCGGTTACCTGCGCGGGGTCGTCGACTCCGCCATCAGCCGGTTCGTCGACCTGATGCTGATCATCCCGCAGATCGCGGTCGCGGCCATCCTGGTCCGCGCCCTCAGCGGGAGCTGGTACGTCGTGGCGCTCATCCTGGCCGCGTTCGCCTGGATGCAGACCGCGCGGATCACCCGCGGCGAGACGCTGTCGCTGTCGCAGCGCGAGTACATCGAGGCCGCCAGGGCCGCGGGCGCGAAGACCCGGTGGATCATCTTCCGGCACCTGGTGCCCAACATGGTCGGCACCATCACCGTCAACACCACGCTGGCGGTCGCCACCGCGGTCCTCTCCGAGGCCGCGCTGTCGTTCATCGGGCTCGGCGTGCAGTCCCCGGACACCTCGCTCGGCCTGATCATCAACGAGAACTACTCGCAGATCACCAACCGCCCCTGGCTGTTCTGGGGCCCGTTCGTGATCATCGTGCTGATCTCGCTCGCGGTGAACTTCATCGGCGACGGCCTGCGCGACGCGTTCGACCCCAGGCAGACGAAGGTGCGGAGCTGATGAGCAGTCTGATCAACGACGGCGTCGACCGGGTGCTCACCGAAACGGTGCTCGCGGTCGAGGACCTCTCGGTCACCTTCCCGACCGACGACGGCGACGTGCACGCGGTGCGCGGCGTCTCCTACGAGCTGCGCCCGCGCGAGGTGCTCGGCATCGTCGGCGAGTCCGGCTCCGGCAAGTCGGTGTCCTCGATGGCGGTCATGGGCCTGCTCCCGGGCAGCGCCCGGATCACCGGCTCCATCCGCTACCGGGACCAGGAGCTGGTGGGGCGCGGCTACAAGGAGATGATGGGCGTCCGCAACAACGGCATCGCCATGATCTTCCAGGACCCGATGACCTCGCTCAACCCGGTCTACACCATCGGGTGGCAGCTCGCCGAGGCCTACCGCGCGCACCACCCGGTGTCGAAGAAGGCGGCCTGGGCCAAGGCGGTCGAGGCGCTCGAACTCGTCGGCATCCCGCAGCCGGACCGGCGCGCGGCGCAGTACCCGCACGAGTTCTCCGGCGGCATGCGCCAGCGGGTGGTGATCGCCATGGCGATCATCAACGACCCGGACGTGATCATCGCCGACGAACCGACCACCGCCCTCGACGTGACCGTGCAGGCGCAGATCCTGGAGACCCTGCTGCGCATCCGCGACGAGACCGACGCGGCCATCGTGATGATCACCCACGACCTCGGCGTCGTCGCGGGCATGGTCGACCGGGTGCAGGTCATGTACGGCGGCACCGTGGTCGAGTCCGGCCCGGTCGACGAACTGTTCGACACCCCGAGGATGCCCTACACCGTGGGCCTGCTCGGCTCGCTGCCCAACCCGGCCACCCTGGGCAAGCGGCTCACCCCGATCAAGGGCTCCCCGCCCTCGCTGATCAACCTGCCGACCGGCTGCGCGTTCTCCCCGCGCTGCCCGCTGGTCGTCGAGGAGTGCACCACCACCGAGCCGCCGCTGGCCCCCACCGAGCGGGTGGAGCACACCACCCGCTGCCACCGGTGGGAGCACCTGGCGTCGCTGGAGCGCCCGCAGGCCCTGTTCGAGCACGAGGAGATCGGCTCGGTGGAGAACCCCGCCGCGCTGACCCAGGCCGACCCCGACCTGCCGGTGAGCGAGGACCTCGCCGTGGTCGAGCAGCGGTTGGCGCAGGAGGAGAAGTCCGATGACTGAGACGCACACCGCCGCCGCCCCGGCCGACGCCGCCGACGCGACGACCCCGCTGCTGCGGGTCCAGGACCTGGTCAAGTCGTTCCCGGTGCGCGGCGGCGGGATCATCCCGCGCACCATCGGGCAGGTGCACGCCGTGTCCGGCGTCAGCTTCGACCTGTCCAGGGGCGAGACGCTGGGCCTGGTCGGCGAGTCCGGCTGCGGCAAGTCCACCACCGGCCGCGCCATCCTCCAGTTGCACAAGCCCACCTCGGGCTCGGTGCGGTTCGAGGGCCGCGAGCTGACCACGCTCAAGCCCGCGCAGATGCGCCCGCTGCGGCGCGACCTGCAGATCGTCTTCCAGGACCCGTACGCCTCCCTGGACCCGCGCTGGCAGGTCAACGACGTCGTCTCCGAACCCCTGCGCATCCACGGGGTCGGTGAGAACGCCAAGGACGTGCAGCACCGGGTGGACGAGCTGCTGGAACTGGTGGGGCTCAACCCCGAGCACCGCAACCGCTACCCGCACGAGTTCTCCGGCGGGCAGCGCCAGCGCATCGGCATCGCCAGGGCGCTGGCCCTGGACCCGAAGCTGATCGTGCTCGACGAGCCGGTGTCCGCGCTCGACGTGTCCGTGCAGGCCGGTGTGGTCAACCTGCTGGAGGAACTCCAGGAGCGCCTGCACCTGGCGTACCTGTTCGTCGCGCACGACCTGTCCGTGGTGCGGCACATCTCGCACCGGGTGGCGGTCATGTACCTGGGCAAGATCGTCGAGATCGGCGACCGGGAGGCCATCTACGAGCGGCCCACCCACCCCTACACCCAGGCGCTGCTCTCGGCCGTCCCGGTGCCCGACCCGCGCCAGGAGCGGGCCAGGCAGCGGATCGTGCTCTCCGGCGACGT
Source organism: Actinokineospora spheciospongiae (assembly GCF_003182415.1). Lineage (NCBI taxonomy): Bacteria > Bacillati > Actinomycetota > Actinomycetes > Pseudonocardiales > Pseudonocardiaceae > Actinokineospora > Actinokineospora spheciospongiae. Next base: position 161,925 of record NZ_QHCP01000002.1, on the reverse strand, counting down.
GCCCAGCCCGGTGGACCCGCCCTCGGGCTGCCGCTTCCGCACCCGGTGCTGGAAGGCGCAGGACATCTGCGCGCGGGAGGAGCCGCCGCTGGTCGCGCACGGCGCCACCCTGTCGGCCTGCCACTTCGCCGAGGAGCGCAGCGTCCTGCCGTAGCGACGCAGTAGGGTTCGGGCGCCGGTGCCACCCCCGGCGCCCGGACCCTACGCGTGCCTAAGGCTGACCCTCCCCATGCTCACAGCCCCACCACGACTGCTGCTCGTCCACGCCCACCCCGACGACGAGAGCCTGTGGACCGGCGGGACGATCGCCCGCTACGCCGCCGCGGGCGTCCAGGTCACCCTGGTCACCTGCACCCTCGGCGAGGAGGGCGAGATCATCCCCGCCTCGCTGGCCCAGCTCGCCGCGGGCGCCGCCGACCAGCTCGGCGGTTACCGGGTGGGCGAACTGCGCGCCGCCTGCGCCGCCCTCGGCGTCTCCGACCACCGCTACCTCGGCGGCATGGGCCGCTGGCGCGACTCCGGCATGGTCGGCACCGCCGCCAACGCCCACCCGCGCGCCTTCGTCGGCGGCGACCCGGCCGAGCAGGCCGCCGCCCTCGCCGAGGTCCTGGCCGACGTCCGCCCGCAGGTCGTCATCACCTACGGCCCCGACGGCGGCTACGGCCACCCCGACCACGTCCGCGCCCACGACATCACCGTCGCCGCCCTCGCCGACCTGCCCGACGTCTCCCGCCTGTACTACGCGGTCAACTCCGCCCGGGCCACCGCCGACGGCGTCGCCGCCCTCAGCGGCACCGAGGGCCTCCCCTGGCGCCTGCCCACCCCCGGCGAACTCCCGGTCGTGGACGACGCGGAGATCACCACCGCCATCGACGTCACCGACCACCTGCCCGCCAAGCTGCGCGCCCTGCGCGCGCACGCCACCCAGATCGCCGTCTGGCGCGGCGACGACGGCGCGCACAGCTACTCGCTCACCAACGACATCGCCCAACCGGTCCTGGGCCACGAGTACTACACCCTGGCCAGGGGCACCACCGGGGCCGACACCGACCTGTTCGGCGGCCTGGCCCCGGTCGAGCACGTGGGCGCCGACCGGTGACCGGGGCGCAGCGGGCCCGGTACGCGGGGCTGCTGGCGCTCAGCGCCTTGCTCGCCGTGTACGAACTGCTCTTCCTGCCGCTGCGCCTCGACGGCACGGTCCTGCCGAAGCTGGGCGACCTCCCCTTCCCGGTCACGGTCCTCGTCGCCGCGTTTACCCTGCCGTGGCTGGTGGTAAGAGCCAGCAGGCTGAAGATGAAGGCCTCGGTCGCGGCGGGCCCGCTCTACGCGTGGCTGGCCGCCCTGTTCGCCTTCATCGTCGTCACCCCCGGTGGCGACACGGTGGTGATCGCCGACTGGCGGACACTGCTGCTGCTCGCGGGCGGAGCGTTCCCGGCCACGGTCAAGATCGGCGACGTCCTGGCCAGGTCGGCAGGCAAGGGAGGCGGGAGCGGTGGCTGAGGCGATCACCGACAGGCAGGTCGTGACGGTTCTGCGCCCGTTCGTCCGGGCCACCACCCCGATGCTCTCCGCCCTGCGCGAGTCCGACCCCCTGGGCCTGGTCCGCCGAGTCCTCCCCTCCGCGACCCGCCCCGAGACCAAGGCCCTCCCCGCGTCCACCGGCGACGCCGAGGACGCCAAAGCCCTGGCCACGGTGGACAGGTCCCGCCGCGAAAAGCTGCTGGACGGCCTGGAGAGCCTCAAGGTCCCCGGCACCCAGGCGTGGTCGGAGATGACGGTCACCGAACGCGACAACTGGTGGGTCAACCGGGTGGGCCGCTTCACGGTGCTGTTGGCCTCCATCCCCGGCCTCGGCGGCGCCCTCGCCGACCGCCTCCCCATCCAGGACGCCCTGGCCACGGCGGGCCAGGGCCTCCTGCTGTCGGCCATGGCAGCCGAACACGGCATCACCGACCAGGCCGACCGGGTCCGCCTCATCGCCGCGGTCCTGTTCGACCGCCACATCGACCCCGACCTGGCCGCGGGCAAGGACGACCACCTCACCAGGGAACAAGAGGACGCCACCACCGCCGAACTCACCGGCGACCTGGACGAATCAGCCCGCAAACACGGCAAGATCACGGTCAAGGCCGCCACCAACACCCTCTGGCGCTTCGGCCGAACCCTCTACGCCCTGGGCGACGAACTCGACAAACGCCCCCAGGGCCGCTTCTACCACAAGGCAGTGGGACTGCTCCCGGTCGTGGGAATGGCCGCCGACTACCTCGGCGAACGCAGCGCCCTCAAGCGAGCCGCCAAGAAGGCCCGCCGCTGGCTGGACGCCCACCCCGCCCCCACCTCCGCCTGACGCCGCACCCACACCCCACCGCACCCACACCCCACCGCACCCACACCCCACCGCACCCACACCCCACCGCACCCACACCCCACCGCACCCACACCCCACCGCACCCAGGGGGCCGTGCCCAGGTCCATTCTACCGGCGGAGGGTGTCCGGCGGAGAGATGTGGATCTTGCCTGTGGACAACTCGGCAAACTGTGGACAACTCGGATCGGCCGCGGGTGGGAGCATGTCGGGCCAGGTCGTCGCAGGTCAGGCGGGTACCCAGTACCGGTAGCGGTGCGACTCCACGTACCCGAGCCCCCGGTAGAGCGCCAACGCCCCCTCGTTGTGCGTCGCCACCTGCAACACCCGCCGCCGCGCCCCGTGTGCCGCCGCCCACGCGTCCAACCCGGCCAGCAACCGCCGCGCGCACCCGCGCCGCCGGTGCCCGCTCCGCACCTCCAGCACCGCGATGTGCAGGTGGTCGTCGACGACGCACCCGCGCGCCACCCCGACCACCGCACCGCCCTCCCGCAGGCAGGCGAACCCCACGCGCGGCCCGGAGGTCAGCACGGCCCGCTGCGCCGCCGACGGCTCCCCGCCCACGGCCAACTCGAACCACCCCGGGGGAGGGGACCCGACCACCTCCACACCCGACCCGCCCACACCTGACCCGCCCACGCCCGGTCCGCCCACGCCCGGCCCACTCACGTCCGGTCGGCCCACCTCCGGCGCACCTGCGCCTGATCCACCCCCGCCTGGCCTTGGCCTGGCCACGCCCACCCCTGGCGCACCTCCGCCCGATCCGCCCGCGCCCGGCCCCTCCGCACCTGGCCTGGCCGCGCCCGGCCCGCCCATGTCTGGCTGGCCCACCCCCGGCGCCCCCATCCCCGGCGCCCCCACGCCCGACCCCTCCACGCCCGCGCCGCCCACCTCCACACCCGTCCCGCCAACGGGCGCCCACCCCGGTCCCGGACCCAGCACCGAGGTCAGGACGGCGGACTCAGCGCCTTTCGGGTGCGCCAGGTTCACCTCCCACCCCAACCCGGGCAGGGCCGCCTCCACCTCGTCGCCCACCACCGCCTGCACGTACGGCCGAATCCCGTGCTCCGCGGAGAACGAGACCACCGCCCGCAGCGCGGCGGGCAGCGGCACCCCGGGTGGGCCCACGGCCAGCGCGCTGTTCGCCCGCCCCGTGTACCCGCCCGACGCCCGCAGCAGCCACCGCCCGAGCGGTCGGGTCACCACGGCGGGCCAGGCCCGCGCGCACACGTCTTCGAGTTCGCCCACCGCACGCACCCGGGAAGTGTCGCCGGGCCGTGTGAGCTAGACGGCACCGGGTGCGTGCCCGGTCGGCCCGGAGGAGATACTGTCGGTCGTCGCGCATCCTCCCGAGTGCGCGCGCTACACCACGAAGGAGCAGGAGAGCGCAGTGACCTACGTGATCGCCGAGCCCTGCGTCGACATCCTCGACAAGGCGTGCATCGAGGAGTGCCCGGTCGACTGCATCTACGAGGGCGACCGGATGCTCTACATCCACCCCGACGAGTGCGTTGACTGCGGTGCCTGCGAGCCGGTCTGCCCGGTGGAGGCCATCTACTACGAGGACGACGTCCCCGACCAGTGGACGAACTACACCAAGGCCAACGTCGACTTCTTCAACGACCTCGGTTCCCCGGGCGGTGCCTCCAAGGCGGGCAAGACCTCCGCCGACCCGGACTGGATCAAGGCGTTGGACCCGCGGGGCGAGTGAACTTCCCCGACCTCCCGGACTTCCCCTGGGACACCCTGGCCGACCACGCCGCACGGGCACGGACGCACCCGGACGGCGTGGTCGACCTGTCAGTGGGCACCCCGGTGGACCCGGTCCCGGACCTGGTCCAGGCCGCCCTCGGCGCGGCCTCGGAGCTGCCGGGCTACCCCACGACGCACGGCCTGCCGGAGTTGCGGCAGGCCGCGGTGGACGCGCTGGCCCGCCGCCACGGCGTGCTCGGCGTGGACCCGGCGGCGGTGCTGCCCACCATCGGCTCCAAGGAGCTGGTGGCGTGGTTGCCGACGCTGCTGGGCGCGCGCGGCCGGGCGGTCGTGGTGCCGGAGCTGGCGTACCCCACCTACGACGTCGGTGCCCGGCTGGCCGGTGCCAGGGTGGTCCGCTCGGACGGCCTGACGGCGCTGGGCCCGGAGGCCCCGGCGATGGTCTGGCTGAACTCCCCGTCCAACCCCACCGGCCGGGTCCTGCCGGTGGAGCACCTGCGCAAGGTCGTGTCCTGGGCCCGGGAGCGCGGCACGGTCGTCGTCTCCGACGAGTGCTACCTGGCCCTGGGCTGGGAAGCCGAACCCGTCTCCCTGCTGCACCCCTCGGTCTGCGACGGCGACTTCACCGGCCTGCTGTCGGTGCACTCCCTGTCGAAGACCTCCAGCCTGGCCGGTTACCGGGCGGGTTTCGTCACCGGTGACCCCGCCCTGGTCAAGGGCCTGCTGGAGGTCCGCAAGCACGCGGGCATGATCGTCCCCCGCCCGGTGCAGTCCGCCATGACCGCCGCCCTCGCCGACGACGCCCACCTGGTCGCCCAGAAGGCCCGCTTCGCCGCCCGCCGCGCGGTCCTCAAGCCCGCCCTGGAGCGCGCGGGCTTCACCGTCGAGCACTCCGAGGCCGGTCTCTACCTGTGGTCCACCCGGGCCGAGTCCGCCTGGGACACCGTCTCCTGGCTGGCCGACCGGGGCATCCTGGTCGCCCCCGGCACCTTCTACGGCCCCACCGGCGACCGCCACGTACGCATCGCCCTGACCGCCACGGACGAACGCATGGCCGCCGCCGCCGACCGCTTGGCGGCCTAGCCCCACCGACACGACGAGGCCCGCCCCGGATCGGGGGCGGGCCTCGTCGTGTCAGTGCCTCAGTTGGCGTGCAGGGCCGCGTTCAGCTCCACGCCGCCGCCGTCGCGCTTGACGACCTCGACCGCGCCCGTGGTGGAGTTGCGGCGGAACAGCAGGCCGGATTCGCCGGAGAGGTCCCTGGCCTTGACCGTGGTGCCGTCCGGCAGGGCGACCTTGGTGCCCGCGGTGACGTAGAGGCCCGCCTCGACCACGCAGTCGTCGCCGAGGGAGATGCCGATGCCCGCGTTGGCGCCGAGGAGGCAGCGCTCGCCGAGGGTGATGGTCTCCTTGCCGCCGCCGGAGAGGGTGCCCATGATGGAGGCGCCGCCGCCGACGTCGGAGCCGTCGCCGACGCTGACGCCCGCGGAGATGCGGCCTTCGACCATGGACGCGCCGAGGGTGCCCGCGTTGTAGTTGACGAAGCCCTCGTGCATGACCGTGGTGCCGGTGGCCAGGTGGGCGCCGAGGCGGACGCGGTCGGCGTCGGCGACGCGGACGCCGCCGGGCAGCACGTAGTCGACCATGCGGGGGAACTTGTCGACGCTGTAGACCGTCACCTGGCCGCGGGCGCGCAGGGCGAGCCTGGTCTGCTCGAAGCCCTCGACCGCGCACGGCCCGTGGTTGGTCCACACGACGTTGCTGAGCAGGCCGAAGACGCCGTCGAGGTTCTGCCCGTGCGGGCGGACCAGGCGGTGCGAGAGCAGGTGCAGCCGCAGGTAGACGTCGTGCGCGTCGGCGGGCGGGGCGTCGAGGTCGTCGATGCCGGTGCGGACCGCGATGACCTCGACGCCGCGGGCGGGGTCGGGGCCCAGGAGGGCGGAGACGCCCGCGCCGAGGGCCTCGACGGCCTCGTGCTCGGACAGCCGCAGGGTGCCGGGGGTGGGGGCCCGGCCCAGCTTGGGGTTCGGGAACCACGTGTCGAGCACGGTCCCGCCGGTGGTCACGGTCGCCAGGCCGACGCCGTGGGCGGCCCTGTTGTCGATCGACTCTGCGCTGCTCACGGGCGCAACGGTAGCCAATGCCGGACCCCGGTAGCGTGGCCACCCGTGACCCCCGTGCTCGATCTCACCGCAGACCCCGTCGACCTCACCGCCGCGCTGGTGGACGTGCCCAGCGAGTCGGGGCGGGAGGGGGTGCTCGCCGACGCCGTGGAGGCCGCGCTGCGGGCGCAGGCCCCGCACCTGGAGCTGGTGCGCTCGGGCAACACCGTGCTGGCCAGGACCACCCTGGGCCGCCCGACGCGGGTGGTGTTCGCCGGGCACCTCGACACGGTGCCGGAGAACCGGAACCTGCCCTCGCGCCGGGAGGGCGGGGTGCTGCACGGGTTGGGCACCGTGGACATGAAGGGCGGCGACGCGGTGATGCTGCACCTGGCCGCCACCGTCGCCGAGCCGGTGCACGACCTGACGTTCCTGTTCTACGACTGCGAGGAGGTCGCCGCCGACCGCAACGGCCTCGGCCGGGTCGAGCGGGACCTGCCGGAGTGGATGCGCGGTGACCTGGCCGTGGTGTGCGAGCCGTCGAACGCGGTGATCGAGGCCGGGTGCCAGGGCACCATGCGGGTCGTGCTGCGCACCACCGGTGCCCGGGCGCACACCGCGCGGGGGTGGATGGGCGTCAACGCCGTGCACGCCCTCGGCGGCGCGCTGCGGACCCTGGCGGAGTACGAGGCGCGCGTGGTCGACATCGACGGGTGCACCTACCGCGAGGGCCTGCAGGCGGTGCACGTGTCCGGTGGGGTGGCGGGCAACGTGGTGCCGGACGAGGCGGTGCTCAAGGTGAACTTCCGGTTCGCCCCGGACCGGTCGCCGGAGCGGGCCGAGGCGCACGTGCGGGAGGTCTTCGCCGGGTACGACCTGACCGTGGAGGACGTGTCGCCGGGGGCGCTGCCCGGGCTGGGCGCGCCCGCGGCCCAGGAGCTGATCGCGGCGGCGGGTGGGCGGCCGGTGGCCAAGCTGGGGTGGACCGACGTGTCCAGGTTCTCCGCGCTGGGCATCCCGGCGGTGAACTTCGGGCCGGGCGACCCGACGCTGGCCCACACCCAGCAGGAGAACGTGCCGGTGGAGCACATCACCCGGTGCCTGGAGGTGCTGCGGCGGTTCGTCGCGGGCTGAAAATCGGGAATTGTACCGAAATACCGCCGGGTAACCCAGAGCGGCTTTTGCTCACGCCCATCCAAGGCCGCCGGAATTTCCGTGCCGCGTATTGCCCTCGATCTGGGAACAGTAGTATTTCTCAAGGCATGAAACTCGTTCGGGCACTTGGCGGCATCGCGGCCGCCGCCATCCTGGTGCTCACGCTGACCCCCGCGGGCGAGGCGGCGCCGCAGGCGGTGGCGTGCGCGCCGCTGCACGTCTACGCGGTGCGCGGCAGCGAGGAGGTGGGCCCGTTCGGCAACCAGATCGGCCCCGTCGTCGACGAGCTGGCCCGGCTGCGGCCGGGCGGGGTCAGTGCCCAGGGCAACAGCTACCCGGCGGTGATCTGGGAGCTGAGCTGGGGCCGCCCCGACCTCGCGCACACCTACGCCGAAAGCGTCCGCGACGGCGTGCGCCGGATGCAGTCGGACCTGGCCGCGCTGCGCGCGAACTGCCCGGGCAGCGACGTCGCCGTCATCGGCTACTCCCAGGGCTCCGACGTCATCCGCCGCACCCTGGCGAGCCAGAAACCCGATCCGCGAATTCGGGTGCACCTGCTCGCCGACCCCAATTTCGACAGCGAAGACCCATTCCTGCCGATGGTCAACGACATCCGGGAAGCGATCACCAGCCGCACCGGCATCTCGCTGGGCATCAACCACTTCTTCTTCGACGACATCCCGGAGAACCCGTTCGCGCTCGGCCCGATCCCGCTGTTCCCGCCCGGGTGGAACGCGATCTCGCTGTGCTGGCGCAAGGACCCGGCCTGCGGCGGCGGCCTCGGCGGTCTGCCGTTCCGCTGGGGCGACGACGGGGCGCACGTGGACTACCACCTGATGGCCCCGCAGCTCGCCCGGGAGATCCTCGCCTGGTCGGACTCCCGCCACTGACGGCCACGCGGACCGGCTACCGGCGCTCCAGCACCTCGGCCATCGGCGGGCGGTCCGCGACCAGCACCGGCACCCGGTCGGGCACCCACTCCCCGCCCACCTGCACGAACTGGGTCAGGTCCGCGTCCGCCGCGGGCAGGCCGCAGCGGGAAAGGGCGGTGCCGAGGATCTGCCGGGACATGACCCCCAGTTGCAGCAGCGACCGGTTGCGGTGCTTGCGCACCCCCAGGTTCACCTGCGCCAGCCCCGCCAGCCCGTAGCGGGCGTGCGCGTCGAGCAGCAGCCCGATCTCCACCCCGTACCCGGCCGCGAACGGCACCGACGCCAGGAACTCGCGGGTCCCCGCGTACTCCCCGCCCAGCGGCTGGATGACCCCGGCCAGTTCCGGGCGCAGGGCCGAGAGCACCGGCCGGGCCAGCAGCTCGGTCACCCGCCCGCCGCCGGTGCTCTCCAGCCGCAGCGGGCGCCGGTAGAAGCCCTTCACCAGGTGGATGTCCGACAGGGTGAGCAGCGGTCCCAGCAGTGCCGGGACGAACGCGGGGTCTGGGTCGACCAGGTCGGAGTCCAGGAACACCAGCAGGTCGCCGGTGGTGGCGGCCAGGGAGCGCCACAGCACCTCGCCCTTGCCGGGGCGCGCGGGCAGCTCCGGGAGCACCCGGTCGCGGTGGACCACCCGGGCGCCCGCGGCGGCGGCGACCTCGGCGGTGCGGTCGGTGGAGGCGGAGTCCAGCACCACCAGCTCGTCGACCAGGGTGCCCAGCAGGGGGCGGACGGATTCCACGACCGCGCCGACCGTGGCCTCCTCGTCCAGTGCGGGCAGCACCACGCTCACCGTGCGGGTGCCCTTCGCCCGGACCAGCGCCGAGACCGACCACTCCGGGCTCTGCCAGGTGCGGTCGGCCAGCATCCGCTCGACCGGGTTCACGCCAGCGCCCGCAGCGCGCGGCGCGGCGGGCGGGTGCCCGCGATCGCCGCCACCATGTCCACCACCCGGCGCGTCGCCCGGACCTGGTGGGCGCGGAACACCCGGGCGCCCGCCCCCGCGGCCAGCGCGGTCGCGGCCAGGGTGCCCTCCACCCGGTCCTCCACGCCCACGCCCAGCGTCTCGCCGATGAAGTCCTTGTTGGACAGCGCCATCAGCACCGGCCACCCGGTGCCGACCAGTTCGTCGAGCCTGCGCAGCAGCTCCAGGCCGTGCCAGGTGTTCTTGCCGAAGTCGTGCGTCGGGTCGATCAGCACCCCTGCCCTCGGCACCCCCAGGGTCACCATCCGCTCCGCGCGCCCGACCAGCTCCGCGGCGACCTCGGCGACCACGTCGGTGTAGCGGACCCGGTGCGGGTCGGTGCGCGGGGCGGCGCCGCCGGTGTGCGAGCAGACGATGCCCACGCCGAACTCGGCGGCCACCTCGGCCAGCGCCGGGTCCGCCCCCGCCCAGGTGTCGTTGATCAGGTCCGCGCCCGCCGCGCACACCGCCCGGCCGACCCGGGAGCGCCAGGTGTCCACGCTGATCACCAGGTCCGGGTGCCGCTCGCGGACCGCGGCCACGAACGGCACCACCCGCCGCGCCTCCTCGGCGGCGTCCACGGCCTCCCCGTGCGAGCCCGCCCGCACCCCGCCGATGTCGACGATGTCGGCGCCCTCGGTGACCGCCCGGTCGACCGCGGCCAGCGCGGCGGACTCGGCGAAGGTGGCGCCGCCGTCGTAGAACGAGTCCCTCGTCCGGTTCACGATCGCCATGACCAGCGCCCGGTCGCGCGGGACCGGGCGGGAACCGAACCGCAGTGCTGTGGTCACGACCCCCGATCGTGCCATGCGGTCGGTCACCCGGGTCGGTGACCGGCGTCTCCGGGCGCGGGGGCGGGACTACAGTGGGGTCGACCTAGGAGGGTTCGCCGTGTTCTACCGCGCGCTGCGTTCGGTGTTGTCGTTCCTCGCCAAGCTGTTCTTCCGCCCCACCGTTGTGGGCGCGAACCTGGTTCCGACGAAGGGGCCGGTGATCCTGGCCATCAACCACCTCGCGGTCATCGACAGCTTCGTGGTGCCGCTGATGCTCTCGCGCAAGGTGGCGTTCCTGGCCAAGGCCGAGTACTTCACCGCGACCTCGCTGCGCGGGCGGCTGGTGGGCACCCTGTTCCGCGCCCTGGGCGCGATCCCGGTCCAGCGCGACAACAGCCGGGCCGCCCTGCAGTCGCTGGAGGTCGCGGGCGCCGTCCTCGACCGCGGCGACGCGTTCGCCATCCACCCGGAGGGCACCCGCTCCCTCGACGGCAAGCTGCACCGCGGCCGCACCGGGGTGGCGCAGCTCGCCCTGGAGCACGGGGCGCCGGTGGTGCCGGTGGCCCTGGTCGGCACGGACCGGGTGCAGCCCGCGGGCACCCGCCTGCCCCGGCCGCGCCGGATCAAGGTGGTCTTCGGCGAGCCGCTGGACTTCTCCCGCTACGCGGGCCTGGGCAACTCGCTGCCGATCCGCCGCGCGGTGACCGACGAGGTCATGTACGCGCTGATGGAGCTGTCCGGCCAGGAGTACGTCGACAGCTACCACAAGCGCCCCGACGCCGCCTGAGCTACCGCGGCGCGACCGCGTCCAGGGCCTCGTCGACCGTCCTGGTCACCACCAGGAAGTCCAGGGACGCGGGGGAGACGAACCCCTTCGCGGCCAGCCCGCGGGTCCACTCCAGCAGCCCCGCGTAGTGGTCGTCCGGGTCCAGCACGACCACCGGTTTGCGGTGCATCCCCAGGTAGCCCGCGGTCCACACCTCGAACAGCTCCTCCAGCGTGCCCAGCCCGCCGGGCAGGGCCAGGAACGCGTCGGCGCGGTCGTCCATGATCCGCTTGCGCTCGCGCATGGTGTCCACCACGACCAGTTCGTCGGCCTCCGGGTCGGCCACCTCCAGGTCCACCAGGCCCTGCGGGATCACCCCCAGGGTGTGCCCGCCGCCGCGGCGGACCGCGCGGGCCACCGCGCCCATCATGGCCGCGCTGGACCCGCCCCAGACCAGCGACCAGCCTCGGTCGGCGATGCCCGCGCCCACCTCGTCGGCGAGGTCGAGGTGACCGCGGGGGACGTTCGAGTTCGACGCGCAGTAGACGCACACCCCGTGCCCGGCCATCAGTGCGCGTCGCTCCAGGCCTGGTAGGCGTTCTCCACGACCTGCACGGCGTCGTCGACGTCGTCGGTGAGGTGCAGCAGCGCCATGTCCTTCTCGCCGATCTTGCCGCTCTTGAGGACCGAGTCCCGCAGCCAGTCGTAGAGCCCGCCCCAGTACTCGGTTCCGAAGAGGACCACCGGGAACTTGGTGACCTTCTTGGTCTGCACCAGGGTCAGCGCCTCGAACAGCTCGTCGAGCGTGCCGAAGCCGCCGGGCAGGCAGATGAAGGCCTGCGAGTACTTGATGAACATGGTCTTGCGGGCGAAGAAGTAGCGGAAGTTCACGCCCAGGTCGACCCACTCGTTGAGGCCCTGCTCGAACGGCAGCTCGATGCCCAGGCCCACGGAGAACCCGCCCGCGTCGGACGCGCCGCGGTTGACCGCCTCCATCACCCCCGGCCCACCGCCGGTGATCGCGGCGAACCCGGCCTCGGCCAGCGCCGCGCCGATCCGCTGGCCCAGCTTGTACTCCTCGTGGTCGCGCGCGGTGCGCGCCGACCCGAACACGGTGACCGCCCGCGGCACCTCGGCCAGCGCGCCGAAGCCCTCGACGAACTCGGCCTGGATGCGCAGCACCCGCCACGGGTCGGTGTGCACCCAGTCGCTGGGCCCGCGCGAGTCCAGCAGCCGCTGGTCGGTGGTGGTCGACTCGTCGCTGCGGTCGCGCCGCAGCGTCACCGGTCCGCGCTGGCGCTCGCGCGGCGGCTCGTCCTTCTTCGGCTCGCTTGTCACGGCCGCGAGTCTAGGGTGATCACCCCATGTCCGGCGGTCGGAAAACGCCCGCCCCGGCAAACAGCGGGCGAACGGGCCGGACCGACCGCCGGGTGATCACCGGGCGGGCCCGGGGACGGGGAGCGCGAGTTCGACCTCGAGCTGGTCCCGGTGGGCCGGGTTCGGCTCGCCGCGGCCGGTGGGCGCGAAGCCGAGGCGGTCGTAGAAGCGGTGGGCCCGCGCGTTGTGCTCCCACACCCAGGCGGTGACCGTGTCGACGCCCAGCTCCCCGGCCCGCCCGACGACCGCCGCGACCAGTCCGTCGGCGAGCCCGCCGCCGCGGTGGCCGGGGGCCAGCCACAGGGAGACCAGTTCCAGCCCGGCCGGGTCCGGCGCGCCCGCCGCCAACCCGACCGGGGTGCCGTCGACCAGGGCGGCGAACACGGCGTGCCGGGACGGCCAGGACCGCCAGTCGGCCTCGGTGAACGCCGTCTCCCTGGCCAGGGTGGAGGCGAAGGCGTGCGGGCTGTCGACGAGGGCGGCGAGGCGCACGGCCCGCAGGGCGGACCAGTCCTGCGGGGTGAGGCGGGTGACCTCGGGCATGGGGACATCGTCGGGGCGGGGTCGTGGTGTCGGCAACCGCGTTTCCGCCGGGCGTGACACGATCCCCCCGTGACCACCGCACTGATCTACCTCGTCGTCATGGTGCTCGTGGCGGGCGTGGTGTTCCTGCTGGCCTCGGTCGTGTTCGGCCGGGGCGAGGAGCTGCCGCCGCTGGCCCCCGGCGCGTCGCCCACCCGCCTGCCCGCCACCGACATCACCGGTGCCGACCTGGAGTCCGTCCGGTTCCAGCTCACCCTGCGCGGCTACAAGATGTCCGAGGTCGACTGGGTGCTGCGCAGGCTCGGCACCGAGATCGACACCCTGCGGGCCAGGGTGGCCGAGCTGGAGCGCGCCAGGGAGGCGGCTGAATGATCGAGGTCACCGAGCGGGTCCCGGTGGCCGCCCCCGCCGACACCACCTGGGCCGCGCTGACCGACTGGGCGCGCCAGGGCGAGTGGATGCTGGGCACGAAGGTCCGGATCACCGAGGGCGACGGGCGCGGTGTCGGGTCCGGCCTGTCGGCGTTCACCGGGGTGCTCGGGGTGGGGTTCACCGACACCATGCGCATCACCACCTGGGAGGCGCCCAAGCGCGTCGAGGTCCTGCACACCGGCGGGGTGGTGCGCGGCACCGGCCTGTTCCAGGTGCAGCCGCGCGGCGGCGACGCGTCCACCTTCGTCTGGCACGAGCGGCTGGAACTGCCGCTGGGCCGGGCGGGCGAACTGGGCTGGCGCGTCGTCGGCCCCGGGTTCCGGTTGGGGGTCCGGTACTCGCTGCGCCGCTTCGCCCGCTTCGCGGAGACCTACCGGTGAACCGGGTCCGCTGCGCCTGGGGCGACTCCGCCCCCGACTACGCCGACTACCACGACACCGAGTGGGGCGTCCCCCTCCACGGCCGCGACGCCCTGTTCGAGCGGATCAGCCTGGAGGCGTTCCAGTCCGGGCTGTCCTGGATCACCATCCTGCGCAAGCGGGAGAACTTCCGCCGCGCCTTCGCCGGTTTCGTCCCGGACGCGATCGCCGCCTTCGACACGACCGACGTCGAACGCCTGATGGCCGACACGGGCATCGTCCGCAACCGCGCCAAGGTCACCGCCACCATCACCAACGCCAGGGCCGTGCTCGCCATGGACACCGACCTCGACGACCTGCTGTGGTCGTTCGCCCCCGGGGTCAAGCCCGCCCGCCCGAAGACGATGGCCGACGTCCCCGCGATCACCCCCGAGTCCACGGCGATGTCGAAGGCGCTGAAGAAGCGCGGCTTCGCCTTCGTCGGCCCCACCACCTGCTACGCCCTCATGCAGGCCACCGGCATGGTCGACGACCACGTGCGGACCTGCTGGCGCGCGACCCCCGAGAACCCGGCCTAGCGGCCCTCGAACACCGGCTCCCGCTTCGCCACGAACGCCTCCACGGCCGCGCGGTGGTCAGCCGTCGCACCCGCCCTGGCCTGCGTCTCGCCCTCGGCGACCAGGCCATCGGCCAGCGGGGCGCCCGCCGAGCGCAGCATGGCCTCCTTGATCATCGCGTAGGCCGTGGTCGGGCCCGCCGCCATCCTGGCCGCCAGCGCCTGCGCGGCGGGGAGCACTTCCGCGGCCGGGAGCACCTGGCCGACCATGCCCAGCCGCAGCGCCTCCTCGGCGGTCACCGGCTTGGCCAGCAGCATCATCTCCATCGCCCGGCCGTAGCCGATGAGCCGCGGCAGCGTCCAGGCCGCGCCCGAGTCGGCGGTGAGGCCGACGTTGGCGAAGGCCATCAGGAACTTCGCCGAGTCGGCGGCGATGCGCAGGTCGCAGGCGTAGGCGAAGGAGGCGCCCGCGCCCGCGGCCATGCCGTTCACCGCGGCGATGATCGGTTTGGGCATCCCGGTGATGGCGGTGACGATCGGGTTGTAGTGTCTCTCCACCGTCGACAGAGGTGCCGGGTCGTCCGCGCGCAGCAGTTCGACGTGCTCCTTGAGGTCCTGGCCCGCGCAGAACGCCTTCCCGGCGCCGGTCAGCACCACCGCGCGCACCGACGCGTCGGCCGCGGCGGCGGTCAGCGCGTCGAGCAGGGCCTCCTTGAGCGCCACCGTGAGCGAGTTGTACGCCTCCGGCCGGTTCAGGGTCAGCGTGCGCACGCCGTCGCGGTCCTCGGTCAGCAGTGCCGTGTCGGACATCGGGCTCCCTTTCACGCGGTGTACCCCTGCTTACCACCCGGGCCCCCCGCCAGGAAGCGGGCCGCCGCCGTGTGTCCACCGACACCACAGCGCGGCCGGGGCCGTCCCCCGAGGGCGCGGGCGGCGCACCATTTTGGACACCGCGGTCCGGATGGCGGGAATGCCGAGGTCGGCTCGGGAAGGCGGCGGCGACCCCGCCCCGGGTGCGCGGGTGTCCGCCGTGGGCGCGGAGGGGGTGCGCGGGAGCCGGGTCGGGAGGCCGCCGGGGGCGGGCCGCCCGCCCATCGTGGCCGGTCACCCGACACGCGATGATCGGTTCGATTTCACCCGCCGCGACCGGATGGGGGAGAATGTCATTCGACCCGGCCGTCCGACGCGTGCGGAGGCCAGCGCCGGGTGGGCAGGCTATGACGGAGGGAGCACGCTATGGCGGCCATGAAGCCCCGGACCGGTGACGGTCCCCTCGAAGTGACTAAGGAGGGCCGGGGCATCGTGATGCGCGTCCCGCTCGAGGGCGGTGGACGCCTCGTCGTGGAGATGACGCCGGAGGAGGCGGGCAACCTCGGGGACGCGCTCAAGTCCGCCTCCGGCTGAGCCGCGACCGCCCACCACCCCACCACCACCCGCTTCCCGAGCATCCCAGCCGGAGGAACCTTGTCCACGCCGGTGCCGACCCTGCCGACGACGCTGCCCGACGTGGAGGTGGCGGCCTCGGTGCGGGGCGGCCTGCCGCTCGTCGTGCTCAGCCGCAGTTCGGCGGACGGCCCCCCGCTGCTCGGGCCAGGCGGGAACGACCTCGGCGCCGACTGGGCGAGCGCGGTCGCGCTGTCCGGCCGGGCGGGCGAGGTGCAGCCCGGCCCCGCCGACTCGGCGGCGGCCTGGGTGCTCGGGGTGGGCGAGGGGACCGCGGCGGACTGGCGGGCGGCGGGCGCGGCACTGGTCCGCGCCGTGGACGCGCGGGCGGCGGCGGACACCGACAGCGGGCGCGGGACCGGGCGGCCGGGGGTGGCGCTCGTGCTGCCGCCGGACGCCGGACCGGAGGAGGCGGCCCAGTTCGCCAGGGGCCTGTCGCTTGGCGGCTACCGGTTCCGGGTCACCGGCGAGGAGCCGAAGCCGCGGCTGCGCACCGCGCGGCTGGTGGTGTCCGAACCGGACCGCCGCGCCGAGGTGGCGGCGGCGGTCAGCCGGGCCACCGCGCTGGCGGCGGCCACCGCCTTCGCCCGCGACCTGGCCAACACCCCGTCCAACGTCAAGGACCCGGCGTGGCTGGCCCGCACCGCGGCCAGGGCGGCGGGGAAGGTGCCCGGCCTGGACGCGGTGGTCCGCGACGAGGAGTGGTTGGCCGAGCACGGTTTCGGCGGGGTCATCGCGGTCGGCGGCGGGTCCGAACGGCCGCCCCGGCTGCTGCACCTCACCTGGGCGCCCCCGGGCGCCGGGGGCCCGCACCTGGTCCTGGTCGGCAAGGGCATCACCTTCGACACCGGCGGCATCTCGATCAAGCCCGCCGACGGGATGCACCTGATGCGCACCGACATGTCCGGCGGTGCCGCCGTCATCGCGGCGATGATCGCGGTGGCCCGCCTGGGCCTGCCGGTCCGGGTGACCGCGCTGGTGCCGTGCGCGGAGAACCACGTCTCCGGTTCCGCCTACCGCCCCGGTGACGTCGTCCGCCACTACGGCGGCCGCACCACCGAGGTGACCAACACCGACGCCGAGGGCCGGATGGTCCTCGCCGACGCCCTGGCCTACGCCGCGGCCGAACTCGGCGCCGACGTCCTCCTCGACGTGGCCACCCTCACCGGCGCCATGAAGATCTCCCTGGGCCTGCGCACCGGCGGCCTGTTCGCCGACTCGGCGGCCCTGGCCGACCGGGTGGTCGAGGCGGGCGCGAAGGCGGGCGAGGCGTGGTGGCGGATGCCGCTGCTCGACGAGTGGGCCGAGCACGTCCCCAGCGACATCGCCGACGTCCGGCAGTGCCCGCCGGGGCCGGGCGGCATCACCGCCGCCCTGTTCCTGCGCGAGTTCACCGCGGGCCTGCCCTGGGCGCACCTGGACATCGCGGGCCCGGCCCGGGCGGACCGCCCCTACGACGACGTCGTCCCGGGCGCCACCGGCTTCGCCGCCCGCACCCTGGTCGAGTTCGTCGACTCCTACGCGGCGGGGGCCTGAGCGGCGTCAGGCCCGACCCGCCAGCGGCTCCGACGGCAGCGCGGCGGCCTCGGGGTCCGCAGCGGCCCCCGGCCCGGCGAACACCCGGTCCAGCACCGCGTACTTCGCCAGGAACACCGGCAACCCGCTGAGCACGTACGTCACGTTCAGCACCAGCGTCCGCACCCCGCGGTCGGCGAGCAGCGGCTCCACCAGCCAGTCCACCCCCGCGGTCAGCACCACCGACACCAGCCCGCCGACCGCGGTCGTCACCAGGTAGCCGACGACCTGCCCGGTCAGCCGCGGCACCCCGCGCTGCCCCCACGCCCACCAGCGCACCAGCACGAAGTGCGGCACCGCCCCCACCGCGAACGCGATCACGCTCGCCGGGAGGGCACCCACCCCGCCCCACGCGTACAGCCCGAACAGCACGAGCTGGCTGATCCCGGTGGCCAGCAGCGACGCCACCGAGTACCGGGAGAACGCCGGTTTGCCCAGGTGAACGTGCACGCCACCACCCTACGAGCCCGGTGCTGACCACGCTCTCAGCCCAGGTGTGACGTTGGGATCACCCCGGGCGCGGATCAGCCGCCGTGCACCGCCCGCGCCGCCTCGTACACGGCCACCGTCTGCTCGGCCACCGACGCCCAGGAGAAGTCCCGCACGGCCCGCTCCCGGCCCGCCGCGCCCATCGCCGCCGCGCGCTCCGGGTCGGCCAGCACCTCGTTGACCGCGTCCGCCAGCCCGCTGCGGAACGCCGACGGGTCCGCCTCGTCGTAGTGCACCAGCAGGCCCGTCTCCCCGTCCACGACGACCTCCGGGATGCCGCCGACGTCCGAGGCGACCACGGCGGTCGCGCACGCCATCGCCTCCAGGTTCACGATGCCCAGCGGCTCGTACACCGACGGGCACACGAACACCGCCGCCCGGCTCAGCAACTGGCGCACCTCGGCGGGCTGCAGCATCTTCTGAATCCAGAACACCCCGGGCCGCGCCGACGCCAGCTCCGCGACCGCCACCCGGGTCTCCTCGGCGATCTCCGGGGTGTCCGGGGCGCCCGCGCACAGCACGACCTGCGCGTCCGGGTCGATGTGGTGGGCGGCGGCCACCAGGTGCCCCACCCCCTTCTGTCGGGTGATCCTGCCCACGAACAGCACGATCGGCCTGCCCGGGTCGATGCCGTGCGCGCGCAGCGCGTCGGTCTCGGTGACCGGGCGGTAGGCGGTGGAGTCGATGCCGTTGCGCACCACGTGCACCCTGGCCGGGTCCAGCGCCGGGTAGCAGTCGAGCACGTCCGCGCGCATCCCGGCGCTGACGGCGATCACCGCGTCCGCCGACTCGTAGGCGGTCTTCTCCACCCACGAGGACAGCCGGTAGCCGCCGCCGAGCTGCTCGGCCTTCCACGGCCTGCGCGGCTCCAGCGAGTGGGCGGTCACCACGTGCGGGACGCCGTGCAGCACCTGGGCGAGCTGACCGGCCATGTTCGCGTACCAGGTGTGCGAGTGGACCAGGTCGACCTTGTCCACCGCCGCGGTGATCGACAGGTCCGCCGACAGCGTGCGCAGCGCCGCGTTCGCGTGCTCCAGCCCGGCGGCCGGGTTGTGCGCGGTCGCGTCGGAGCGCGGCCCGCCGAAGCAGTGCACGTCCACGTCGAGCAGTTCCCGCAGCCGCGGCACCAGGAACGCCACGTGCACGCCCGCCCCGCCGTAGACCTCCGGTGGGTATTCCCTCGTCAGCAGTCCTATGCGCACGCGGGACACGGTAGCCGCACGGCGCCGGGGGAACGCACTGCGGCGCACGGGTGAACGCGGGACCACACAAGCCGATCACGTGTGGCACACCACTGGGTGAGCCGGTTAGGGTCAGGACGTGAAGGGCCAGCCGCGGGTACTCGGGATCGTGTTGGCGGGCGGTGAGGGAAAGCGGCTCTGGCCCTTGACCGCCGACCGCGCCAAGCCCGCTGTGCCGTTCGCCGGGAACTACCGCCTCGTCGACTTCGTCCTGTCGAACCTGGTCAACGCCGGGTTCCACCGGCTGTGCGTGCTCACCCAGTACAAGTCGCACTCGCTGGACCGGCACATCTCCACCACCTGGCGGCTGTCGAACATCCTCGGCCAGTACGTCACCCCGGTGCCCGCGCAGCAGCGCCTGGGCCCGCGCTGGTACACCGGCAGCGCCGACGCGATCTTCCAGTCGCTGAACCTGGTGCACGACGAGCGGCCCGACTACATCGCGGTCTTCGGCGCCGACCACGTCTACCGGATGGACCCGGCGCAGATGCTGGAGCGCCACATCGCCACCGGCGCGGGGGTCACCGTCGCGGGCATCCGGGTGCCGCGCCAGGAGGCGCGCGCCTTCGGCTGCATCGACTCCGACGCCACCGGCCGCATCACCCGGTTCCTGGAGAAGCCCGCCGACCCGCCCGCGGTCCCCGACGACCCGGACGTGACGTTCGCCTCCATGGGCAACTACCTGTTCTCCACCGCGGCCCTGCTCGACGCGCTCAAGGCCGACGCCGCCGACAAGGACTCCCTGCACGACATGGGCGGCGACATCATCCCGATGCTGGTCGACCGGGGCTCGGCGTGGGTGTACGACTTCGCCGACAACGAGGTCCCCGGCGAGACCGAGCGCGACCGCGGCTACTGGCGCGACGTCGGCACCCTGGACGCCTACTACGACGCGCACATGGACCTGGTGTCGGTGCACCCGGTGTTCAACCTCTACAACCAGCAGTGGCCCATCCGCACCGCCACCCCGCCGCTGCCCCCGGCGAAGTTCGTCAACCAGGGCCTGGCCCAGGAGTCGATGATCGGCCCGGGCACCATCGTCTCCGGCGCCCGGGTGACCGGCTCGGTCATCAGCTCCGACGTGGTCATCGAGGACGGCGCGGTCGTGGAGGGCAGCGTCCTGCTCCCGGGGGTGCGGGTCGGCAAGGGCGCCGTCGTGCGCCGGGCCATCCTCGACAAGAACGTCACCGTCGGTGACGGCGTCCACATCGGTGTCGACCCGGAAGCGGACCGCGCCCGGTACACCGTGAGCGGCAGCGGCATCGTCGTCCTGGGCAAGGGCACCCACGCCGACTGACCCGCCCGGGTGATCCCGGGGACCCGGGCCGACCCGCCTAGACCTTGGCCGCGACCAGCAGGCCCTCGCCCACCGGCAGCAGCATCGGCACCAGCCGGTCGTCCTCGCGGATCGCCCTGGCGGCCTCGCGCACCCCCTGGGTGTCCGGGTCGCGGCGGGTGGGGTCGGCCACCCGGCCCTGCCACAGGATGTTGTCGAACGCCAGCACGCCACCGGGCCGCAGCAGGCGCACGCCCTGCTGGTGGTACTCGGGGTACTCGGGCTTGGACGCGTCGATGAACAGCAGGTCGTAGCCGCCGTCGGTCAGCCGGGGCAGCACGTCGAGGGCGCGGCCCATGATCAGCCGGGTGCGGCCGGGGGCGACGCCCGCCGCGGTGAAGGTGCGCTTGGCCAGGGCCTGGTGCTCGGGGTCGAGGTCGATCGAGGTGAGGACCCCGTCGGGGGCCATCCCGCGCAGCAGGTACAGGCCGCTGACCCCCAGGCCGGTGCCCACCTCGACAACGGCCTTCGCGCGCAGCACACTGGCCAGGAACCGCAGCGCCGCCCCGCTGCTCGGGCTGACCGGGACCGACCCCAGCCGCAGCGCGGTGGCCCGCGCCGACGCCAGCGCGTCGTCTTCGGCCAGGAAGCCGTCGACGTACCCGCTCAGGTCCGCCGGGTCCACGGCGGGCGATTCCCGTCCCACGGGAACGGAGGTTAGCGCCGCCGATGGGGAAAACGGGTGAACTCGACCGGAAGGTCACCCCCTGAACGTTTTCTCAGGCTCATCTCAGCAGGCTCTCACCATGGCCACATGGGGGTACCCCAGAGTGGACGGCATGGCTGGGACGGGTCTGACCCGGGAGCGGGGGAACACGATGGGACGCGCGGACGTTGTCCGGAAGACGGCGAAGGACCCTGTGCAGGAGGTGCGTATCCCCGCCACCCAGACCGCCGAGCCGAGGCCGGTGGAGATCGAGGAGACGGCCTGGACGCCGCCGTCGTGGGACGAGGTCGTGCGCGAGCACGCCGACCGCGTCTACCGGCTCGCCTACCGCCTGACCGGCAACGCCCACGACGCCGAGGACCTCACCCAGGAGACCTTCATCCGGGTGTTCCGCTCGCTGGCGTCCTACAAGCCCGGCACCTTCGAGGGCTGGCTGCACCGCATCACCACCAACCTGTTCCTGGACATGGCCCGCCGCCGCTCGCGGCTGCGGATGGAGGCCCTGCCCGAGGACACCGACCGCCTCGCCGGGGACGACCCGAGCCCGGAGCAGGTCTACGGCGAGACCCACCTCGACCCGGACCTGCAGGCCGCGCTGGACGAGCTGCCCCCGGAGTTCCGCGCCGCCGTCGTGCTCTGCGACGTGGAGGGCCTGTCCTACGAGGAGATCGGCGCCACCCTCGGGGTGAAGCTGGGTACTGTCCGCAGCAGAATCCACCGGGGCCGCCAGGCCCTGCGCGCGTCGCTGGAGCGGCGCCGGGAACTCGCACGGGAGGCCGCGCTATGACGTTCGAGAGCCTGGGGCTGCCCGACCAGCACCTCATGCCCGACGCCGTGGTGGCCTTCGTCGACGGTGAACTCGGCCGCACCCCGCACGACCGCGCGACCGCGCACCTGGCCCGCTGCCCGTGGTGCGCCGCCGAGGTCACCGCCCAGCGGCAGGCCCGCTCGGCGGTCCGCGCGGCCGACGTGCCCAGCATGTCCGCCGGGTTCCTCGCCTCGCTGCGGGCCATCCCGCAGGAGGTCGACCTCCCCGGCGCCCCGGACAACCTCGCGGTCACCGACGACGGCCAACTGGTCGCCATCCAGCGCCCCGAGGCCACCGCCGCGTTCGGCACCGCCACCCCGCTGGGGTCCTCGCCGCGCCTGGGCGAGGGCAGCGCCGTCCTGGGCCGCAGGTCCGGCCGCCGCGCCGCCCAGGGTGCCGGTGTGGTCGTCTCCGGCCTGGTGCTCGGCGCGCTCGCGCTGGTCAACACCGGTGGCGGCCCCGTCCCCGGTACCGCCGAGCCGTACCCGACCGCGGGCGACATCGAACCGGTCGGCTTCGTCGGCGCCCGCCCGACCGCGGCCGACCAGGCCCCCTCGTTCGGCCTCGTCGCCGCCCGCTGACCGCAAGACCACCGCAACCGCCCCCGCCCGGGGGCGGTTCTCTTCGTGCGCAACCGCTTCCCGCGCGGTTCCGCACGCCCATTTCACCGTCGTTGCGGCACCGTGGTGGATGATGACTCAGCAGAACCCCGACCCCGAGCAGCGGATCGGACCCAGGCCGCTGGAGCGGCCCGCGGTCGATCCCTCGTCGGCGGCCGCGTTCGGGCGGCCCGCCGGGGTCGACGGCGCCTTCTCCCCCCACGCCGCGGCCCGCCCGTCGCTCGGGGGGCTGCCGAGTGCGCCGCCGACCCCGGACGCGCTCGCGAGCGCGTTCGGCCGCACGCCCGCCGACACCGGGGTGCGGTTGCAGCGACCCCCCGGCGCAGGCGGCGGGGACGCCGGCGACGAGGGCCACCTGTGGAGCGAGGACGCCGACCCGTGGCGCGACCCGGCCGCGGGTGCGGTCATCGGCCCACCCGCGGTGCCCAAGGACGACGACGAGCCCGCCGCAGGGTCCACCCGGGGCACCGGCGCGCTGCTGAGCCTGCCTGACGTCCTCTTCGGCAGGCGGGTCAAGCCCGTCGCGCTGGTCCTGCTCGGTGTCGTCGCCCTGGTGATCGGGGCGGCGGGCGGGCTGGTCGGCTGGGTGGTCGCCCGCGGCGGCGACGCGCTCACCAGCGACGTCACCCTGGCCCAGGTCGAGCCCGGGGTGCAGCGCCCGGTCGGGTCCGTGTCCGACATCGCGACCAGGGTGCGGCCCGCGGTGGTGTCCATCGAGGTGCGCATGGAGCAGGGCGGCGGCACCGGCTCCGGGGTGTTCATCGACGGTTCCGGCTACATCCTCACCAACTGGCACGTGGTCACCCTGGAGGGTCGCGCCACCCCGGAGTCCACGATCACCACCGTGTTCACCGACGGCACCCGGGCCGAGGCGAAGGTCGTGGGCACCGACGCCAAGACCGACCTCGCCGTGATCAAGGTCGCGGTGACCAACCCGACCGTGCTGCAATTCGGCGACTCCGACAAGCTCCAGGTCGGCGACCCGGTGATCGCCGTCGGTTCCCCGCTCGGCCTGTCCGACACGGTCACCCAGGGCATCGTCAGCGCCCTGCACCGCCCGGTCGTCGCGGGTGGGGAGAACGGCGAGGCGCCCATCACCTACGACGCCATCCAGACCGACGCGGCGATCAACCAGGGCAACTCCGGCGGCCCGCTGGTCGACGCCACCGGGGCGCTGATCGGCATCAACTCCGCCATCCGCTCCAGCACCGGCAACACCGGCTCCATCGGCCTGGGCTTCGCCATCCCCGGCAACGACGCCAAGCGCATCGCCGAGACCATCATCCGCGACGGCCAGGTCAAGCACGCCGACATCGGCGCCAACGTCAAGTCGGTCTCCGCCGACACCGCCGAGGGCGCCCAGGTCGTCAACGTCGCCGACGGCGGCGCGGCGGCCGCTGCGGGCATCGCCGAGGGCGACGTGATCCGCAAGGTCGGCGACCGGCAGGTGCGCAACGCCGCCGAACTGACCGTCGCGGTCCGCGAGCACCGGCCCGGGGACACCGTTCCCGTCGTGTTGGCCCGGCAGGGGCGCGAACTCACCATTCAGGTCACCCTGCGGTCGGACTGACCGGATACTCTGGCGGTCAGGGCAGCAACGTCGGGCAGCAGACAGCGGGAGGTGAGCGGTGTTCGAGAGCGTCGGCTGGGCGGAAATCCTCGTGCTGGGGATCGCGGGCCTGTTCATCCTCGGCCCGGAACGCCTCCCCGCCGCGGCGGCCTGGGTGGGCCGCTCCATCCGCAAGGTCCGCGAGTACGCCACCGGCGCCCGCGACCAGCTCAAGAACGAACTCGGCCCCGACTTCGACGAGCTGCGCAAACCCCTGCAGGACCTCCAGCAGTTGCGCAACTTCGACCCGAAGACCATCGTCACCCAAACCCTCTTCGGCGACGGCGACAACGGCGTCAAGCCCAACGGCTACGCCGACACCCAGCCCCAGCTACCCCCCCGCCCCCCGGCCGACCCGCCCAAGCCCGGCGACCGGCCCAAGATCGACCCCGATGCCACCTGAGCGTCCGCTCCGCTTCCCCGCCCCACACCTCGACGAGTACCGCCTGGACTTCGCCCGGGAGCGCCGCGCCGCAGCAGGCAGGCTGCTCGAACACCGGGTGCGCCGGGTGGCGCGCGGGCTCCGCTCCCGCCGCCCGCACGCCCGGCTCGACGCGGTGCGGGCGCTGCGCCACCTCGCATTCCTGCGCGAGCCACTGCTCCGCGTCGTCGCGGCGATCGGCTGCGAGTACCTGCGGCGGCCACCCGCCGACGCGGACGAACCGGTGCGGGCGGCGGTGCAGCACCTGGTCGCCGACTGCTGCCGCACCCGCCCCGCCTCCCCGGTCCTCCTGGACCTGACCGGCGCGACCCTGCTCGACCTGGACCTCGCCGGGTGCGTGATCCGCGACCTGCACTGCCCCGGGGCGCGGTTCCTCGGCCGCACCGACCTGTCCTACGCCGAAGTGACCGGGACGACCGACCTCGGGGGCGCCCGGTTCACCGGCGACGCGGTGTTCTCCGACGTGCGCCTGCGCGGGGACGCCCGGTTCACCGGGGCCGTCTTCGCCGCCGCGGCCAACTTCAGCCGGGCACACTTCGCCGGTGCCGCCCGGTTCGACGGCGTGACGTTCACCGGGCCCGGCGCCTGGTTCCACAGGGCCCGCTTCGCCGCGGCGGTCGACTTCCGGGGCGCCACCCCGCTCGAGCGGGCCGACTTCGCAGGCGTGGAGTTCAACGGCGACCACGGTGACCGGTTCGCCGCCGCCGTCGTCCACGCGGTCGACTCCGCACTCGCCACCCAGCTCGCGCGGCTGACCTCGACCGACCACGCCGTCCAGGGGGAGGCGCTGGCCGCCCTCAACCGGATCGGCATCGCGCACCCGCGCTGCCGCGGGGCCGTCGTGAGCGCGATCTGCGCGCACCTGCGCCGCACGACCGACCGCCGCGCGGTCGCCGTCCTGCGCGACCACCTGCACTTCGCCACGCCCGACGGGTTCTGGTCCGACATCGACCTCGACCTGTCCGGCGGCACCTTCACCGACCTGGACCTGTCCGGCGTGGGCGTGAACCGCTTCCACGCCGCGGGCGCCACGTTCACCGGGCACACCCGCCTGGACCACCTGGACGCCGACACCCTCGACCTGCGCGGCGCGGTCTTCCACGGCACGGCGAGCCTGGTCCAGGTCATCGCGGAGGAGACCGCCGACCTGTCCGACACCGCGTTCCACGGCCCGGCCGACCTCAGCCGCCTGTCCGTCCTCGGCCCGGCCACGTTCGCCAGGGCCACCTTCGCGGCGGGAGCCGAGGCCGACGAGGTCTTCCTCGCCGAGGGGGCTGACCTCACCGGCGCCGTGAACCCGCCCGCCGGGCTGATCACCGCCGCCGGGAGACCCGGCACCTGATCACGGCCGGGACACCGCCCACGACGGGTCGTGGGCGGTGCGCCGGATCAGCGACCGGCCGGGGAGACCGACAGCATCCGACCAGCCAGCCCGCGGGCGCGGACCGACAGCTTGCCCGCGACCTCGGTGAGGACCTTCGCCGCCGGGGCGTCCGGGGTGCTGGTCACCAGGGGCTTGCCGTCGTCGCCGCCCTCGCGCAGGCGCGGGTCCAGCGGGACCTGGCCCAGCAGCGGCACGGTGGAGCCGACGGCCTTCGACAGCGAGTCGGCCACGAGCTGACCGCCACCGGAGCCGAAGACGTCCATCCGGGTGCCGTCGGGCATCTCCAGCCAGGACATGTTCTCGATGACGCCCGCGATCCGCTGGCGGGTCTGCAGCGCGATCGAGCCCGCCCGCTCGGCGACCTCGGCCGCGGCCTGCTGCGGGGTGGTGACGACCAGGATCTCCGCGTTCGGGATGAGCTGCGCCACCGAGATGGCGATGTCGCCGGTGCCCGGGGGCAGGTCCAGCAGCAGCACGTCCAGGTCGCCCCAGAACACGTCGGCGAGGAACTGCTGCAGCGCGCGGTGCAGCATCGGGCCGCGCCAGACGACCGGGGTGTTGCCCGGGGTGAACATGCCGATGGAGATGACCTTCACGCCGTTGGCCTCCGGCGGCAGGATCATCTTCTCGACCTTGGTGGGCTTCTCGCGGGAGCCGACCATGCGCGGGATCGAGTGGCCGTAGATGTCGGCGTCGACGATGCCGACCTTGATGCCCCTGGCGGCCATGGCGACGGCCAGGTTGACCGTGACGCTGGACTTGCCCACCCCGCCCTTGCCGGACGCGACGCAGTACACCCGCGTCAGCGAGCCGGGTTCGGCGAACGGGATGCGCGGCTCCTCGGCGTCGCCGCGCAGCGACTTGCGCAGCGCGGTCCGCTGCTCGTCGTTCATCACGTCCAGCTCGACCGCGACCGACCGCACCCCGCCCAGGGCGGTCACCGCCGCGGTGACGTCCTTGGTGATCTTGTCGCGGAGCGGGCAGCCCGCCACGGTGAGGTAGATGGCGACGTCGACCCGGCCGTCCGGGTGCACGGTCACGTCCTTGACCATGCCGAGGTCGGTGATCGGGCGGTGGATCTCGGGGTCCTGCACGCCCGCCAGAGCCTTCCGCACGGCCTCGACGCTGGGAACCTGCTCGGTTGTGGTCACCAGCCCATGCTACGGGCGGGTAGCCGGGGCGGTCCGCGCGGATGGCACGCGCCACAACCGTTGTCAAGGGCGCCGTGCGACGACCCGGGCGCGGTCCGTAACCTTGTCACCCCGCGCGCAGGATGAGGAGGGCCCGTGACCGCACCGGACAGGTCCGTGCGACCCACCCGGACCGAGTTGCACGCCTGGCGCACGTTCCTGCGCGCGCACGCCAGGGTGACCAGGGTCCTGGAGGCCGAACTGGTCGCCGAGCAGCAGCTTTCCCTGGGCGGCTACGACGTGCTGGTCCAGCTTGCCGAGGCCCCCGACCACCGGCTGCGGATGGCCGAACTGGCCGACGCGGTCCTGCTCTCGCGCTCCGGCGTCACCCGCCTGGTCGACCGCTTGGAGCGCGCGGGCATGGTCGCCCGCGAACGCGTCCCCGGCGACGGCCGCGGCGTGGTCGCCACCCTCACCGCCCACGGCCTCGACGTGCTGCGCACCGCCTCCCGCACCCACCTGGCCGGGGTCTCCGAGCACTTCGTGGCCCGCCTCAGCGCCGAGCAGCTCGCCTACCTGGGCGAACTCTGCGGCAAACTCGCCGACTGACCCACCCGCGACCGCACCGGCCGAGACCGGGGCTCGGACGCGCCCGCCCCGGCCCCGCGGTCAGTGCGAGATCTCGTTGCGCCGGGTCTCGTCCCGCGATTGCTCCGGCCGCTGCTTCTTGCGCTTGATGTCGCCGCTGAGGTCCGACCGCAGCTTCTCCAGCTCCCCGCGCAGGTAGTCGCGCGTGGCCACCTCGCCGACCGCGATCCGCAGCGCCGCCAGCTCGCGGGCGAGGAACTCGGTGTCGGCCTTGGTCTGCGCGGCCCGCGCCCGGTCCTCGTCCAGCGACACCCGGTCGCGGTCGTCCTGGCGGTTCTGCGCGAGCAGGATCAGCGGCGCGGCGTACGCGGCCTGGGTGGAGAAGGCCAGGTTGAGCAGGATGAACGGGTACGGGTCCCACCGCAGCGACACCGCCACCAGGTTCAGCACGATCCAGGTGATCACGATCAGCGTCTGCCAGAACAGGAACGTCCCGGTGCCCAGGAACCGGGCCAGGTTCTCCGACAGCCGCCCGAAGGTGTCCGGGTCGATCGTCAGCTTGAACCCGCGCGGGGCCCTGGGCTGGTCGAGGCGCCTGCGGGAGGTGGGCTCAGGCACGGGTGCCCACCCCGGTGTGCCGCGACTGCCGCTCCCGCCAGCCCTCGGGCAGCAGGTGGTCCAGCACGTCGTCGACGGTGATCGCGCCGAGCAGGTGCTCCTCGTCGTCGACGACCGGGGCGCAGACCAGGTTGTAGTTGGCGAAGTAGCGGGTGACCTCCAGCAGCGACGCGTCCGGCCGCAGGCTGGTCAGCTCCTTGTCCACCGCCCCCGCCACCAGGTCGAACGGGGGGTCGCGCAGCAGCCGCTGGATGTGCACGCAGCCCAGGTAGCGGCCGGTGGGGGTGGCGCTGGGCGGGCGGCAGACGAACACCATGCTGGCCAGCGCCGGGGTGATGTCCGGGTTGCGCACCCGCGCCAGCGCCTCGGCGATGGAGGAGTCCGGGGTGAGCACGATCGGCTCCGGGGTCATCAGCCCGCCCGCGGTGTCGGAGGAGTACTCCAGCAGTCGCTTGACCGGGGCGGACTCCGCGGGCTCCATGAGTTCGAGGAACCGCTCCTTGTCCCGGTCGGACAGCTCGGCGAGCAGGTCGGCGGCGTCGTCGGGGTCCATCGCCCCGAGCACGTCCGCGCCGCGCTCCTCGTCGAGGTGCTTGAGCAGGTCCATCTGGTCGTCCTCGGGCAGTTCGGCGAGCACGTCGGCGAGCCGTTCGTCATCGAGGGCGTCGGCCACCTCGTAGCGCCGCTT
Source organism: Actinokineospora spheciospongiae (assembly GCF_003182415.1). Lineage (NCBI taxonomy): Bacteria > Bacillati > Actinomycetota > Actinomycetes > Pseudonocardiales > Pseudonocardiaceae > Actinokineospora > Actinokineospora spheciospongiae. The sequence goes on along the minus strand of NZ_QHCP01000002.1, from coordinate 133,253 downwards.
CGACGGCAGGTCCTGCAGCGCGGTCGCCACGTCGGCGGCCCGCATCGAGTCGAACACCGCCAGAAGCTGGTGCGCGGCCTGCGGGTGCCCGGCCAGCTCCAGCACCCCCGGCGCGCGCACCTGCGACCAGTCGACCACCTGCACCGGCCCGCGCCGCACCAGCCTGCCGGTGCGCTCGCGGATCGCCACCCGGTCGATGACCCAGTCGCGGGTGCGGGTCGGCTCCATCGCCACGTCCACCACCACGGCCGGGCTGCCGGTCGCGGTCACGTGCACGCGCGCGTCCAGTAGCTGCCCCACCACCAGGGCCTCGTTGGGCCGCTGGGTGAAGTGCCGCATGTTCACCGAACCGGTGGACAGGGTGATGGCGCCCGCGTCGATCGAGGTCACCCGCAGCATGGGCACGAACACCCGCCGCCGGGTCGCCAGCTCCACCACCACGCCCAACACGCGCGGGGGCTGCGCGTCCGTCCGCAGCCCGGCGACCAGGTCGCGGAGCTTGCCGATGGACTCCCCGTCCGGTCCGAAGACCGGCAGGCCCAGGAGCTGGGCCACGAATACCTTGCTCTTGCCGGCCACCCGGCCAGGCTAGTCGCCCGCGGCCGGTCACACCGCCCGGGCGCCGGTGCGGTGGCGGAGCCCACGGCGCCCGCGCGGGTCGGCGGGAGCCCCCGTCGGCTGCCGCGGCGCCGGGCGGCGCGGCGTTCCCGCGAACCCGGTGCGGTGCATCCGGTCCGCTGCTCACGCCAGGGCCCGGGCGATCGCCGGGGCGGTCAGGGTCGCGGGGTCCTCGGAGTCCGGATCGGACCAGTTCTCCACCGCCCGCACGAACGCCCAGCGGCGGGCCAGGTCGTGGTCGAGGCCCGCCGCGTCGACGACCGCGGCCAGCCGGTCGGGCACCGACGACTCCTCCCACCGGTTCCACAGCAGCGCGATCAGGCCGAACTCGGGGTCGCCCGCCAGCGGCTTCGGGTCGATCACCAGCCACGGTTCGCGCTCACCGCGCAGCACGTTCCCGAAGTGCAGGTCCTCGTTGACCAGCCGGTCCCCGGCGCGCGGGCCCAGTTCCGCGCAGTAGGCCACGGCCTGCTCGACCAGTTCGGCGGGCGCGTCCCCCTCGGGCAGCTCGCGCACCCACCGGGCGGCCACGTCGCGCAGCGCGCGCAGCCGCGGCGGTCCAGGCGGCGCAGCAGGGAGGTGATCACCCCCAGCGCCACCGGCAGCGGCTCGTCGTCGAGGGAGTGGGCCGGGTCGAGCCGTTCGAGCAGCAGCTCCCACGGCTCGGCGGCCAGCAGCCGGACCGCGCCGTCGCCGTCCCAGGTGGACAGGGCCAGCGCCTCGTGCTCGGCCTCGGGGTGCGGCCGGGTGATCTTCAACATGGCCGGGGTGCCGTCGGCGGCGCGCACCGGGAGCACGACCGCGCACCAGCCGTGCAGCGGCTCCCCGTCGGCGGTCAGGTCCCACCGGCGCATCGCCGCCGCGGCCTGCGCGGGCAGCCCCACCACCCACTCGTGCTCACCTTCGGACACCCAGTGCCGGGCGAACGCGGGCGGGACGATCAAGGGATCACGTGTCATGGAAACCACAATGGCGGTCCGCCACCGGCCGTGGTCGACTACAACTCCCAGGCGGTTACCGGCTGGTTAACCACGTGATCGAACGGAGGCTCGATGCGTTCACCGAAGGACTTCTTCCGCCCGCTCGCGGTGGGTGCGCCCGAGCCGGTGCGGGAGATCCCGTTCCGGCCCTCGCGCATGATCCACTTCTTCGACCCGAGCAACGAGAAGATGGCCGCGAAGGTGCCGGACATGGCCGCGCAGGCCGACGTCGTCCTGGGCAACCTGGAGGACGCCATCCGGGCCGACCGCAAGGAGGCCGCCCGCGAGGGCCTGGTGCGGATCGCCAGGGACACCGACTTCGGCGAGACCCAGCTGTGGACGCGGATCAACAGCCTCGACTCCCCCTGGGTGCTCGACGACCTGATCACCCTGGTCACCAACATCGGCGACAAGCTCGACGTGATCATGGTGCCGAAGGTGGAGAGCGCCGCGGACATCCACTACGTCGACCGCCTGCTCGCCCAGCTCGAGGCCCGCGCGGACGTGTCCCGCCCGATCCTGGTGCACGCGCTGCTGGAGACCTCCTCGGGCGTGGCGAACGTCGAGGACATCGCCACCGCCAGCCCGCGGATGCAGGGCATCTCGCTGGGCCCGGCCGACCTCGCCGCCAGCCGCCGGATGAAGACCACCCGGGTCGGCGGCGGCCACCCCGGCTACCTGGTGCGCCAGGACCCCACCGGCGACGACCTGACCACCGGTCGCGCCACCTACCAGCAGGACCTGTGGCACTACACGGTGGCGCGGATGGTCGACGCCTGCGCCGCGGCCGGAATCCTGCCGTACTACGGCCCGTTCGGCGACATCGCCGACGTGGTCGCCTGCGAGGACCAGTTCCGCAACGCGTTCCTGCTCGGCTGCGTCGGCGCGTGGAGCCTGCACCCCAAGCAGATCGCCATCGCCAAGAAGGTCTTCTCCCCGTCGGCGGAGGACGTCGCCTGGGCCCGCCGGGTCATCGAGGCCATGGGCGACGGCACCGGCGCGGTCATGATCGACGGCAAGATGCAGGACGACGCCACCGTGAAGCAGTGCCGCGTGGTGGCCGAGCTGGCCGACGCCCTGTCGGCCCGCGACCCCGAGCTGGCCGCCGCGTACGAGGCCGCGACGAAGGAGGCCCTGGCCCAGTGACCGCTTACCGCCCCCGCCGCTCCGTCCTCTACATGCCCGGCGCCAACGAGCGCGCCCTGGAGAAGGCCAAGACCCTCGACGCCGACGCGCTGATCCTCGACCTGGAGGACTCGGTGTCCCCGGACGCCAAGGCCGACGGCCGCGCGCGCGTCTGCGCCGCCGCCGCCTCCGGCGAGTACGGCCGCCGCGAGGTGACCATCCGGGTCAACGGCCTGGACACCGAGTGGCACGCCGACGACATCCGCGCCGCCGCCGAGGCGGGCCCGGACGCCATCGTGGTGCCCAAGGTCAACTCCGCCGCCGAGGTGCACGAGATCGAGAAGTCCCTGGAGGCGGCGGGCGCCCCCGACCGCACCGCGATCTGGGCCATGGTCGAGACCCCCATCGCCATGCTGCGCGCCCACGACATCGCCGCGGCCAGCGACCGGCTCACGGTCCTGGTCATGGGCACCAACGACCTGGCCAAGGAGTTGCAGGCCGAGCATGTCCCCGGCCGAGCCCCCCTGCTCGGCGGCCTGTCCCTGGCGCTGCTCGCCGCCCGCGCCACCAGCAAGGTCATCCTCGACGGCGTCTACAACGACGTGAAGGACCTGGAGGGCTTCGCCGCGGAGTGCACCCAGGGCCGCCAGTTCGGCTTCGACGGCAAGACCCTGATCCACCCGGGCCAACTGGAGACCTGCAACCGCGTCTTCGCGCCGTCGGAAGAGGAGGTGGCCCGCTCGGAGAAGATCATCGAGGCGTTCGAGGCCGCCACCGCCGAGGGCAGGGGAGTGGTCACCGTCGACGGCCGCATGATCGAGAACCTGCACGTGGACCAGGCCCGCCGGGTCCTCTCCGTCGCCGCCGCCATCCGCGACCGCGGCTGATCCCCCCCCCGAGTCCGAGCCGCTCCCGCCACCGCGGGGGCGGCTCGTCTTCTTCCCCACGTGGTCGGACCGCCCACGGCGCTCAGGGACCGCCCACGGCGCTCACGATCCCTTCATGGTGCTCACCGATCCGCCCACGGCGCTCGCGATCCGCTCGTGGCGTTCCCGCCGCACGAGCCCGCGGTGATCAGCCAAGACATCGCAGCGTCATCAAGCCGTTACCCCTTTCAAAAGTCACGCTTCGGTCACGGTGCAGGTCAAGGACGTAACGGGGCGCCAAAGGTTGCGGTGACATAACGCACAGGTCACGGGCAGGGGGTTGCCGTATGGGCGTCCTGTGATGTCTTCTGTGCGACATGGGTAGACACAGCCTCCCTTCGGAGTCCCGCGGCGTCCTCGGTGTGTTCGGCGGGCGGCGCAAGCAGCGCGACGACCTGTTCGACCGCAGCTTCCGCGAGTGCGTCGACTGCGGCGCCGACGTCTACGTGCTGGCCGAGGACTGCAAGGACTGCGGCACCGCGCTGGAGCTGCGCGCGAGCTGAGCGGTACCGCTGAGACCCCTCCCACTTCCATGGCGCGGACGGGCGTTGACCGGTGGATACTGGCCGGTAACCACGTCACCGCAGACAGGGAGCTCGCATGGCCCGCCTCGCCCAGACCGCAGGCTTGACCGACGTTCAGCAGGAGATCCTGTCCACCGTCAAGGACTTCGTGGACAAGGAGATCATCCCGAACGCCCAGGCGCTGGAGCACGCGGATGAGTACCCCAAGGACATCGTCGAGGGCATGAAGGAGATGGGCCTGTTCGGGCTCACCATCCCGGAGGAGTACGGCGGCCTCGGCGAGTCCCTGCTGACCTACGCCCTGGTCGTGGAGCAGATCGCCCGCGGCTGGATGAGCGTCTCCGGCGTGATCAACACCCACTTCATCGTGGCGCACATGGTCAAGCAGCACGGCACCGAGGCGCAGAAGCAGCACTACCTGCCCAAGATGGCCGCCGGTGAGATCCGCGGGTCGTTCTCCATGTCCGAGCCCGACCTGGGCTCCGACGTCGCCGCCATCAAGACGCGGGCGCGCAAGGACGGCGACGGGTACGTCATCGACGGCGCCAAGATGTGGCTGACCAACGGCGGCAGTTCCAACCTCATCGCCCTGCTGGCCAAGACCGACGAGGGCGCGGAGAAGCCGCACCAGAACCTCACCACCTTCCTGGTGGACAAGACCGAGGGCTTCGGCGAGGTCGCTCCCGGCCTCACCATCCCCGGCAAGATCGACAAGATGGGCTACAAGGGCGTCGACACCACCGAGGCCGTCTTCGACGGCTTCAAGATCGGTGCCGACAAGGTCCTGGGCGAAGCCCCGGGCAAGGGCTTCAGCTACATGATGGACGGCGTCGAGGTCGGCCGGGTCAACGTCGCCGCGCGCGCCTGCGGCATCGCGATCCGGGCGTTCGAGCTGGCCGTGGAGTACGCCCAGCAGCGCAAGACCTTCGGCAAGGCCATCGCCGAGCACCAGGCCATCGCCTTCAAGCTCGCCGAGATGGCCACCAAGGTCGAGGCCGCCCACCTGATGATGGTCAACGCGGCCCGGCTCAAGGACTCCGGCGCCCGCAACGACGTCGAGGCGGGCATGGCCAAGCTGATCGCCAGCGAGTACTGCGCCGAGGTCACCCAGGAGTCCTTCCGCATCCACGGCGGCTACGGCTACTCCAAGGAGTACGAGATCGAGCGCCTCATGCGCGAGGCCCCGTTCCTGCTCATCGGCGAGGGCACCAGCGAGATCCAGAAGACCATCATCTCCCGCGGTCTGCTGCGCGAGTACAAGTCGCGGAACTGATCACCTCTCCTCCTCTCCCGGGCGGGGCGACGGCGTTGGCCGTCGCCCCGTTTCCTGTTGTGGCCTGCCGCCGTCTGCTCCCGGGGTCCACTCTGCTGGTCGTGGGCGGCCTCCGCAAACGTCCATCCACAACCCCCTGAGTTGTCCACAGGCCAGCGAGCGGCCTTGTTTGCGCTGGTCAGAGGTCGATACGCTGGAAAGGGCGGTCAGCCCCCAGGGCGGGCGGGCTCCGACTGGTGGGGGTTCGGGCGCGGCGGCGGGGTGCATCGGGGGGCGGAGCGGCGGGGTGGATCGCGGGATCGGCGGGAGGGCGGGTCGGGGTGGGGGAGCGGGGCGGGTATCCGCTGAGAGCGCGGCTGTCGGGTTCGCACCGTTCATCCCGGCTTGGCAGACTGGGGGCATGACCGGTGCGTTCTCCGGCCCTGGACGAGCGAACCAGGGTCTTCCCAAGGTCCCGACCCCGCCGAGCGGGTGGCCGATCGGCTCCTACGACACCTACCAGGAGGCCCACCGCGCGGTGCAGCACCTGGCGACCAGCGAGTTCCCGGTCGAGGAGGTGACCATCGTGGGGGTCGACCTGATGCTCGTCGAGCGGGTCATCGGCAGGCTGAGCTGGCCCAAGGTGCTCGGCACCGGCGCGCTGTCCGGCGCCTGGTTCGGCCTGTTCGTCGGGCTGCTGCTGGGCCTGTTCAACCAGCAGCAGGCGTCCTTCGCGCCGATCCTCGTCGGCCTGGTGGCCGGGGTGGTGTTCGGCACCGTCTTCGCCGCCGTCGGGTTCGCCACCGCCCGCGGCCGCGGCGGGCGGGAGATCACCAGCGCCACCCAGCTCGTCGCGGGCCGCTACGACGTGCTCGCCCAGCCGCGCAACGCCGAGCGGGGCCGCGACCTGCTGGCCAAGTTGGCGATGGGGCCGGGCGGGGGCATCGGCTAGGCCGTTCGCCCACCGAATTGCGGGCGGTGATCACCGGGCCTACGTTCAGCACACCCGGTGCGCGGGGCGACGACCGCTGATCGCGTGCCGGTGGCACGGCGAGGTGCTGGGTCGCCCTGATCCGCGGCGCGGCCTCCCCCCGTCGTGCCCGTCGGAATGGAGGGGCACGGTGAATCGAATTCCCGGCCGCCGCGGACGACGCCTCATCGCGGTGCTCAGCGCCGCCTTGGTCGCGTCCCCGGCAGTGGCGGCGTGCGGGTCCGACGGCGGGGGCACCGTCGTGAACGTCTACTACTCGACCGAGGAGAACTTCGACCAGGTCGTCGCCATGTGCAACCAGGCGGCGGGCGGGCGCTACACGATCGCGCTCAACACCCTGCCGCGCGAGGCCGACGGCCAGCGCGAGCAGATGGTGCGCCGCCTCGCCGCGGGCGACACCGACATGGACGTGCTCGGCCTCGACGTCACCTGGGTGGCCGAGTTCGCCGAGGCGGGCTGGATCGCCGAGTGGACCGGCGCGGACAAGTCCGATGTGGAGCGGGGCACGCTCGCAGGCCCGCTGGAGACCGCGCGGTGGAAGGACAAGCTCTACGCCGCGCCGAAGAACACCAACGTGCAACTGCTGTGGTACCGCGACGACGTGGTGCCCACCCCGCCGAAGTCGTGGTCGGAGATGCTGTCCACCGCCGAGAAGCTCAGGGCGGAGGACAAGCCCAGCGCGGTCCTGCTGACCGGCGCCCAGTACGAGGGCCTGGTGGTCCAGTTCAACACCCTCGTCGGCGGCGCGGGCGGCAAGATCCTCTCCGACGACAGCACCAGGGCCGTCGTCGACGACGGCGCGGTCAAGGCGTTGCAGGCGCTCAAGGACCTGGCGACCTCCCCGGTGGCCAGCGCCTCGCTGTCCAACGCCAAGGAGGACCCGATCCGCCTGGAGTACGAGAAGGGCACCTCGGCGTTCATGCTCAACTGGCCCTACGTGTACGCGGCCATGGGCAAGGCGAACCCGGAGCTGGCCAAGCACTTCAAGTGGGCCCCCTACCCCGCGGTCGACGCCGACAAGACCGGCACCGCCACCATCGGCGGGTTCAACCTGGCCGTCAGCGAGTACTCCCGGCACAAGCCGGAGGCGTTCGAGGCGGTCAAGTGCCTGCGCAGCGCCGAGCACCAGAAGTACTCCGCGATCAACTCCGGTGTCCCGCCCACCATCGAGTCGGTATACGACGACCCGGAGATGGCCGAGCCGTACCCGATGCGCGACACCATCCTCGCCGAGCTGAAGAAGCCGTCGCCGCGGCCGATCACCCCGGCCTACCAGAACGTGTCCACGCTGATCTCCACCATCCTCTCCCCGCCCTCGTCCATCGACCCGCAGGCCACCGCGCAGCGGCTGCGCGAGGAACTGCAGGACGCCCTCGACTCCAAGGGAGTGCTGCCGTGAGCCACGCGATCGAGGAACCGGCCGCCCCGGCGAAGAAGGGCAAGAAGGCGCTCAGCGAGGGCAAGCGGGCCGAGCGCAAGCTCGGGCTGATGCTGTGCGCCCCCGCCGCGCTGGTGATGGTCGCCGTCACCGGCTACCCGGTGCTGTACTCGCTGTGGCTGTCGCTGCACCGCTACGACCTGCGGTTCCCGGACCAGCGCGAGTTCATCTGGTTCGAGAACTACGCGACCGTGCTGGGCAACTCCTACTGGTGGACCGCGTTCGGCGTCACCGCGCTGATCACGGTCGTGTCGGTGGTCATCGAACTGGTCCTGGGCATGGCCCTGGCCCTGATCATGCACCGCACGCTGGTGGCCCGCGGCCTGGTCCGCACGGTCGCGCTGATCCCGTACGGCATCGTCACCGTCGTGGCCGCGTTCTCCTGGCGCTACGCCTGGACCAAGGACACCGGCTACCTGGCGCAGTTGTTCGCCTCCGACTCCGACCTGCTCACCCAGCGGGTGCCCGCGCTGGCCATCATCACCCTCGCCGAGGTGTGGAAGACGGTGCCGTTCATGGCGCTGCTGCTGATGGCCGGGCTGGCCCTGGTCCCGGACGACCTGCTCAAGGCCGCGTCGATGGACGGCGCGACCGCCTGGCAGCGGTTCACCAAGGTGATGCTGCCGGTCATGAAGCCCGCGATCCTGGTGGCGCTGCTGTTCCGCACCCTGGACGCGTTCCGCATCTTCGACAACATCTTCGTGCTCACCAACGGCGCGCAGCAGACCGGGTCGGTGTCCATGCAGACGTACAACAACCTCATCAAGGGGTTGAACCTGGGCATCGGCTCCACCATGTCGGTGCTGATCTTCATCGCGGTCGCCGTCATCGCGTTCGTGTTCATCAAGGTGTTCGGCACGTCCGCGCCGGGCAGCGACAACGGGGGGAAGCGCTGATGGCCCTCATCGGAGCCACCTCCAAGAACGGCGCCAAGGCCCGCTGGGCGCTGCTCGACTTCGTCGTGGTGGTCTACGCGCTGGTGCCGGTGCTGTGGATCGTGTCGCTGTCGCTGAAGTCGAAGGAGACCATCGCCGATGGGAACTTCATCCCCCGGTCGTGGACGCTGCAGAACTACGTCGACATCTTCCGCACCAGCGAGTTCCTGCGGGCGCTGGCCAACTCCATCGGCATCGCGATCATCGCCACGGTGATCGCGGTGGTGCTGGGCACCATGGCCGCCTACGCCATCGCCCGGCTCGACTTCCCCGGCAAGCAGGTGCTGGTCGGGGTGTCGCTGCTGATCGCCATGTTCCCGCAGGTGTCGCTGGTCTCGCCGCTGTTCGAGATGGAGCGCTCGCTGGGGCTGTTCGACACCTGGCCCGGCCTGATCCTGCCCTACATCACCTTCGCGCTGCCGCTGGCGATCTACACCCTGTCGGCGTTCTTCCGCGAGATCCCGTGGGAGCTGGAGAAGGCGGCGAAGATGGACGGCGCCACCCCGGCCCAGGCGTTCCGCCGGGTCATCGCCCCGCTGGCCGCGCCCGGTGTGTTCACCACGGCCATCCTGGTGTTCATCTTCTGCTGGAACGACTTCCTGTTCGCCATCTCGCTGACCTCGACGGAGGCGTCGCGCACCGTGCCCGCGGCACTGTCGTTCTTCACCGGGTCCTCGCAGTTCGAGGACCCCACCGGGACCATCTCGGCGGCCGCCGTCGTGATCACCGTCCCGATCATCCTGTTCGTGTTGTTCTTCCAGCGCCGCATCGTCGCGGGGCTCACCTCCGGCGCCGTGAAGGGCTGAGCTGATGGCAGAGATCGTTCTGGACAAGGTCACCAAGCGCTACCCGGACGGCGCCCTGGCGGTGTCCGACGTGGACATCACCATCGCCGATGGGGAGTTCATCATCCTCGTCGGCCCGTCCGGGTGCGGGAAGTCCACCACCCTCAACATGATCGCGGGCCTGGAGGACATCACCGAGGGCGAGCTGCGCATCGACGGGCAGCGGGTCAACGAACGCGCCCCCAAGGACCGCGACATCGCCATGGTGTTCCAGTCCTACGCGCTGTACCCGCACATGAGCGTCCGGGAGAACATGGCGTTCCCGCTGCGCCTGGCCAAGGTCGACAACGCCACGGTCACCAAGAAGGTCGAGGAGGCCGCCAAGGTCCTCGACCTGACCCAGCACCTCGACCGCAAGCCGGGCAACCTCTCCGGTGGCCAGCGCCAGCGGGTCGCGATGGGGCGGGCGATCGTGCGCAACCCCAAGGCGTTCCTGATGGACGAGCCGCTGTCCAACCTGGACGCCAAGCTCCGCGTGCAGATGCGCACCTCGGTGTCGAAGCTGCAGCGCCGCCTGGGCACCACCACGGTGTACGTCACCCACGACCAGACCGAGGCCATGACCCTCGGCGACCGGGTCGTGGTCATGCGCGGCGGGCTGGTGCAGCAGATCGGCTCCCCGCAGTCCCTCTACGAGCAGCCGAAGAACCTGTTCGTGGCGGGCTTCATCGGCTCCCCGTCGATGAACTTCCTGCCCGCCACCCTGGAGAACGGCGAGGTCAACACCCCGCTGGGCGCCTTCCCGCTGACCGACCGCGTCCGCGGCCTGGTCGAGGCGGCGAACGCCCCCCGCGAGGTGATCATCGGCCTGCGCCCGGAGCACTTCGAGGACGCCACCCTGCTCGACGACACCGAGCGCAGCAGGGGCGGCACCTTCACCGCCACGGTGGAGGTGCTGGAGTCGATGGGGTCGGACAAGTACGCCTACTTCACCCTGGAGGGCGACGCGGCGACCTCGGCGGAGCTGGACGAGTTGGCCGCCGACGCGGGCTCGCACGACACCGGCGACCCGGGCTCGCAGATCGTGACCCGCCTGTCGGCCGCGTCGGGCGCGGCCGAGGGCGCCGAGGCGCAGGTGTGGTTCGACGCCGACAAGCTGCAGGTGTTCGACCCCGGGGACGGCCGGAACCTGACCTACGCGGACTGAGTCAAGCCCCTGTGGACAACTTTTTGCCGGAAATCCGGAACTGACCGATCCTTGTCCCCGGAGCCGCCCCGACCAGCGGGGCGGCCCGGGGACAAGGGGTTTCAGCCATGCAGAACCGCATCCGCGCCGCCGTCATCGCCCTCCTGGCCGTCCTGACCGCGCTCGGCGGGGCCACCGTCGCCACCGCCGCCTCGGGAGTCGGGTGCGAACGCGGCGAGCTGTGCCTGTGGGTCGAGGCCGACCACGCGGGCGCGCTGCACCGCGCCACCCTCGCCGACACCACGGTCGGCCAGTGCACCCCGCTCCCGCCGGACGTGGCCGCCAGGTCCTTCGCCAACCTGCTCAGCAGGCAGGTCACGGTGTACCAGAGCCGGGAGTGCGCCACGGAGGGCGAGTTCGACACCTATCCGGGAGGGGGAACCTTCGTGCCGGAGGCCCCATACGTGGTGCGCGCCTTCCAGGTCTGGTGAGGCGGGCGGCCCAGCCTTCCCGCCCGGGCGCGGTTCGGCGGGGTGTGTCCACAGGAGACGCTGTCGGGTCGGGTCGCACCCGCGTGGTGATGCGCCACCGCGCGATCAGACCCGAGCCCGCAGGGAGGTGAGCACCTCGTCGTTCCACGTGTGCGAGCGGATCAGCCGGTACCGCTCGCAGATCACCCACAGGTAGGCCTCGGCCTCGGTCTGCGTGGTGATCAACCCGGCCTGCCGCACCATGGTCACCACCGGTACGAACTCCTCCTCGTACCACCGCCGCGCCACCGTCGCCCGGTCCAGGAACACCCGCTCGTCCTGCATCAGCCGGTACCCCCACGCCTCCACGGCCTCCGACAGCTCGGCGTAGTCCCAGCCGTCGGTCAGGTTGACGGCGGCCCGGGCTTCCCCGTCCAGCGGCACCCGGTCGAGGAAGATGCGCCGGTAGTCCTTGACGATCAGGTCGCCCCGGTACCGGATGCCCGCGGCGGAGACGCGGGTGACGATCTCGGTCACGTACGCGTCGATCGTGGTCAGGCCGAGGGCGTGCGCCACCGACACCCGGTGGTGCCCGTCGACCACGAAGTGCAGGTCGCCGACGCGGAAGACGTCGATCGGCGGGGTCGACTCGCCCCGGCGCCGGGCCAGGGCCAGCCGCTCCCACCGCTGCCGCGACGTGCCCGAGGTCGGCCGGAACCGGCGGTCGAAGTCCCGGGTGCGGTCCACCGAGCCGATGATCGAGTCGAGCCGGACGACCTGCAGGCCCAACCTGCGCTCGCCGACGCGGCCGAGCGCGGCCACCACCTCCTCGAAGGGAAGCATGATGTTCACGTCGTCGGGCTCCCGGCGCAGCCAGGCGCCCAAGCGGGAGAGCACCTGGCGCCTGCGCATGCGCAGGAAGTCGTTCTCCGCGTCGGCGGTCGGGAAGCCGGTGTCACGCGGCATGTCGGCCCTCCGGGATGTCCAGTATCCGGTACCCCACGGTGTTGACGACGCGGGTGCCGCCCAGGTCCCGGTCCGGCACCGGCTCACCGTGCGGGTGGATGTGCCCGTGCACCAGCAGCCCCGGCCGCAGCACCCGCACCGCGTCGTGCAGGCACGCGAACCCCCGGTGCGGCGGATCGTCGCGGTCGCCGCAGCCGCGGGGCGGGGAGTGGGTGAGCAGGACGTCGACCGGTCGGCCGTCGCGCAGCCCGCGCAGCCGGGCCCGCCTGCGCACCCGGCGGGAGCGGCGTGCCATCTGCCGCTCGGTCCACTGGTTGGGTCCGCCGTTGTAGCGGATGGACCCGCCGAGCCCGGCGATGCGCAGCCCGGCGACGTCCACCACCCGGCCGTCGGCGTTCACCGCGCCCTCCGGACCGGGGTAGCGGGCGGGCAGCCCGTCGCGCGTCCACAGGCCCGAGGAGTGGACGTAGCCGCCCAGGTCGGCGTCGTGGTTGCCCGGGACGAACACGCACGGCCGGTCCAGCGCGTCGGAGAGGAACTCCAGGTAGTCGAACGGCAGGTCGCCCGCGGCGAGCACGAGGTCGACGTCGTGCCTGCGGACCTCGGCGGTCCACAGCCCTGCGACGATCTCGTCGGACACCGCGAGCACCCTGGGCACTTCCCGAGGGTACGTCCGATCGGGTATCGATGGCGGCGCGGCGGGCAGCGCGTGCGCGGAAGGGAACGGTTTGTGCCCGGAGTCCGTCCAACCCGCTAGTTTGATGGTCGGAAACGAGCGTTCGGGGGCGCCCCAGGGGTGTCCGCGCGTCATGAGGTCCACGGGGAGCGGCGGTGCGGCCACACCGCCGAGGGGAGTTCGTGCGATGGCAACAGGGCAGGCCGACGACGCCGCGAAGGGCGCGGCAGGCACCACCGACAGCACACCCGACACCACCGGCGGTGTTCCCACGGGGACGCTGCCGCCCACCGACGACGTCTACGTCACCGGCGGCACGCCCTGGGAGAGCTTCAGCCTGGCTGAGCTGGTGGCGATGGTCGCCGACAAGGCGAGCGTCCCGCAGCTCGAACGTCTCGCCGACGACTGGCGGGCCGCGGGCAACGAGGTCGTCGACGCCTCCGACGTGCTCAGCACCGCCCTCGAGGACCTGATGCAGTACTGGTCCGGCGCCGCCGCCGAGCAGGCCCGCGCCGACGTCGCCCTCAACGCCCAGTGGGTGTCGGACCTCGGTGAGACCGCCTACCGGATCGGCGACCCGGTGCAGGAGGCCGCGGGCGCGCTCAAGGCCGCCCAGGACGCCATGCCGCAGCTACCGCAGACCCCGGCCGTGCCGCCCGCCCTGGCCGCCGACAGCGCCGCGCTGGCCGAGCAGGCGGGGGGTCCGCTCGCCGCCGCCGTCAGCGGGGTCGCCTCCGGCACCGAGAGCGCGTTCACCGCCGAGCAGGAGCAGGCGAACCTCAAGGCCGTGGCGGTGGAGGCGATGCGCCGGTTCGAGGGCGCGGCCATCGGCATCGACCAGGCCACCCCGCAGTTCGAGGAGCGCGGCAACGCACTGCGCCCGCGCACCGAATCCGTTCCCCAGGAGCAGGTGCCGATCGGGCCGACGGTCCCGCCCGCCACCCCCACCGACCCGACCGCCCGCTGGAACGACCTCACCGGCGGACCGTCGAGCACCTCCGCCGCGGGCTACACCGACACCCGCACGCCGGGCACCAGCACCAACGACCGCACTCCCGCCCACAGCGGCGGCGGGGGTGGCGGCGGCGGAGGAGGATCGTTCGGCGGTTACCCCGGCCCGGTCGGGCAGGACAGCGACGGCCCGGGGGCGCCGCGCCCCCCGGTGGCCCCGTCCCCCGGCGTCGGGGCGACGGAGGCGGTGCCGTCCGGCGGTTTCCGCAACGGTGGGGTCGTCGGCGCCCCCGCCGCCGCGAACGCCGGTGCGGGCGCGCACGCGGGCGGTGCCCTGGGCGGGATGGGTGGGATGCCCATGGGCGGCGGCGTGGCGGGAGGGCAGGGCGGTGGTGAGGGCGAGCACCGCAGGCGCTACCCGTTCGGTGACGACGACTCGTTCTTGCTCAACGACAAGAAGGCCTCACCGCCGGTAATCGGACTCTAGAGGGCAGGGGACAGCACCACCATGCAGGAGCAGAACGCGTTCCCGGCCGCCGACGGGGTCGTGACCGACGGCGCTTTCACCAGTGACCTGGCGACCCCGGCGGCGGCCCAGGGCGGGGACGGCACCCCGCCGCCGATGCCGGTGCCCGATGCGGGCCCGCCCACCACGCCCGCGCCGGAACCGGGTCCGCCCGCCATGCCGGTGCCGGAACCGGGTCCACCCGCCACACAGGTGCCGGGGCCGGGTCCAGCGGCACCGGCCCCGGCGGACCCGATCACACCGGCCCCGGTCGACGCCACCACGCCCGGCCTGGTCGGCCCGGGCACGCCGGTTCCGGTCGACTCCGCCACGCCTGGCCCGGTTGGCCCGGGCACGCCGGTCCCGGTCGATTCCGCCACACCTGCTCCGGTTGGCCCGGGCACGCCGGTCCCGGTCGGCTCCGCCACGCCCGGCCCGGTCGACCCGGGCACGCCCGTGCCGGGGCCTGTTCCCGCCCAACCCGTTCCCGGGCAGCCCACTGCGCCGGTGTCCGCGCCGCCCGCGTCGTCGGCGCCCGCGGTCGCGGTCCCGCCACCCGCCGCGGGTGGTCCCGCACCCGAGCACGGGCAGCCCGCCGGGCCCCCGGCCGAGGGCACCGGCGCCCCGGCCCCGGACGTGCAGAAGCCCGACCCGACCGGTCCCGGCTCCGCCGCCGGTGATCCCGACCCCGGTACCGGCGCCCCCGCCGCGGGCAGCCCCGGCAGCGGCAACCCGAACAGCGGTTCCGACAACACCGACGCCACCCACCCCGGGGACGGCACCGCCGGAGATGGCACCGCCGGGGACGGCGCTGTCGCAGGCGGCGGCCCCGGCCACCCCGGCAGGCCCGACGACGCCCCCACCACCTACATCGGCGCCCCGGATGGCACTTCCGGCACCCCGGCCGACCAGCCGCCGCCGCAGTCCAAGGGCTACTGGGACGTCGACCCGGCCAAACTGGCCGGGTTCAGCGTGGCCTGCACCGCGGCCCGGTTCGGCCTGGCCGCGGTGCAGACCCGGGTCGAGCGGATGCAGGGCGAGGACTACACCCCGCAGTTGGGCACCAGCCCGGTCGGCAGGCAGTTGGCCCGCAAGTTCGACGACCGGCTCAACGGCGACACCGGCCTGCGCGGCCTGCTCGCCGAGGCCATGCGCCGGATGGACCGGTTCATCGAGAGCGCGGAGAAGGTCCGCGACGGCTACCGCGAGTCTGAGGAGATCGCCCGGGACGCCATCGGGCAGGCCGAGCAGCGGACGGCGGGCTGATGGATTCCGGGCTGAACCTGGGCATCGACCCCGACGCGCACTGGAGCACCGACGACGGGCCGGGCGGCGCCTGGCTGGAGGCGACCGAGGTCGACCTGCTGTGCACCTTCGCCGAGGTCACCCCGCCGTTCCCGCTGAAGCTCACCCCGCGCGGCACCACCGCCGCGCAGCGCCGGGAGCTGTTCGCCTCGGCCAGGGCGCGGCTGGCCGGGCAGGGCCTGGCCGACCACCGCGGCCCGCGCGGGGTGGCCGCCGACCTGGTGCACCTGCTGCGCGAGGGCGTCGGCGCGTTCGACCTGCTCGTCGCCCGCCGCGGTGGGGCGCTCGGGGTGCTGGTGCTCGCCCAGCGCGAGGAAGCGCTGCTGGTCACCCAGGACGTGCGCGGCCCCGGCGGTCGGGTGCACCTGCTGGCGCTGCCCACCCGTGAGGTCGTCGACCACGTGCTGGACCTGGTCCCCGCGCACCCGGCCGCGCTGGCGGCGCCGTTCACCCTGTCCCGGCGGGCGCTCGACGCCGCGCACCGGGCCATCCAGGCGGCCGCCGCGCCGCCCGGGGGCGGTCGGCCGCGGCAGCTCGGCGCCGACGGGCTGGACCGCCTGCTGGCCGAGCACGGCATCGACGAGCAGTCGGCGCGCAGGCTCACCACCCACCTGCAACCGGTGCTGGGCAACGGCCAGGCCGGGGTGGCCTTCCGCGGCGGCTACGCCGACACCTGGGAGCGCTCGGGCCCGGAGCTGCGCTGGCTCGACACCGCCCGCGGCCGGTTCCGCCTCGGCGGCGACCCGGGGTCGGACTGGATGAGCGTCAACCCGTTCTCCGGCGACGAGTTGGTGGCCGCGCTGCGCGACCTGGCCGGGGAGCTGTGGTACCGGTGACCGCCCACCGTCCGCTCGGCGCGGTAGGGGTGTGCGGACCTCCCGGATCGTCGGTCCCATCCGATACCGTGACAGTCGGAAACGAGCATGTGCAGCACCTGGGTAATCGCTACCCGGTCCGGGGACCCCGGGCCGAGGGAGGGGCGCGGGGATGATCGCCAACCTTGAGCAGCTCGCCGGGCGGATGTCCGAGCTGGTCGCCGCGGCCGCCGCCGCGCGCCGCTCCGCCGAGGACGAGCGCAGGCGCCGCCGCGAGGACGACGACCAGTACGTCACCGGCGGCGTCGACTGGAACGGCTACTCCCTCAAGTCGTTGCAGCGCATGGTCGGCGACAACGCCAACGCCGCCCAGCTCGAGATGCTGGCCGACCAGTGGACCCAGCACGGCACCAAGGTCGCCACCGCCTCCCAGGACCTGTCGCGGTCGCTGGGCAGGCTGATGCAGTTCTGGTCCGGCGGCGCCTCCGAACAGGCCGCGCACACCGTCGTCCGCAACGCCGCCTGGGTCGCCGAGCTGGGCGCCACCGCCCAGCAGATCGCCAAGCCGGTCGAGGACGCGGGCGGCGCGCTGCGCTCGGCGCAGAGCACCATGCCCGGCGGCAACCCGTCGAGCCCGTGGCTGGCCACCGCGGGCGGCGGCGCCGCGGCGGGCATGGCCATCGGCGGCCCGATCGGCGCCGCGTTCGGCGCGGCCATCGGCGGCATCGCCAGCGCGTTCGGCTTCGGCAGCAACAAGAAGAAGATGAAGCGCAAGGCCGTGCAGACGATGCAGCGGTTCGAGACCGCCGTCCTCGGCATCGACGGCACCACCCCGCGCTTCGGCACCCCGACCACCGGCATCAACCCGGGCACCACCCCCGCGTGGACCGCGCCCCCGGTCACCGGCGTCCCCGGCCCGGGCGTCACCGTCCCCGGCAACCCGTCGTACACCCCGCCCGCGGCCGGTCCGGCCCCCGTCTACGGCGGTGGCCCCGGCTTCAACACCACCCCCTCATTCGTGCCGAGCTTCAACAGCGGCTGGGAAGGCCGCTGGAAGGGCCTCACCGGCGTCGGGAACGGCACCGGCGCCCCCGGCGGCGCGGGCTCCGGTCCGGGCGTCGGCGGGATCGGCGGCATCGGTGGCCTGCGCCCCGGCGGCGTCCCCGTCGGCGGGCTCCCGCGCGGCACCGGTGGCGCCAAGGGCGGTGGCGTCGGCGTCGGCCGCGGCACCCCGGGCACGGGCACCGGCCGGGGTGGGCGCCCGGTCACCGGCGCCCCCGGTGCGGGCGGCGGCGGCCGGGCGGGCGCGACCACCGGGCGCGGCGGCCGGGGTGGCGTCGGCGCGGGCCGGGGCACCGGTCGCGGCGGCGGCCTGTTCGACGACGACGAGGAGACCCGCCGCAAGAACCGCGCGGGCCTGCGCGGCGGCACCCTGCTGCCCGACGAGGAGGAGCGCCGCCGCACCGGCCGGGTCGGCGCCCGCGGCGGGTCGCTGCTCCCCGAGGACGAGGAGAACCGCCGGGGCGGCCGCGGCGGTGCCCGCGGCGCCACCGTGCTCCCGGAGGACGAGGCGCACCGCAACGGCAGGCCCGGCCGCTTCGGGCGGGCCACCGGGTTCGCCGAGGAGCACGGCCGCGCCGGGTCCGGCTACGGCACCGGAGCGGGCGGGTCCGCCCGCGACCGCGAGGAGGACGGGGAGCACCGCAGGCGCGTCCCGATCGAGGAAGACCCGTTCACCACGTCCGACATGAAGTCCGCGCCGCCGGTCATCGGCCTGTAGGGAAAGGGAGGGCCCCGTGTACGTCGACGACCCCAACGCCGTCACCGGAGCCGACGGGTGGCAGGTGGAACCCGCGCAGATCCGTGAGTTCGCCGCCGCCGTCGAGGAGGTGCGCGCCGACCTCGACGCCATCTTCGCCGACGTGGCCGAGCTGGCCACCCCCGCGTACCTGCCGATGCTGGGCACCAGCCCGGTCGGGCAGGAACTGGCGGAGAAGTTCACCGAGCGCCTCGGTGGCGAGACCGGCCTGCGCGGGCAGCTCGAGGGCGCCCTCAAGCGGATGGAGGAGTTCGTGGCCAGCGCGGAGAAGTCGGCCGCCAACTACGCCCAGAGCGACGACAGCTCCGCCACCCGCTTCCGCAACGGGTCCTGACCACCCGATGGAGCTGCACACGCGGGCGGGCGTCGCCCTGCACCCGGTCGAGGTCGACCTGCTGTGCGCCTTCGCCGAGGTGGCCGCGCCGTTCCCGCTGGAACTGCCCAGCGCCGCCGCCTCGCGCGAGGAGCGCGACGTGCTGTTCCACGGCGCCGCGGTCACCCTGATCGAGCGGGACCTCGCCGACGAGCGGGGCCCGCTCGGCGTGGCCGAGGAGTTCGTCTACCTGCTGCGCGCCTGCACCGGGGTCCTGGACCTGGTGGTCGACCGGGAGGACCTGGGCAGGCTCGGGGTGGCCGTGCTCGTCGCCAAGGACGAGGCGCTGCTGGTCACCCAGGACGAGGCCGAACCGTTCGGCGTGGTGCGGATGCACGCCGCCTCCGTCGACGAGGCGGTCAGCCGGGTCGCGCACCTGGTGCCGCGCGCGGAAGCCCCCCGCACGGCGCCGTTCACCCTGCCCAAGCGCGCCCTGCGGTCGGCGTTCGAGGTGATGCTCACCCGCCTGCCCGACGACCCGGACGACCCAAGCAGCGACGTCGAACCCCGCCCGATGACCCAGGACGAACTCGACACCCTCCTGCGCGAGCAAGGCATCGACGAGACCGTCGCCCGCCGCATGGTCGCCTCCCTGCAACCCGTCGTCGGCAGCGGCCAGGCCGGTCTCGCCTCCCGCGACGAGACCGAGGACCAGTGGCACCGCACCGGCGAGGAGCTGCGCTGGGTCGACACCCCGCGCGGCCGCTACCGCCTGGCCACCGAGGACCCCGACTGGATGAGCGTCAACCCGCTCGGCGTCGACGAACTGCGCGCCGAACTGCGCTCCCTCGCCGCCCGCGCCCGCTGACGCGCGCCTACCGCGGCGGCAGCACGAGCGACACGCGGTCCGACACCGCCGCGGTGAGCGCGTCGGGCCACCCGGGCGCCGCGGTGAGGAACTCCACCCGCTCCAGCAGCCGCACCGACGCGCCGTCCACGTCGCCGTGGCGGACGTCGTGCAGGTCGACGTGCAGCAGGTACTCCGGCGGGTCCGGCCGGTCCAGCCAGGTGAACCGGAACACCAGCACGGTCCCGGCCGCCGAGACCCTCCGGAACCGCAACAGCCACGACCCGGTGCCCGCGGTGGGCCGCTCCGAGTCCAGCGGCCAGTACGCGTGCCACCCGTCCGGCCCGGCGGCGTCCGCGGGCCGAGCAGCCGCAGTGTCCTGAGTGGACAGAGCGGCGGTGGACCAGCGCTCCTGCTCCGACCGGGCCACGCGCTCCACGTCGACGGGGTCCACCGACTCAGCCGCCGACGGGGCTCTCGGAGATCAGCACGGTCACCACCGTGATCCAGGTGATGATCACCGCGAGGAGCCAGAACTTCGCACTGCTCAGGTACCGGGTCATTGGGGGCAACCTCCCATCGAGGGGTGAACGGGGTCCGGGTGCGCGGGGAAGACCCCGCTAGAGCCATCGGTTCTTGCGGAAGATGCGGTACAGCACCAGGCAGCCCAGGAAGATGATCCCCATGATCATCGGGTAGCCGAAGCGCCAGTGCAGCTCCGGCATGTAGTCGAAGTTCATGCCGTAGACCCCGACCCCCATCGTGGGGATGGCGATGATCGCCGCCCACGACGTGATCTTGCGCATGTCGCCGTTCTGCTGCAGCGAGATCTTCGCCAGCGTCGCGTCCACCAGGGTCGTCAGCAGCTCGTCGAAGCTGGTCACCCGCTCCGACACCGTCGTCAGGTGGTCGTCCACGTCGCGGAAGTAGGACCGCACCTGCTCCGGGACCAGCGGCGAACACCCCTCCGCCAAGCGCCGCAACGGGTTCGCCAGCGGCATCACCGCCCGGCGCAGCTCCAGGATCTCCCGCTTCATCAGGTACATCTGCTCGGCGCTGACCGGGCTGCTCGGCGCGAACACCGCCTTCTCGATCTCGTCGATGTCGTTCTCGAACGCTTCGGTCACCGCCAGGTACGTGTCCACCACGTGGTCGGCGATGCCGTGCAGCACCGCGGCGGGCCCACCGCGCATCCGCTCCGCCGAGGCCTCCAGTTCCTCGCGCAGCGTGTGCAGCGCCGAGTGCTTCCCGTGCCGCACCGTCACGACATAGTCGGCCCCGAGGAAAACCATGATCTCCCCGGTCTCCACGATCTCGTTCGCCGACGTCGGCGACTCGTGCTCCACGTACCGCACCGTCTTGAGCACCATGAACAGGTTGTCGTCGTAGCGCTCCAGCTTCGGCCGCTGGTGCGCGTGCACCGCGTCCTCCACCGCCAGCTCGTGCAACCCGAACGTCTCCGCCACGCCCTGGATCTGCCGCTCGTCCGGCTCGTGCAACCCGATCCAGACGAACCCCTCGCCCCGCCTGCGCACCTCGGCCACGGCCGCCACGTGCGTCCACCGCCCGGGCAGCCGCTCCCCGTCGACGTACACCGCGCAGTCGACCACGTACGCCGACAGCGGCACCGCGACCGGCGCGGCCGGGCGGGCGGGCGACTTCGAACCACGGCCCCGCAGGCCGCTGAACGAGGGAATGGAAGGCATCGACGGGACCTCCAGCCAACACCACCCGGTCAACCGCTGGGTGGTGTCCGACGCTACGGAAACCGAGGAGCCCGGACAGGCGCCCCGGAGCGGAGCGTCCCTGCCGAAACGGCGGTGGAGTCCTTAGCGGAGCACACCTTCGGAGGGGACGCGGGTACTACTGCAACCGGTCGCGTTGTCATGACCATGCGGGTCGCTCATGCGTCCTCACCTCCCCTGGCCGAGGCAGCCGCCACCGCATGTGGGGCCCACCGGGGTGCCAGAGTACTCCACGGCGGGCCGGAACCGAGGTCGGGCCGGGAAAACGGTGCGCCGGCGGCCGCCGAATGCGCTCCCTCACACACCGGTTGCGCGCCGGGCGAGGTGCGGTCACAGTGCGGTTACCCGCCGGTCACTTGTGGCCCGGCCACCCCAAGTTGGAGGAACAGTGCAGTTCGGGCGGTACTACGAGGAGTTCGAGGTCGGCGCGGTCTACAAGCACTGGCCGGGCAAGACGGTCACCGAGTACGACGACCACCTGTTCTGCCTGATCACCATGAACCACCACCCGCTGCACATGGACGTCAACTACGCGGAGAACACCACCGACTTCGGCAAGAACGTCGTCGTGGGCAACTACATCTACTCGCTGCTGCTGGGCATGTCCGTGCCCGACGTCTCCGGCAAGGCCATCGCCAACCTGGAGATCGAGTCCCTCCGGCACGTGAAGCCCACCTTCCACGGCGACACCATCTACGGTGAGACCGAGGTCCTCGACAAGACCCCGTCCAAGTCCAAGGACGACCGCGGCGTTGTCTACGTCGAGACCCGCGGGTACAAGCAGGACGGCACGGTAGTTTGCATCTTCCGCCGCAAGGTGATGGTGCCCAAGCAGTCCTACGGCGAGGCCCGCGGCGGCGAACAGCCGGGCCGCCCCGAACCGAAGGCGTAGCAGACGGAGGAAGCGCCGTGACCGATCCCCTGGACGACATCAGGACCCGGTTGCGGCGCTTCGCCCGGCACGAGGCCGCGGGGGAGTCCCCGCTCTACGAACACCTCGCCACCCGGGCCGCCGACGACCCCGACGTCGCCGCCCTGCTCACCGCCGCCACCGGACCCCACCCGCACCCCACGCTGCTGCTGGCCGCCGCGCACCGCGCCCTGCAGGCCGAGCCCTTCCACGAGCTGGTGAACTACTACCCCTCCCTGGGCGGCAGCTACGGCCTCGACGCAGGCACCTGGCCGCTGTGGCGCTCGTTCGTGCTCGACCGCGCCGACAAGGTCCGCGCCCTCGTCGCCGGGCACACCACCCAGACCAACGAGGTCCGCCGCGCCGCCCTGCTCTACCCGGCCGTCGCCCTCGCCGCCAAGCGCGCCAAGGCCCCGCTGGGGCTGCTGGAGGTCGGGTGCAGCGGCGGCCTGCTGCTCAACCTCGACCGGTACGCCTACCGCTACCAGACCGCCACCGCGGGCCAGATCGCCGCCGGACCGCCCAAGGCCGCCCTCGGCCTGCACTGCGCCCTCGAACTCGCCCCCGGCGCCACCATGCCGGTCATCCCCAAGAAGGTCGCCGTCGCCGCCAGGGTCGGCCTCGACCGGGCCCCGGTCGACCTCGCCGACGAGGACGCCGCCGCCTGGCTCGAAGCCTGCATCTGGGCCGACCAACCCGAGCGCAGGCGGCTGTTCAGCACCGCCGCCGCCGTGCAGCGCAAGAACCCCCCGGAGTTCGTCACCGGCGACGCCGTCGCCGACCTCGCCACCGCCGCCGCCCGCATCCCCGAGGACACCCCGCTGGTCGTCCTCACCAGCCACGTCCTCACCCACCTGGCCGCCGCCGACCGCACCGCCTTCGTCGACGCCCTGGCCCGGCTGGCCGCCACCCGCCCGCTCTGGTGGATCAGCCAGGAGCCCTACGCGGCGGGTCTCGCCGAGGTCCTGCCCGACCGCGACGACCTCGTGCCCGCCCCCGACACCCCCGCGTTCGGCGTCCTCGGCCTCACCACGTGGGAGGCCGGTCGCCCGAATGCCGTCGCCCTCGCCCGGACCGCCATGCACGGCGAACGGATGACCTGGCTCGCCTGACCGGCGGCTTCCGATCAACGCGGCAACACGTTCCAGCCACGCAGCGTGTCCGCCAACTGCTCCACAAGCAGGTTGTCCCGATCCAATGTGGTGAAGATCGCAAGGTTCACCCACTGGACGTCGTCGGCGTCGTCACCGGCCCGAAGATCACCGCCAGTCACCACGCAGGCGTAGTCGTGGATGTGGAAGACGCCGTTCGGGGCTTCTCGCAGCACCGACCCCACGAGCCGCCCCGGCACCACCTCGAGCCCCGTCTCCTCCCGGGTCTCGCGAACCACCGCCTCCGCGTCCGATTCCCCCGGCTCCACCTTCCCACCTGGTACCGACCACAGGCCGCGCCCGGGCTCGCGACCCCGGCGCACCAGCAGCAGCCTGCCCCGGTCATCTCCGATCAGTGCGCCCACACACCTGATCCGTGGAACGTGAAATGCCGTCACCGCCACGGAGCGTAGCTGCACCCCGGCTGTGACGCTGCGCGTTGCCCCAAGCGCCTGACTAGGCTCCCGATCCGCCGCCGTATGCGGTACAACGGTTTTCAACAGGGGCGCCATCCGGCGTGCGTACACGGAACGGGGTAGATCGCAGTGAACGTCAAGAAGGTTCTGATCTTGACTGGGGCAGCGTTGCTCATCTTCTTCCTCGTCACGCAGCCGGTCCAGTCGGCGGGGATCGTCAACTCCATCATCCAGACACTGCGCGAGGGTGCCGAAGCAGTGATCACCTTCGTCCGCACCGTTTTCCAGGGCTAGAGCGGTAAAGTCGACGTATGTTCGCACCCAGGGACCCAGACGAGTACCTGCTCGACTCCGAACGCCGGGTCATCCGGGTGCGCAGGCACTGGGCCAGCCTGGCCTGGGAGGTGTTCGAGGCCGTCGCGCTGCTCGCGGTGTGCGTGATGATCTCTTACATCCTGCCCCCGTCCATGTGGCTGGTGCAGAACATCCTCTGGTACGTCGCACTGGCGGTGCTGCTGCGCTTCACCTACCAGGTCATCTCCTGGTGGGTGGAGCGCATCGTGGTGACGGACAAGCGCTTCATGATGACCACGGGCGTCTTCACCACCCGGGTGCTGATGATGCCCATCGGCAAGGTCACCGACCTCACCTTCAAGCGCACCGTCCCCGGCCGCGTCCTCGGCTACGGCACGATCGTGGTCGAGTCCGCTGGCCAGATCCAGGCCCTCAACCAGATCGACTACCTCCCCCGCCCGGAACAGGTCAACGACGCCATCTCCGAACTGGTGTTCGGCGACAAGAAGGCCCAGGCCGAGCGCTTCTCCATGATCAAGGCCCAGCGCCTGGCCCGGGTCGGCCGAAAGAAGAACCCGGTCGCCTGACCCCACCCGACCCCCGGTCGCCCGCGACCGGGGTCGCGGTGGTTCCGCGAGCGTCCTCGACCCGCTTCCGGCCGGTTCCCGGCGCTCACGGCCAAGACCCTGGATCATTCGGGACGGCGCCCACGGTTCCCGCATCGGGAACCGTGCCGGTCTGATCGCTCCGGCCTCCCAGGCGCGGACACATCCAGCCTGTCGAAGCGCGCACCAGCGCGCCGCCTTGCTGCTGCTCGCTCCCCGAAATCCTCCCGGGCCATCGGTACGCGGGGCCCGGACGTGCCTTGCCCCAGGTGGTGGCTGCCAGCGGTGGCTTCCATCCTGTTTCCGGTGGTCGTGGTCAGGGTTTTGCGAGCGTGCTGCCGGTGTCCGGTTTGCCCTTGGCGGTGGCGGGATGGCAGGCGTGCTCCCCGCGTCTGTTCTGCCTCTCAGGGCTGGTCGCAGACGGGGCCTCGCGGGCCTGCTCCCAACGCCATGCCTGCCCTCGGCGGTGGCTGCGGCGTGATCCCAGCACTCGGCTTGTTTTCGGCGGTGGGGCTCGCAGGCTTCCGCGTTGGCCCTGCTCCTGGTGGCGGTTGCGGGGTGGCGGGTGTGCTCCCCGTGTCTGCCCTGCCCCTCAGCGGTGGTCGCGGGTGTGGCTCTGCGGGCGCACTGCCCACGTCCGGCTCGTTACCGACATTCTGCGGGCGTGTTCCCGCGCCCGACCCACCCCGGCGGTGGTCGTCGGCATCGGCCCGTGGTGCGTGTTCCGACCGCAGCCGCGTCGTCGCCGTGAGCGCGAACACGGTCCCCGGCGCATGTGCTCGGTCACCGGTTTCTCCACAGGACGCCCCATCGGCGAGACTGGCCCCGTGCGGATCGACCTCCACTGCCACTCCACCGCGTCCGACGGCACGGACAGCCCCGCCGAACTCGTCGTCGCCGCCGCGCGGGCGGGCTTGGACGCGGTCGCCATCACCGACCACGACACCACCGCGGGTTGGGCCGACGCCGAAGCCGCCCTCCCACCCGGCCTCACCCTCGTCCGCGGCGCCGAACTGACCTGCGTATCCCCGGACGGCCGCGGCGGTCGCTGCACGGTGCACCTGCTCGCCTACCTGTTCGACCCCGAAGCTGAAACCGTGGTCGCCGAGTACGCCCGCACCAGGGCCGAACGCCGCTCCCGCCTGCACACCATCGCCGACCGCATGGCCGCCGACGGCTACCCGGTCGACGGGGACACCCTCCTGGCCGACCTCCCCGACGACGTTCCGGCGGGCCGCCCGCACCTGGCCCAGGCCCTGGTCCGCGCGGGCGTCGTCTCCTCGGTCACCGAGGCCTTCGCGTCCCTGCTGCACGGCCGCAACGGGTACTACGTGCCCAGTCGCAGGACCCCGGTGCTCGAAGCCATCGAGATGATCAAAGCGGCGGGCGGCGTCACCGTCCTGGCCCACGGCTTCGCCCACCGCCGCGGCCCCACCGTCAACGGCACGGTCATCGCCGAACTGGCCGAAGCGGGCATGGACGGCCTCGAGGTCGACCACCCCGACCACGACCGGAGAGCCCGCGCCGCCCTGCGCACCCTCGCCACCCGCCACAACCTCCTCACCACCGGCTCCAGCGACTACCACGGCACCAACAAGACCACCCCCATCGGCGCCGAGACCACCGCCCCCGAGATGCTCACCGAAATCGCCGCCCGAGCCACCGGCGCCACCCTGGTCCACGGCCGCTGATGCCCACCGCACTCCCTCCACCGCCACCCCCGTGCACCACAGACACCCCTCCTGGGCCACGATCCTCGGTGCCTGCGGTGCCTGCGGTGCCTGCGGTGCCTGCGGTGCCTGCGGTGCCTGCGGTGCCTGCGGTGCCTGCGGTGCCTGCGGTGCCTGCGGTGCTTCGCGTCGGTTCACGCACGCTGGTGTTCGCAGCGTGCTGCGCCACCGCCAGCCCGCCACCGCCAGCCCGCCACCGGTGCGCTCCCCGATGACTTCGATCCGGGGCCATTGATGCCCGCCGTGTTTTCCGTCAGCGGCATTCCGATTTCGGCCCTGTCCAGCTCCCCGCTGCCGTCCACCCCGCTCCCACGGACGTGGTCCGCACCCACCCCAGCAGCGTGAACACCCCCCACCTCGCGCTGCCGGTGCGGCCACCGCCAGCCACACTGCCCTCGCCCACCCCGCCGACCTGATTCCCGCAACCCCCGCCACGCGGCCCCGCACACCCCCGCCGCACGTGGCGGCGACCGCCCGCCACCCCGCGGCCACCACCCACCCGAGGAGGTCCGACATGTCCTTGCCCGCCCTCTTCGCCGAGGCGACGATCACCCTGGTGGTGATCATGGACCCACCCGGCACCGTGCCGGTCTTCCTCAGCCTCACCGGCCGCAAGTCCAAGCAGGCCCGCGCCCGGGCCGCACGCCAGGCCGTGCTGGTCTCACTGGGGGTGATCAGCCTCTTCGCCATCGGCGGCGAGGCCATCCTGTCCTACCTGGGCATCGGCATCCCCGCCCTGCAGGGCGCGGGCGGCCTCCTGCTCCTCCTCATCGCCCTGGACCTCCTCACCGGCCGCGGCGCGACGGAACCCGAGGCCGTCGAGGACGTCAACGTCGCCCTGGTGCCGCTGGGGACGCCGCTGCTGGCGGGCCCCGGAGCCATCGCCGCCACCATCGTCTTCGTCCGCCAGGCCGACGGGCACCTGGGCTCCTACCTGGCGCTGGCCGCCGCGATCCTGACCGTCCACCTGATCCTGTGGCTGTGCCTGCGCTACTCCGGCGTGGTCATCCGCGTGGTGAAGGACAGCGGCATCCTGCTCCTGGCCAAGATCGCGGGCCTGCTGCTCGCCGCCATCGCCGTCCAGCTCGTCGCGGACTCCGTCCGCGGCTTCATCTCCGGCTCGTCCTAGCCCACACCGGACCCGGCCGCCCATCCCCGAGCCGAACCGCCCACCCCCGAGCCGAACGGCAGGCCTCCGAGCCGAACCGACTGGTCACTCCACGATCCGGCAGGCCCAACCGACGCACATCACCCGCTGGGCACACTCCAGCGGCACCGACCGCATCAACACCAAAGGCGACCACCACTCCGGCCGTGCCGACCAGCGACGACAGCCCTGGCGGCATCGCGGCACCGAGTCCCTGGCGGTATCGCGCTACCCGATCTCCGCGGGACCAGACAGGTCCATCGCGGCTCGGCACCCCGCGCGTTCAGACAGGCCCATTGCGGCTCGGCACCCCCTGCGACCGGACAGGTCCGTCGCGGCTTGGCTGCGGCTGAGCGGGACCTGCGTCAACTCGAGCGCGGCCCGTGCGCGTGGCCGACCTGCCAGACCGCCCACTGCCTCGCGCGCCGTTCCGAATCAAGGCTACCCGCGAGCACCGACATTTCCGGGTTTCCGGTCGGTGCCTGTGGACAACTCACGCCCACCAGAAGAACCACACCGCGATCCCGGTGACGACGCCGATCAGCAGGATCATCAGGCCCGCCTGCGGTCCGCGCCTGCGGTCGGCCTGGCGTTGCAGGGCGAGGGCGGCGGCGGCGCACAGGAAGTGGGCGATGACCACGAGGACGCCGGGGCCGGGCATGCCCTGGGCCTGGTCGACGACCTGGATGGTCAGGACGACGATGGCGAGGACGAGCAGGCCCGCGGCGAGGGCGCCGGAGAGTTCGCGCCAGAAGCCGGAGCGCGGGGTGGGGGTCTCCTCGGCCGGTTCGGGGGTGGGGTCGTCGGGGACGCGCGGGATCTCCACCGTGGTCACGTCCTCGCGGGGCAGGCGATCAGTCGGGCCGGTCACGGGGCAAGCATCGCCCATGGGTCCAGCGCCGGTCCAGCCGCTTGGCCGTCGGGGCAGCTGCGGCGGAAGTCGCACCAGCCGCACTGGCGGCCGGGGGTGGTGGGGAACAGGGCGTCGGGGTCGCCGCCCGCCTTGTGGGTGTCGATGGCGAGCTGGAACTCGTCGGCGCTCTCCTCGGCCCGGGTGAGGTGGCGGCCCAGGGACGCGTCCGTGTGCTCCCAGGCGGCGACCGTGCCCGTGGGCAGGTGGTGCAGCTCGACCTTGGTGCACGGCCTGCGGAGGGTGCGGCGCGCGGCCAGGACGTAGAGCGCGAGGGCTTGCGAGCCCCGGGCGTCGTCGGTCGTCAGGGCGTGGCGGCCGGTCTTGTAGTCGATGATCACGACCTCGTCGCCGCGCTGGTCGATGCGGTCGACCCGGCCCTCGGCGACGATGGTGCCCACCGGGGCCGACACCCACCGCTCCAGCCCGACCGGGTCGGCGGTGACGTCGCTGTCGGCTACGTAGTCGCGCACCCAGCCCGCCGCCCGCTCGCGGAACACCCCCGACTGGGCCTGGTCGGCGAACCCGTCGTCCTTCCAGTGCGTGCCCACCAGCGCCGCCGCCGCGTCCGGTGTGCGGCGCTCCACCGGCAGGTCGAACAGCGCCTTGAGGGCGTTGTGCACCACCGCGCCCATCGTGCTGTGCGCCCACGGCCCACCCCGCGGCGGCGTCGGCCGGTCGACGTAGGCCATCCGGAACCGGCGCCTGCAGTCCTGCCAGGTGCCCAACCGCGACGGGGTCACCTTGATCAGTTTGCGTGGCAGCGGCATGTCGAACCCGAGCTGATCTTGCACGGTGACCACGGTACGCAGTGGCCCCGACACTGTGCCCGTCGGGCACAATCGGGCTGTGGAAATCTGGCACAACCCGAGCTGCTCGAAGTCCCGCGCGGCCAGGTCGGCGCTCGCCGACAACCGCCCCGAGCACACCGAGCGCCGGTACCTCGACGACCCGCCGACGGTGGCCGAACTCGACGACTTGCTCGGCAAGCTGGGCCGGGAACCGTGGGACATCACCCGGATGAAGGAAGCCAGGGCCAAGGAGCTCGGTCTCGCCACCGAGCCGCGCGACCGCGCGACCTGGCTGCGCATCCTCGCCGACAACCCGATCCTGATCGAGCGCCCGATCGTCATCACCGACGACGGCCGCGCCTTCGTCGCCCGCACCCCCGAGGCCGTGGACGAAGCCCTGTCGTGAAGCGTGGTGGGGCGGAACTTCCCGCCCCACCACGTCAGGTCAGCCCGCCAAACCGGGGAATTCGTCCAACCGGTCCTTGGTGGCCTGCGGCAGGACAGCGCTGACCACGCTCCGGTAGGTGTTCATCGTTCCGGCCGCCGCGGGCTTGCCGTTGAAGAGCTCCCAGAGAGTCGGGATGGGCAGCGGCAGCGGCGGGCCGTAGGGGATCAGCGGGGGCTGCGGGAAGACGGTGTTCGCGCTGCCGTTGTGCGTGATGGGGCGGAAGTCGTAGGCGCTGTGGGCACCGCTGAAGTAACCCTGGATGCCGTTCGCGAAGCCCAGCAGGTTGGTGAGGAGGTTCTCGGAGTGGCAGATGCCGTCGTTCTGGTTGCACAGGCTGACGACGGGGATGTCGCCGAAGGTGCGCGGGCCGCCCATGGTGATGCCGGGGAGGAAGGTGGGGAGGTTGGTCATGATCCCGCCGGGACCGCCGTTCACCCCGACCCGCCGCGCGTCGGAGTAGAGGACGCCGTTGATGAGGTCGTGCGGAATCCGGTTGTCCTTCGACAGGTTGCCGAGGGTGTCGCCCGCGACGAGGGCGCCCTGGGAGAAGCCGGTGATCGTGATGCGCGAA
Organism: Actinokineospora spheciospongiae; assembly: GCF_003182415.1. Taxonomy (NCBI): domain Bacteria; kingdom Bacillati; phylum Actinomycetota; class Actinomycetes; order Pseudonocardiales; family Pseudonocardiaceae; genus Actinokineospora; species Actinokineospora spheciospongiae. Next base: position 103,108 of record NZ_QHCP01000002.1, on the reverse strand, counting down.
CCGGGGCAGGAGGCGTGGAACTCGCGCACCAGCCGATCCATGGTGGCGCGGCCCTCGGCGTTGGAGTCGTCGAGGGTCTTCGGGGCGAGGGGGAAGATCTCGGCCGGGTAGACGACCTTGGTCGCCTCGACACCGGGGGGCAGCTCGGCGTTGCCCGCGTTGAAGACGTTGCCCTGCGGGTCGCCCATGCCGCCGACCTCGAAGAGCATCCGGGTCGGGCAGGCGTCGGCCGCGGCCGACGACGCGGGCAGGACGACGCCGAGGGCGATGGCGCAGGCGGCCACACCGGCCGCGATGAGCTTCACGGGTCACTTCCCCCTTCACTGTGCGATGCTCCACGCCCTGGTCCGGGCGTGGTTCCCGTCGACCATAGCCTTTGTGAACATGTATGTACACAAAGCGCGGCTAGGCTCTCCGGGTGAGCCCGCGCGAGTACCCGGCCCTCCCCAGAGGCCGCCACCGGCTGAGCCGCGACGACGTCCGCACCGCCCAACGCGACAAGCTGATCGCGGGCATGGCCGACGTCGTCGCCGAGAAGGGCTACAACAAGGCCACCATCGCCGACGTCCTCCGCCGCGTCCACGTCTCCCGCGAAACCTTCTACCAGCAGTTCAGCGACAAGGAGGACTGCTTCCTCGCCACCCTCGACCGGTGCGCGGACGTCGTCCTGGCGATGATCGCCGCCGCGGTCCCCTCCGCCGAGGACGCCCCACCGGTCGAGCGGTTCGCCCGCGGGCTCTCGGCCTACCTCGCGGCACTGGCCGAGCAGTGGCCGGTGACGCGCACGTTCTTCCTGGAGGCCTTCGCGGCCGGGTCCGCGGCGCAACAGCGCCGGTTCGCCGCCCAGGAGCGCTTCGCGGTGGTGGTCGACGCGGGCTTCGCCGCCGACCCGGCCTGGCGCGCCCTCCCGGACCCGGCGTTCGCGGCCCGCTTCCTGGCGGGCGGCCTCAGCGCGCTGGTGACCGCCGCGGTCGCCGCGGACGCCCCGGGCAGGCTCGCCGACCTGCACGAACCGGTCGTCGCCCTGGTCCGCCACCTGCTCGACTGACGGGGTGCCCGCCGCGGGTCGGCTCGACACCCGCCACCGGACGGCCTGGCACCCGCCGCCGGCGAACCGGCGCTGTTGTGCCGTGGCCCCAGCGGCGAAGGCCTCCGGGAAATCGGCCCGCCTGGTGCTCGCCGCTGTCTGGTAGGCCGGTTCGTCCAGCACTCACCGACGCTGTCCGCGCGGCGAGCCTGCACATGTCGCTGTGAGGCGCGGCCGCGAAGGGCTCCGGGAAGTCGGCCCGACCGGTGCTCATCGCTGTCTGTGGAGCCGGTTCGTCCGGCACTCACCAGGCGCTGTCCGCGTGGCGAGCCTGCACGTGTCGTGGTGAGGCGCGGCCGGTCCCTGTTCGGCGTGGCCCGCGTGCCTCGGTTCTGCTCGCCCTGCTGGGCTGATCCGGGGTCACCTGGTCGATCCGGGGCGAGATCAGCCGGTCCACGCCTGCCACGTCGGGATCAGGGTGGCCAGCAGGGTCTCGGGGTTCTCGATCGCGGGTGAGTGCGCGGCGTCCGGCACCACGCTGAAGTCGGCCTCCAACCGGTCGGCCATGTCCCGCTGCGCGGACGCGGGCCACGCGTCGTCGTTCTCGCCGCAGACCACCAGCGCGGGTGTGTTCGAGGCGCGCAACTCCCGGGCCAACTCGGCGACGAGGTCCGGCTCGGTGCGCAACCCGGACCCCATGCCCAGCAGCGCCTCGGCCCTGTTCCGCAGGAACCGGGCGCCGAGGAACTCGCGCTGCGCGGGCGACATCCGCTGCCACTGCGGGCTCTGCCCGTTGAGCACCTCGAGGATCTTGTGCACCGCGGGCACCCCGTTGTCCCGCAACACCGGCTCACCGATGTCCAGCATGTGCCTGCGCGGCCCGACGGGCAGGTCGGCGGGGCCGCTGTCCATCAGCGTCAACCCGGCCACCGGCGCCCCCGCCAGCACCGCGCGGCGGCACACCAGACCGCCGTAGGAGTGCCCGGTCAGCAGCACCGACCGCTCGGCGGCGAACTTCTCGACCAACTCGGCCAGGAACACCCCCAGCGGCTCGGGCAGGTAGTCCGCCTCCGCCTCCGACCCGGCGGAATCCATCTGCCCGGGCAGGTCGATCGCCACCACCTCGAACCCCGCCTCGGCGATCGGGTCCAGCAGCGGGGCGAAGTCCTCCTTGGAACCGGTGTACCCGGGCACGAGGAGGACGAGCGGTCCGGCACCCGCCCGCCGCAGGGCCCCGACCGGGCCGAAGCGGCCTTCGAGCGTCACTGCCTCGGCGCTGTGGGGGGTGACCTGTGAGTGCATGGGTTCGAGTGTGCCGCAGGGGGCAAGGGCGGGGCGGCCAGTGCGAGGAGGGTCGCAGCGGGTGCCGACGGGCCGACGGACCGACGGGCAGGCGGGTGGCGCGGTGGCCCTGGTGGCCCCGGTGGCAAGTGCTTCGCCCCAGCCGACCGGATCGGCTGCTCAAGCCCACATCGCCTGCCGCCACCCAGCTCGGCCTGTGGATCGGGTGCTGCGGGCTGCGCGGGCGGGTGGGGTGGGGTGTTCCCGGACCTTGCGGGCGGTGGGGCGCTGGGGCGGGCGGCAGCGGGCCGGGACCTGGTCGGCGGGTGGGTCCGGGGCCCTGACCGGTGGGCGGGATTCGGGTCTGGTCGACGGGCGAGGCCTGGCCTGCCGAGGGGCGGAGCCTGGGCAGGGGGCGGGCTCTGGTCGGCAGGCTGTGCTGGTGGGCTGCTCACCCCGCCCGCTGTGCGACCCGCCCGCTGTGCGACCTGCCCGCTGCGCACCCCGTCCGCTGCGCACCCCGGTGCTCGCTGCGTTCTGCAGTGCTCGCGTACCCCGGCGCCTGCCGCGCTCGCTGCCCGGTCCTGCCGCGCTCGCCACCCGGTGCTGACCGCGTTCAGGGCTGGCGGGCTGAACTGGGAGGTGCGGGGTGGGACCGACACCTGCCACAAAGCCCACTGCCTCGCGCGCCGTTCCGAATCAAGGCTAACGCTGGGGTCTGACAGTTTCGGGGGTCTGGGAGGGGTGTGGACAACTTTCCCCCTTCCGGGTGAACCCGCCTGCTCACCTCAGGGCCACCAGGGTCGGGCCTCGTTGTTCGAGGACGACCGGGCCGATGCTGGTGATGGTCACCGGTCCTTTGTACCCGGATCGGTCGACGGGGATTGTGTTCACGCGTTCGCCTGTGGACTGGTCGATCACCGCCAGGCCTTCGGGGACCGGGACCAGCGCGTGGCCCGCGAGGGTCGCGGCGGGGCCGAGGGTGTTCCGGGTCGTCCACAGTGGGTGGAGGTCTGCTGTGGACAGTGCGATGGTGTCCGTTCCGGTGAACCAGTGGAAGGCGCCGATCGCGGTTGTGGTCAGGGGGGTGGGGGGTTGTGGGATCGCGCCCAAGGGCAGCGGGTGGGAGTGGTCTTCGATGCCTTGTTCGTCGTAGACCGCGATGCGGTCCGGGTCGGGCAGGGCGATCGCGGTGGCGTGGTCGGTCATGGCGACCAGGGTGGCCCGGTCGGTGGGGAGGAGGCGGCTGGTGATGACCTCCGGTTCGTCCGCGTCCTCGGGGACCGCCTTGAGGACCGTGAGCCGGTCGGCGGGTTCTTCGGCGCAGCGTTCGATCACGGCGATGGAGTTCGCGGAGGCCAGGGTGGAGCGGTGGGTGCAGCCGGGGCGCGGTTGGCGGTCCGGGTTCACCGGGGTCGGGACCAGGCCGTACTCCAGGGACTTCACCAGGTTCGAGTGCCACGTCGTGAGCAGGTGGGTTCCGGTGGTGGTGAGGTGCGCGCCGCCCGCGAGGAGGTGGGTGTCGGGTTCGGCGTCGGAGTTGCGGGTGGCTTCGAGGGTTCCGGTGGCGCCGTCGAGGCTGGAGACCTCGCTGCACCCGCCCCGGTGGCGGGGGTCGCTCTCGGGGAGGGCCCCGCCGTCGGTGCGGTGGACGGCCACCGCCCTGGTCCACGCCGTGCCGACGGTGCAGAGGGGGAGGTCGCGGTGGTAGGTCCAGCGGATCGCGCCGGTGAGGGGGTCGCGGCCGTGGACGTCGCCCGCCTGGCCGGTGATGACCGAGGGGCCCGCCGTGGTGGGGGTGCGGGTGGCGGGGCTGTCGGCGCGCCAGACCTCGGTGAGGGTCGCGGGGACCGACCGGGGGGCCGGTGGGGTGGTGGCCGGGGTGTCGGCGGTGGTCGAGGTCGTGGCGCGGAAGTCGCTGTCGCGCCAGAGCAGGGTGGCCGCGGTCAGCAGGGCCACGACCAGCAGGGAGGCCGCGACCAGGTCTCGGCGGCGGGTGAAGCGGGTGCGGGTGGGCTTGGCGGGGACGGGGGGCACGTCGCCGTCGAGGACGTCCTCGACGGCGACGTCGTGGGGCAGCCGGGTCACAGCCCCTAGTCTGCTGCCCCCGTGCTGTCGGCCGCGGTCGACTCGGCGGCGGCCTGGTCGCCGCCGCCGGTGCGGCGGCGACGGCGGCGCGAGCGGGCGGGCTTGTCCGCGCCCGCCTCGCCGGACGCCTGCGGGGCGTCCGCGGCCGGGCCCGCCGGGGCCTGGTCGGTCTGGTTCTGCTGCTCGGGCGCGTCCCCGGCGGAGTCGACCCCGCCGCGGCGGCGGCGCCTGCGGCGCGGCCTGCTGTCGCCCTCGCCGCTGCCGTCCTCCGCGGGCGGGCGCACGGACTCGCCCGCCTCGCGGCGGGCGGCGCCGGTGGAGCGGGTGCGGCGGGTGCGCTCCTGGGTGCCGCCGCGCTTCTTGCGACCGCCGAAGTCCTCCTCCGGCTCCGCGTCGAGGCCCGCGCGGGTGCGCTGCGCCATCGGCAGCCTGCCCGTCGACCCCGCCGGGATGTGCAGGTCGGCGAAGAGGTGCTCGGAGGTGGAGTAGGTCTCCACCGGGGCGGGCTTGTCCAGGCCCAGCGCGTCGCTGATGGACTTCCAGCGCGGCTCCTCGTCCCAGTCGACCAGGGTGACCGCCACGCCGGTCTTGCCCGCGCGGCCGGTGCGGCCGATGCGGTGGACGTAGGTCTTCTCGTCCTCCGGGCACTGGTAGTTGATGACGTGGGTGACGTCGGTCACGTCGATGCCGCGGGCGGCGACGTCGGTGCAGACCAGCACGTCGACCTTGCCGGAGCGGAACGCCCGCAGCGCCTGCTCGCGCGCGCCCTGCCCCAGGTCGCCGTGCACGGCACCGGCGGCGAAGCCGCGCTCGGTCAGCTCGTCGGCGACCTTCTGCGCGGTCCGCTTGGTCCGGGTGAAGATCATCGTCAGGCCGCGGCCCTCGGCCTGCAGCGACCGGGCCACGACCTCGACCTTGTCCAGCGAGTGCGCCCGGTAGACGAACTGCTCGGTGCGCTCGTGCACCGCGCTCGCGTCGTTCTCCTCGGCCCGGATGTGGGTGGGCCGGGTGAGGAACGTGCGGGCCAGGGTGATGATCGGACCCGGCATGGTCGCCGAGAACAGCATCGTCTGCCGCTCGTCGGGGACCATCCGCAGGATGCGCTCGATGTCGGGCAGGAAGCCCAGGTCGAGCATCTCGTCGGCCTCGTCGAGCACCAGCGCGCGGACCTTGCCCAGCACCAGGTGCTTCTGCTCGGCCAGGTCGAGCAGGCGGCCGGGGGTGCCGATGACCACGTCGACGCCCTTGGTCAGCGCGGCGACCTGCGGCTCGTACGGGCGGCCGCCGTAGATGGACAGCACCCGGATGCCCAGGTGCTTGCCCGCGTCCCGGATGTCGGCGGTGACCTGCAGGCACAGCTCGCGGGTCGGCACCACGACCAGGGCCTGCGGGGTGCCGTCGCCGGGGGTGGTGACCCGCTGCAGCAGCGGCACGCCGAAGCCCAGGGTCTTGCCCATGCCGGTGCGCGCCTGGCCGATCAGGTCGTCGCCTGCCAGCGCCAGCGGCAGCGTCAGCTCCTGGATGGCGAAGGTGCGCTCGATGCCCGCCTCGGACAGCGCGCGCACGATCTCGGGCTTGACGCCCAGCTCGGCGAAGGTCGGCGCCAGTTCGCTGACCGGGGCCCCCGCGGCCAGCGGGTGCGATGTGTCGGTTTCGGGAACGCCCGCCTCGCTGTGCTCCAGCGCGACCGGGTCGTTCTCGGTGGTGGTGTCCTGCGTCAGGATGATCAGCCTCTCTCATACCAGCGCGCACTGCCCTGGTCGGGCCGCTCGACCGCGCCGCCGGTACGGGGCGCGGGAGGGCCTGCGAGGTATGCGCGCACCCTCTTCGGCTCGGTCCGCGGCGTAGTTCGCCGCGAGTTTCCCGAGGTCTCTCGCGAGTCCGAGCCCATCGCCGAATCCCTCGGCGCGGCCGGACGTCCTCGTGAGTCTACCCGTGACCACCGCCGGATACGCTGCCAACCATGGAGAGCGCTGAGGCCGGGGTGTCCGAGAGCACGTTGTCGGACGGGGTCGTCGACCTGCTGGGGGTGCTGGCCTACGGCGAGCTGTCCGCTTTCGACCGCTTGTCGGAGGACGCGCGGTCGGCCCCGACGGTGTCCGGGCGGGCCGCGCTGTCGGAGATGGCGGCCGCCGAGATGGGGCACTACGCCAAGATCCAGCAGTACCTGGCCGCGCACGGGGTGGACATCGAGGACGCCATCCGCCCGTTCATCGGCCACATCGACACCTGGCACGCCTCCACCGCCCCCCGCTCGTGGCTGGAATCCCTGGTCAAGGCGTACGTGGGGGACGGTCTGGCCGCCGACTTCTACCGCGAGATCGGGTCCTGGCTCGACGACCCGACCAAGGCCCTGGTGCTCGACGTGCTGGCCGACACCGGGCACTCGGCGTTCGCCGAGCGGGAGGTCCTGGCCGCCATCGACCGCGACCGCGCGGTCCGCGACCGCCTCGCGCTGTGGGGCCGCAGGCTGCTGGGCGAGGCGCTGACCCAGGCCCAGTACGTCGTCGCCGAGCGCGACGGCCTGGCCGAGCTGATCGTCGCCGGGACGGGTGACCTGGCGGGCATCGCGGCGCTGTTCCGGCGGTTGCAGCAGCAGCACGGGAAGCGGATGACGGCGCTGGGGCTCGGCTGAGCGGCGGGGGCGCCACCACCGGGTCCGCCCGGTTTCGCGCGTGGTGAAACCGGGCGCCCCTTCGCGCGCGGGGGCGGTCGGGCGTACTAGCCTTCGCGGGGAAGCTGTTCGATTCTGATTCCCGGAGGTCTGCGTGGAGGTCAAGATCGGTGTCTCGGACACCGTGCGGGAGCTCGTGCTCAACAGCACCCAGACCCCTGACCAGGTCGAGGCCCTGGTCGCCGACGCCTTCAAGAACCCGTCGGGCACCCTCGCCCTGACCGACGACAAGGGTCGTCGCTACGTCGTGGCCGCCGCCAAGGTCGCCTACGTCGAGATCGGTGGTGCCGACGCCCGCAAGGTCGGCTTCGCCCCCTGATCGCGCGCCGAAGCCGAAGGCCACCACCCCGACCGGGGCGGTGGCCTTCGCCGTGCCGGGTCAGATTTCGGCTCGGTCCAGGGTCGTCTGGACCACGAACGGCGGGGTGCTGGTCCCCATGACCCGGTAGCGGTCCCACGGGTCGGGGTCGGACAGCTCGCAGGGGGACTCGCCGCCCGGGGTGCGCAGGGTGGCCCCGGTTTTGCGGCCCCCGATCAGCTCCGACAGGGCCGGGTCGGCGGCGATGCGGCCGTACCAGCGGTAGTAGCCGTCGATGGGCTGGAAGTGGCCGCGCAGTTCGACCGAGACCCGCAGTTCCCGGTCGGCGACGAGGAGGGTGGCCGGGCCGGAGTAGCCGTCGTCCTCGGGGTGGGGGGTGCTCATGCCTCACGCTCCTGGGGGGCCGCGCCGTCGCTGACGGGGGTGGTGCCGAGTCTGATGACCTTGTTGATGTCCAGCGGCTTGTGCGGGTCGAGCACGTAGCCGTCGGCCCGCATGGTGCCGTCGATGGCGGCCCAGATGGTCTGGGTCAGGTACTCGACCACCGCGTCGCGGCTCATGGTGCGGCGCTCCAGCCACCACTCGCCGACGTTCTGGACCATGCCGACGATGCCGTGGCCCCACACCTCGGCGCCGCCGGAGTCCATCTGGAAGGCGCGCAGGTAGTCGCCGAGGAGGGTGGACAGCGCGTTGGCGATGACCCGCTTGTCCTCGGCGACGATGTCGGCGTCCATCCTGCGGTCGGCGAAGGTGCTGCGGACCAGCAGGCGGTAGAGGCTCGGGTACTCCTCGATGATCGAGAAGAAGGCGTCCAGGCACTTGCGGATGCGCGGGAGCGGGGCCTCCTCGCTGTTCATGGCGGGGATGAGGCGCTCGAAGAGGATCTCGGTGCCGCGGTGGCCGAGGGCCAGGAACAGGTCGGCCTTGTCGGTGAAGTGGCGGTAGAGGACCGGCTTGGTGACGCCCGCCTCCGCGGCGACGTGCTCCATGCCCAGGTCGGGGCCGTGTTCGTTGAGGGCGCGCAGGGCCGCCTCGACGAATTCCTCGCGCCGGGCCGCCCGGTGCGACTTCCACCGGTCCCGGCGGGCGTCTCCGGACTCGCGTGGATCTGCCTGCCTGTGGCGCTTGACACGATCCGTCATGCGATTCATGCTACCAGAAGTAACTGTTACCGGAAGTAACGCACGCTGGAACAAGCCTGAAGATGGGGTGACTCGCCGATGAGCCGGGCGACGCAGGTGGCCAAGGTAGCCGATCGGGAGAAGACCGCGGGGAGGCTGCTCAAGTCCTCCGCGGACAAGTTCTACGACCCGCTGATCGACATCGACTGGGACGCCCCCACGACCGACGGGCTGCACTACCACCCCGAGCACCGGATCTCCCTCTACGGCACCGAGCTGTGGGACCGGATGACCCCGGAGCAGCGCATCGAGCTGGGCAAGCACGAGATCGCCAGCATCGCCAGCACCGGCATCTTCTTCGAGGTCCTGCTCATGCAGATGCTGCTCAAGCAGGTCTACCGGCATGACCCGACCACCGACCACGTGCACTACATGCTCGCCGAGATCGCCGACGAGTGCAGGCACTCCACCATGTTCGGCAAGGCGTGCAAGCGCTTCGGCGCCCCCGCCTACGGTCCGCGCCCGTGGGTCAAGCAACTGGCGAAGGTGCTGCCCGCGCTCAGCCGCGGCCCGTCGGCCTACGCCGCGATCCTCGTCGCCGAGGAGGTGCTCGACCGGATGCAGCGCGAGCACATGGCCGACGAGACCCTCCAGCCGCTGATCCGGATGGTCAACCGGATTCACGTGCTGGAGGAGGCCAGGCACGTCACCTTCGCCAGGCAGGAGGTCGTGCAGGCCATGTCCCAGGCGGGGTTCCTGGCCAAGCACTACCACCGCGCGCTGACCGCGGTCGTGTCCTACTTCGTGATGCTGAGCCTGGTGAACCCCAGGGTCTACGCGGCGGTGGGGCTCGACCCGAGGAAGGCGCGGAAGGTGGCGCGCAACAACCCGCACTTCCGGGCGACCCTGCACTACTGGGGTGAGCGGATCATGAAGTTCCTGGACGAGGCGGACCTCGTCGGCGGTCCCACGATGCCGCTGTGGCGGGTTGCGGGGCTGGTCAAGTGAGCGAGCTGGTGACCAGTGACGGCGTGCGGCTCAACGTCGTCGTCGAGGGCCCCGCGCACGCGCCGGTGACCCTGGTCCTGCTGCACGGCTGGACGCTGGACCACACGTCGTGGGACGAGGCGGTGGCGCGGCTGTCCGGGCACCGGATCGTCCGGTTCGACCTGCGCGGGCACGGCGACTCCGCGTCGGCACCGCACGGGTCGGCGTCCATCGACCGGCTCGCCGACGACCTGGCGGAGGTGGTCGCCGCGGTGGCGCCGACCGGCCCGCTGGTGCTCGGCGGGCACTCCATGGGCGGGATGACGCTGATGGCGCTGGCCGAGCGGCACCCCCGGCTGATCACCGAGCGGGTGGCCGGGGTGGCCTTCGTGGCCACCACCTCCGGGGGGCTCTCGCGGCTGACGCTGGGGCTGCCGCGCTGGGTGGCGGCGCCGGTGCTGTTCGGGGAGAAGCTGGTCAACCTGGGGCTGGCCAGGGCGCGCAGGCCCAGCCTGCTGCACCGCCGCCTGGCCGGGTTCGCCCGGCCGGGGGTGCGCTGGCTGCTGTTCGGGCGCAAGCCCCGCCCGGAGCACATCGCGGCCACCGCCGCCCAGGTCGGCCGGTGCAACCCGGCGAACATGGTCGGCTTCCGCAGCTCGCTCAACGAGCACGAGCGGCTGCCCGCGCTGGCGGTCTACCGCGGCGTGCGGGCGGTCGTCCTGTCCGGCGGCCGCGACCGCCTCTGCTCGGTGGCCGACGGGCGCACCATCGCCGACGCGCTGCCCGACGCGGAGCTGGCGGTCTACCCGGAGGCCGGTCACATGCTCAACTACGAGCGGGTGGACGAGGTGGCCTCCCGGCTGGCCCGGTTGCTCGACACAGCCGAGCTGCCGCGGCGGGTCACCGCCTGAGCCGCCCCGGTCCGCCTCCCCGGGGGCGAGGCGGACCGGGGTTCTTACTCGCCAGTAGGTCTACCGTCTACTCCGTAGTAACCTTCCGTGCCGTGGCTGACATCTTCCGCACCTCGGACGGCGTGGCACTGCACGTGGTCGACACCGGCCCCGCCGCGGCGCCCGTGACCGTGGTGCTCGCGCACGGGTGGACCAGTGACCTGCGGGTGTGGGACGTGGTGGAGCCCCTCCTCGCCCCGCACGTCCGCGTCCTGCGCTACGACCAGCGCGGCCACGGCCGCTCCGCCGCGGGCCCGCGCGACGGCTCCACCCTGCCGCGGCTCGCCTCGGACCTGGCGGAGCTGATCGCCGACCGCGCGCCCTCGGGTCGGGTCGTCGTGGTGGGCCACTCCATGGGCGGGATGACGCTGATGGCGCTCGCCGAGGCGCACCCGGAGGTGGCGGCGTCGCTGGCCGGGGCGATGTTCGTCTCGACCTCGGCGGCGGAGATGGCGCAGTTGACCTTCGGCCTGCCCCGGCCGGTGGTGCGGGCCGTGCTGAACCGGCGCTCGCGCGGCCGGTCCACGGCGGCGGGCACGCGGGCGGTGCTGGAGGGGATGAACACCACCGGGCCGGTCCCCGCTGAGCCGATGCCCACCGAACCGATCCCCGCTGAGCCGACTTCCGCCGAACCGCTCGCCCTCGCCGAACTCGCCGACCGGGTGGCCCCGCGGGTGTCGCGGGTGCAGGAGCTGGGTGGGCTGGCCTTCCTGCGGTGGCTGGTGTTCGGGTCGACCTTCCGGCTGGTGGACGTCCGGGCGGTGGCCGAGCAGCTCGGGCGGGCGCACAAGGGCACGATGGGCGCGTTGCAGCGCGACATCCTGCGCAACCACTCGCGCGTGCCCGCGCTCTCGGTGTACCGGTCGGTGCGGACGCAGGTGCTGGTGGGGGAGGCGGACCGGGTCACGCCGCTGGAGCACGCGCACGTGATCGCGCGGGCGCTGCCGGACACGGAGTTCGTGCGCTACCCGAAGGCGGGGCACATGCTGCCCTACGAGCGGGCCCCCGAACTGGCGGCGCGCATCCTGCGGCTGGCCAGGGCCTCAGCGCCTGCGCCCACCCGCTGAGGCGCCACCCGGCCCGGTCCGCGTCGCGCGGACCGGGAGGCGGGTGGTCTCAGTCGTTCGGGGGCAGCAGCGGGAAGCCGCCGCCGATGCCCCGCCACGCCAGGTTGCTGATGAGGGCGATGGCGTCCTCCTTGGGGAGGCTGCGGTTGTCCGACAGCCACGCCATCGCCGCGACCTGGCTGACACCGACCAGGCCGACCGCCAGCAGCCGGGCGCGCGCCTCGTCCAGGCCCGCGTCCGCGGTGATGGTGGCGGTGATGACGTCCACGCTGGAGGTGGTGGCGCGGTCGACGGCGTCCTGGACCAGCGGTTCGCCGCGCAGGTCGCTCTCGAAGACCAGGCGGAAGGCCTGGCTCTCGTTGTCGACGAAGCCGAAGTAGGCGCCGACCGCGTTGCGCACCCGGTCCTTGTTGTCCGTGGTGGACTCCATGGCCTCGGTGACCCGGCGGACCAGCTCGTCGACGTGCTTGTCCAGCAGCGCCATGTACAGCTCGAGCTTGCCGGGGAAGTGCTGGTAGAGGACCGGCTTGCTGACGCCCGCGCGCTCGGCGATCTCGTCCATCCCCGCGGCGTGGTACCCGTTCGCCGCGAAGACGTCCTGAGCCGCGGCGAGGAGCTGGGCCCGCCGCGCGGTGCGGGGGAGCCTGGCCCCTCGGCCGACCCCGTTCTGCTGAACCGTCTCAGACATGCGCCTCCACCCTCGCTCACGTGCAACCATCGGGCAGGATCGCCAACCCGAACGGGTGGTTCGAGCTTACTCGCCAGTAACCCAATTCGGGCCACGGACCCCGGGGGAATCTCCCCCGCAGGAGTATCCCGGGTGAGTCGGATCTCAGTGCGGCGAGGTCGTGGGATGCCGGGCAGACTGGGGAAATGAACGTCTCCACCACCGAGCGGGCACACCTGACCCGGGTCCCGCTGTCCGCCGCCGCGCTGCCCCCGGTGGACCGGGCGCACCCGGCCTGGCCGGGGGAGGAGATCACCTCCGCCGGGATCACCCTGCACGTCCGGCGTACCCCGGGCGAGGGGCCGGTGACCGCCGTGTACGTGCACGGGCTCGGCGGCGCGGCCACCAACTGGACCGACCTGGCGGGCCAGCTCGCCGGGTACGCCCCGGGCATCGCCGTCGACCTGCCGGGCTTCGGGCGGTCGGCGCCGCCCGCGGGCTACCCGTTCACCATCCAGGCGCACGCGGACGCGCTGGCCGCCTGGCTGCGCGGGCTGGACCTGGGGCCGGTGCACCTGCTGGCCAACTCCATGGGCGGCACCATCTGCGTCTACCTCGCCGCGCGCCACCCGGACCTGGTGCGGACGCTGACGCTGGTGTCCCCGGCGGTGCCCGACCTGCGGCCCGACCCGCGGCGGATGTCGGACCCGAGGATGGCGCTGGCCATGCTGCCGCTCGTGGGCAACATCGCGCGCAGGCGGCTGGCCCGCACCACCCCGCGGCAGCGGGCGACGCAGATGCTGAACCTGTGCTTCGCCGACCCGTCGCAGGTGTCGCAGGAGCGGCTGGAGGAGACCGCGAACGAGTACGCCGAGCGGGCCGAGCTGGCCTGGGCGAACCCGGCGCTGGCGCAGAGCACCGTGGGGCTGATCCGGTCGTGGCTGGCCCCGGGCACCCGGTCGGTGTGGCGGATGCTGCCGAAGATCACCGCCCCGACGCTGGTCGTCTGGGGCACCGAGGACAAGCTGGTGACCGTCCGCAAGGCGCCGCGCACGGCCCGGCTGGTGCCCGGGGCCAGGCTGCTGGTGCTGCCCAGGACGGGACACGTCGCGCAGATGGAGCGGCCCGCCACCGTGGCGCGGGCGGTGCTCGGGCTGTGGGAGGGTGCGGCCGACGGGACCTGGTAGTGGGCGGCGACGACCGGGAAAACGCCTGATCGGGTGGTGCCGCTGCGGATTCCGGGTGATGTGGCACCCTGGGTCCGGTGAGCCGAACGACGCCGAGCGGGTCCGAGCCCGTGGACACGCCGTCCCGCTCCACGCCGGACGACGACCGCCTCCGCGGTGGTGCCCGCCGCGTGCCGGGCGAACCGTTGGCCGCCTCGTGGCGCCCGGAACGCCCGCCGCGGAGGACCACCGCACCCCGCGGGGTGCGCGGGGTGCTCGCCGCCTACGGCTGGCGGGTCTACGCGCTGCCCGTCCTGCTCGCGGTGACGGCGCTGGTCGCCGTGCAGACCGCCGGGGAGAAGGGCGGCGCGGTGGCCGCCACGCCCACCGGTGAGCCGCTGGCCGCCGACGGCGCGCCCATCGTGACCGGGCCGCCGGAGGTCACCGAGCGGGCGGGAACCCCGGTGGACGTGTCCGTGCCCACCGCGGACCTGCCCAACGGCGGCCCGTACAGCCAGTCCGGCGCGGGCACCTGGCACGGGGTGCCCGGGCACGGCGAGCGGGTCGGCGCGGGCCCAAAGCTCTACACCTACACCGTCGAGGTCGAGGACGGCATCGACCCGACGGCGTTCAGCGGTGACGCGGCGTTCGCCCAGCTCATCGACCAGACCCTGGCCGACCCGCGGGGCTGGACCAGCCTGGGGGAGATCTCCGTGCAGCGGGTCGAGCCGGACTTCCCCGACCCCAGCTTCCGGGTGAGCCTGACCAGCCCGGACACCGCGCACCGCCCCGACATGTGCGGGTACTCGATCAAGTACGAGTCCTCCTGCTACCGCGGCACCGAGAAGCGCGTGATGATCAACCTGGCCCGTTGGGTGCGCGGCGCGGTGGTCTTCGGCGGCGACATGCTGACCTACCGGCAGTACGCGATCAACCACGAGATCGGCCACGCGTTCCGCAACAGCCACGTCGGCTGCGCGCAGAACGGGGCGCTGGCGCCGGTGATGATGCAGCAGAGCTTCGGCGTGGCGAACAACTACGTGGCCCAGCTCAACCGGGCGGTCGGGCTGACCGACGCGGTGAAGACCGACGGGCTGGTGTGCAAGCCCAACGCCTGGCCCAACCCGCAGGCGCAACCCGCAGGCTGACCCACTGTCTGACCCACCGGCTGGTCCGGGACGTGATTCCCCTCCCGGATGCTGGGAGGAGTGGAATCCCCCGTGGGATTCTGGTGTTCAGTTCCGATGTCGGCACCCGGTGCCGGCGGGACCACACCCGTGTTCGAGGAGGAGCCGATGCCAGGCAGTTTGCCGCCGCTCGTGGAGCCGGCGCAGGAGCTGACCAAGGAGGAGGTGGCCCGCTACAGCCGCCACCTCATCATCCCCGACGTCGGCGTGGACGGGCAGAAGCGGCTCAAGAACGCCAAGGTCCTGGTGGTCGGCGCGGGCGGCCTGGGCAGCCCGGCGCTGCTCTACCTGGCCGCCGCGGGCGTGGGCACCCTCGGCGTCGTGGACTTCGACGTCGTCGACGAGTCCAACCTGCAGCGCCAGGTCATCCACGGCCAGTCCGACGTGGGCAAGCCGAAGGCGGAGTCCGCGCGGGAGTCGATCGCCGAGATCAACCCGCTGGTCACGGTGGTCCTGCACCAGGAGCACCTGAACTCGTCGAACGCGCTGGACATCTTCCGCGACTACGACCTGATCCTCGACGGCACCGACAACTTCGCCACCCGCTACCTGGTGAACGACGCCGCCGTGCTGCTGGGCAAGCCGTACGTGTGGGGCTCGATCTTCCGGTTCGAGGGCCAGGTCAGCGTGTTCTGGGAGGACGCCCCCAACGGGCAGGGCCTCAACTACCGCGACCTCTACCCCGAGCCGCCGCCGCCCGGGATGGTCCCCTCGTGCGCCGAGGGCGGCGTGCTGGGCGTGCTGTGCGCGTCCATCGGGTCGATCATGGTGACCGAGGCGATCAAGCTGCTGACCGGCATCGGCGAGACGCTGCTGGGCCGCCTGATGGTCTACGACGCGCTGGAGATGTCCTACCGGACCATCAAGATCCGCAAGGACCCGGAGACCAAGCCGATCGAGGGCCTGATCGACTACGACGCGTTCTGCGGCGTGGTGTCCGACGACGCCCAGCAGGCGGCGGCGGGCAGCACCATCACCCCGCGCGAGCTGAAGGAGAAGTTCGACCGGGGCGACGACTTCGCGCTGATCGACGTCCGCGAGCCGGGGGAGTACGAGATCGTCCGGATCGAGGGCTCCACGCTGATCCCCAAGGACCGCATCCTCTCCGGGGAGGCGTTCTCCGAGCTGCCGCAGGACAAGCAGATCGTGCTGCACTGCAAGTCGGGCGCGCGCTCGGCGGAGGCGCTCGCGGCGCTGCACAAGGCCGGGTTCAAGGACGCGGTGCACGTCGGCGGCGGTGTCCTGGGTTGGGCCCACGACGTCGACCCGAGCCTGCCCACGTACTAGCCGAGGGGGCCCGGGCGACCCGTGCGGGTCGCCCGGGCCGCCCCCACCTGCGAAGATCAATACATCGGGGCCCGTGTCGCCCACGTGTCGGCGGGGCCGGGACGGGTAGCGTCCCGACCCGTGAGCACTCCGCCGCCCCCACACGTGCGCGCCGCTTTCGGTGCCCGCGACGCCGAACCGGTGCTGGTCGACCACGGACCGGTGTGGCGCTGCGACGACGTGGCCATGCGGCAGGCGGACAGCCCCGCCGAGGCGAGCTGGGTGGCGCAGACCCTCAACGACCTCACCGTCCCCGACCTGCGCCTCGCCCGCCCGCTGCGCTCCAGCGACGGGCGGTTCGTCGTCGGCGGGTGGATGGCGTTCCGGTTCATCCCCGGCCGCGCCGAACCCCGCTACGACGAGGTCGTGTCGGCCTCGCTGCGCCTGCACAAGGCCACCTCGCACCTGCCCCGGCCCCGGTTCCTCGGGGCCCGCGCCGACGTGTTCGCCCTCGCCGACCGCGCCGCCTGGGGCGAGGAGACCCCGCCCCGGCTGACCCCGGAGCTGGGCGGGCGGCTGTTCGACCTGTTCGCCGAGTCCCGGCGGGAGATCTCGCTGACCCCGCAGGTGGTGCACGGCGACCTGTTCGGCAACGTCCTGTTCGACGACGAGGCCCCGCCCGGGCTGATCGACTTCACCGCCTTCTACCGGCCGCCGGAGTGGGCCGCCGCGGTCGTGGTGGTCGACGCCATGGCCTGGGGCGGCGCCGACGACGCGCTGGCCAAGCGGTGGTCGCACCTGGAGGAGTGGCCGCAGGCGCTGCTGCGCGCCCTGCTGTTCCGCCTCGCCGTGCACGCGCTGCACCCGAAGTCGACGTCGCGGTCCATGCGCGGCCTGGAGCGCGCGGCGCACCGGATCGGCCAACTGGTCTGAGCGGCCGGACCGCCGACCTCACTGGCCGCCGCCCGGCGGAGTGCGCAAGAAGTGCCACCGGCGTCATCCTGGGCCACGCGTGGGAAATCCCGACTTCCTAGGGTTCCTCCCACGGTCAGCAGAGGAGGACGTTTCCATGAGTCTCACCGTCGATTCGCCGCCCCAGGCGGATGCCCCCACCCGGCGGCCGGGTCGGTGGATCGACCACTGGGAGCCGGAGAACGCCGAGTTCTGGGAGAAGACCGGGAAGAGGATCGCCCGGCGGAACCTGGTGTTCTCCATCTTCGCCGAGCACCTCGGGTTCTCCATCTGGGTGCTGTGGTCGGTGGTCGTGCTGAACCTGTCGAACGCCGGGTTCGGCGGCGGCACCGCGTTCACCGCCAGCGAGCTGTTCTGGCTCACCGCCCTGCCCAACCTGGTCGGGTCCGCGCTGCGCATCCCCTACACGTTCGCGGTGCCGCGCTTCGGCGGCAGGCTGTGGACGGCCATCAGCGCCGCCCTGCTGTTCATCCCGACCGGGGCGCTGGCCGCGATGGTGCACTTCGACTTCGTGCGCGAGCAGTCGCACGACACCCAGTTCACCATCATGCTGGTGCTCTCGGCGCTGGCCGGGTTCGGCGGCGGCAACTTCTCCTCGTCGATGGCCAACATCTCCTTCTTCTACCCGGAGAAGAAGAAGGGCCTCGCGCTCGGCCTCAACGCCGCGGGCGGCAACCTCGGGGTGGCGGTGGTGCAACTGCTGACGCCGCTCGTGGTCATCATCGGCGTGCCCTACGCCATCGCCAAGAACCCGGTCCACCCGGTGCACCTGGCCTACGCGGGCATCATGTGGATGCCGTTCATCGTCGTCGCGGTGATCGGCGCGTGGTTCAAGATGGACAGCCTGACCATGGCCAAGGCCGACACCAGGTCGTACCTGAGCTGCCTGCGGGAGAGCCACACCTGGATCATGTCGGTGCTCTACATCGGCACCTTCGGCTCGTTCATCGGCTTCTCCTTCGCGCTGCCGCTGGTCATCAAGCTGACCTTCCCGGAGTTCCTGGCGCAGAACCCGTTCATCGGCACCTACCTGGCGGGCCTGGGGTTCCTCGGCGCGCTGATCGGCTCGTTCACCCGCCCGTTCGGCGGCTGGCTCGCCGACCGGCTCGGCGGCGCCCGGGTCACGCTGTTCGTGTTCGTCGCCATGGCCGCGTTCACCGCGCTGGCCATGGTGGGGGTGAACGAGCGCAGCTTCGGGCTGTTCTTCGCCTCCTACATGGTGATCTTCGCCCTCTCCGGGGCGGGCAACGGGTCCACCTACCGAATGATCCCGGTCATCTTCGGCGAACTGGGCAGGCGGCAGGTCGACGCCGCCGGGCTCGACGCGACCGCCACCGCCCTGGCCTACAAGCGGATGTCGGCCGCGGTCATCGGCATCGCCGGGGCCATCGGCGCCTTCGGCGGGTTCCTGATCCAGCAGATCTTCCGGCTCGCCAGCGTCCCGGTCAGCGGCGCGGTGGCGGCGGCGAAGACCCCGGAGGCCAAGGTCGCCGCGGCGGACGCCCACGCCACCTGGTCGACCTCGGCGCTGTACGTGTTCATCGCCGCCTACGTGGTGTTCGCGGTCACGACGTGGGTCTTCTACCTGCGCAAGTCCGGTGAGAAGAGCCTCGCGCACGCGGGTGTCTAGAGCCGCCCGGCCCCGCCCGGGTGACCCGGAGCACTCGGGCGGGCCGCGCACAGAGTTCTGACCTGCGAAGAGAGGGTCATGTAACAGCGGCGACACCGTTCGGTCCCCGCCGTGACACGGCCCGCCCACACCCTTGGTGCAGCAGTTCCCCCCAACCCCCACAGGCCAGGAGGCACCCGGCATGGCGCGCACACTCGTGGTCGTCGGCAACGGGATGGTCGGACACCGGTTGGTGCAGGCCGTCCGCGACCGCGACACCGACGGCGGCTGGCAGGTGGTCGTCTTCGCCGAAGAGCCCCGCCCCGCCTACGACCGGGTCGCCCTCACGTCCTACGTGGACGGGTGGGACCCGCTGGGGCTGCAGCTCGACGGCGCGGAGTTCACCGACGACCCCGGCGTGGAACTGGTCCTCGGCGACGCGGTGGCCTCGATCGACCGCGCCGCGCGCACGGTCACCACCGCCGCGGGCCGCACCCAGCCCTACGACGCGCTCGCCCTGGCCACCGGCTCGGCGCCGTTCGTGCCGCCGGTCCCCGGCCGCGACCTGCCCGGCTGCCACGTCTACCGCACCATCGACGACCTCGACGCCATCCGCGCCTCCGCCGAGCGGGCCCGCGCGGGCACGGGCCGCGGCGCCGCGCTGGTCATCGGCGGTGGCCTGCTCGGCCTGGAGGCGGCGAAGGCGCTGCGCGACATGGGGTTGTCCCCGCACGTGGTGGAGCTGGCGCCGCGGCTGATGCCGCTGCAGGTCGACGAGGGCGGCGGCGCGCTCCTCAAGCGGCTCATCGAGGACCTCGACGTCACCGTGCACCCGGGCACCTCCACCGGCGCCATCGAACCCGACCGCGGTCGGCTGCTGGCCACCCTGGGCAACGGCACCGAGCTGGACGTGGACCTGGTGGTGTTCTCCGCGGGCATCCGCCCGCGCGACCAGCTCGCCCGCGACGCCGGGCTGCCGGTCGGCGAGCGCGGCGGCATCCTGGTCGACGAGGCCTGCCGCACCGCCGACCCGCACGTCTACGCCATCGGCGAGTGCGCCAACCTCGACGGCCGCGTCTACGGCCTGGTCGCCCCCGGCTACTCCATGGCCGAGGTCGTCGCCGACCGGCTGCTCGGCGGCACCGCCACCTTCCCCGGTGCCGACATGTCGACCAAGCTCAAGCTGATGGGCGTCGACGTGGCCAGCTTCGGCGACGCGCACGCCGCCACCGAGGGCGCGCTGGAAGTCGTGGTCAACGACGCGGTCAAGGGCACCTACAAGAAGCTGGTGGTCTCCGACGACGCGAAGACGCTGCTCGGCGGCGTCCTCGTCGGCGACGCCGCGGACTACGCGCTGCTGCGCCCCCTGGTCGGCCGCCCGCTGCCCGGCGACCCCGGCGCGCTGCTGGCCCCCGCGGGCGGCGGCGGTGGCGGGGTCGGGGTGGACGCGCTGCCCGACGAGGCGCAGGTCTGCTCCTGCAACGCCGTCACCAAGGGCGCCATCCGCGCCGCCGTGCACGAGCAGGGCTGCGACGACGTGCCCAAGCTCAAGTCCTGCACCAGGGCGGGCGCCTCCTGCGGGTCCTGCGTGCCGATGCTCAAGCAGCTCCTGTCGTCCTTCGGCGTCGAGCAGTCCAAGGCGGTCTGCGAGCACTTCACCCAGTCCCGCGCCGAGCTGTACGAGATCGTCCGGGTCACCGGCATCACCACCTTCAGCGACCTCATCGAGCGGCACGGCACCGGCGGCCGCGGCTGCGACGTCTGCAAGCCGGTCGCCGCCTCCATCCTGGCCTCGCTGGGCAACGGGCACATCCTCACCGACGGGCAGGCGGGCCTGCAGGACACCAACGACAGGTTCCTGGCCAACATCCAGCGCAACGGCACCTACTCGGTGGTGCCGCGCATCCCCGGCGGCGAGATCACCCCGGAGAAGCTGCTGGTCCTGGCGCAGGTGGCACTGGACTTCGGGCTCTACACCAAGATCACCGGCGGGCAGCGCATCGACCTGTTCGGCGCCACCGTCGACCAGCTCCCGGTGATCTGGAAGCGCCTGGTGGACGCCGGGTTCGAGTCCGGGCACGCCTACGGCAAGTCGCTGCGCACGGTGAAGTCGTGCGTCGGCGAGACCTGGTGCCGCTACGGGGTGCAGGACTCGGTGGGCCTGGCCGTGGAGCTGGAGCTGCGCTACCGCGGCCTGCGCTCCCCGCACAAGCTCAAGTCCGGTGTGTCCGGTTGCGCCCGCGAGTGCGCCGAGGCGCGCGGCAAGGACTTCGGCGTCATCGCCACCGACAATGGCTGGAACCTCTACGTCGGCGGCAACGGCGGCACCATGCCCCGGCACGCCGACCTGCTGGTGTCCGAAGTGGACAAGGAAACGCTGCTGCGGGTCATCGACCGGTTCCTGATGTTCTACATCCGCACCGCCGACCGGCTCCAGCGCACGTCGGCCTGGCTCGACGCCATGGAGGGCGGCCTCGACCACCTGCGCGACGTCGTCGTGCACGACAGCCTCGGCATCGCCGCCGAGCTGGAGGCGCAGATGGCCGAGCACGTGCGCGGCTACGCCGACGAGTGGGCCGGGGTGCTCGCCGACCCGGAGAAGCTCGCCCGCTTCACCAGTTTCGTCAACGCCCCCGGCGCGCCGGACCCCACCATCGCCTTCCGCGAGGAGCGCGGCCAGCGGGTCCCGGTGCTGCTGGGCACCCCGGAGGTGATCAGCCGATGACCGCAGTCGACAGCACGGTGTGGTTCGAGGTGTGCGCGCTCGGCGCGCTCGGCCGGGAGGAGGGCGTGGCCGCGCTGCTGCCCGACGGCACCCAGGTCGCGGTGTTCCGCACCCACGACGACCGGGTGTTCGCCCTGGCCAACCTGGACCCGTTCAGCGGCGCCGCGGTGCTCGCCCGCGGCATCGTCGGCGACCTCGGCGGCACCCCCGTGGTGGCCTCGCCGATGCACAAGCAGCACTTCGACCTGCGCACCGGGGCGTGCGTCGAGGACGGGACGGTGGCCGTCCCCACCTACCCGGTCCGGGTCTCGGGTGGGACCATCTCCCTGGGGCGAACGTGACCGCGCTCCTGGAGGTTCCCGACGTGACCGACCCACAGATCGCCCCCCTCGCGGGATACACCGTAGGGGTCACCGCCGCTCGCCGCGCCGACGAGCTGGGCGCGCTCATGGAGCGCAAGGGCGCCACTGTGCTGCACGGGCCCGCCATCCGGATCATCCCGCTCGCCGACGACAGCGAGCTGCTGGCGGCCACCACCAGCCTGGTGGAGGACGAGCGGCCGGTGGACGTGGCGGTGGCCACCACCGGCATCGGCTTCCGCGGCTGGATTGAGGCCGCCGACGGCTGGGGCCTGGGGGAGCGGCTGATCGACCGGCTGCGCCAGGCCACGGTGCTCGCCCGCGGCCCCAAGGCCAAGGGCGCGGTGCGCGCCGCCGGGCTCGTCGAGGAGTGGTCACCGGAGTCCGAGGCCAGCGCCGAACTGCTCGACCACCTGCTCGCCGAGGGCGTCGAGGGCAAGCGCATCGCGGTGCAGATCCACGGCGAGCCACTGCGCGAGTTCATCGACGCGCTGCGCCGGGCGGGCGCCGAGGTCATCGAGATGCCCGTCTACCGCTGGACCGGCCCGGCCGACCCCGGCCCGCTGGAGCGGCTGATCGAGGCCGTCCTGGTCGGCCAGGTCGACGCGCTGACCTTCACCAGCGCCCCGGCCGCGGCCAGCGTGCTGGAGACCGCCGACCGGATGGGCAGGCTCGACGCCCTGGTCGAGCAGCTCTCCGACCGGGTCCTGGTGGTCGGGGTCGGCGGCATCACCGCCGGACCGCTGGTCCGCCAGGGCATCCCGGTGCTGTGCCCGGAGCGGGCCCGCATCGGCGCCCTGGTGCGCGAGCTGGCGGTGGCGCTGCCCGCGCGGGCAGCCCGGTTCACCGTGTGCTCCAGCGAGGTCGAGCTGCGCGGGCAGGCCGCCGTGGTCGACGGCGGGCTGCGGCCCATCCCGCCCGCGCCGATGGCGCTGCTGCGCGCGCTGGCCGCCGAACCGGGCCGGGTGCTGTCGCGGCCCGCGCTGGTCGGCGTGCTGCGCAGGCACTCCGGCCGCGAGTTCGGCGTCGACGAGCACGCGGTGGAGACCGCGGTGGGCAGGCTGCGCGCCGCGCTCGGCTCGCCGTCGCTGGTGCAGACCGTGGTCAAGCGCGGCTACCGGCTGGCGGTGCCGGTCGCGTGACGCTGGTCCTCGTCGCCCACGGCACCCGGGCCCCCGGCGGTGCCGAAGTCGTGCAGTGCGTGGCCGACCAGGTGCGCGACCTGCTGCCGGAGGTCCCGGTCAAGGTCGCCTTCGCCGACGTGCGCGCCCCCGACGTGACCACGGTGCTGCGCTCGGTGCGCGGCCCGGCCGTGGTCGTGCCCGCCTTCCTCGCCTCCGGCTACCACGTGCGGGTCGACGTGCCCGAGCAGGTCGCCCGCTCCGGGCGGGACGCGGTGATCGCGCCCGCCCTCGGCCCCGCGCCGTCGCTGGTGCTGGCGGTGCACGAGCGGCTGGTGGAGGCCGGGTGGCGGGTCGGGGACAGCATCGTCCTCGCCGCCGCCGGGTCGTCGGACCCGAGGGCGCTGGCCGACGTGCGCCGGGCGGCGGCCCTGCTCGGCGCCCGCACCGGGTCGGTCGTGCGGATCGGCTACGCGGCCACGGCCGAACCCGCGGTGGCCTCGGTCGTGGAGTCGCTGCCCGGCCGGGTGGCGGTCGCGTCCTGGCTGCTGGCGCCGGGGCTGTTCCACCGGGCCGTCGCGGCGTGCGGGGCGGACGTGGTGGCCGCGCCGCTGGGCGACCACCCCAGGGTCGCGGACCTGGTCGTGCGCCGCTACACCGAGGCCCTCGTCTACCGCTGCCTCGCCCCGGCCTGCTGAGCGGCGGGCACGCCCGGCCGGAATAATTGAACGCGCAACCAAGTTGTCGGGGCTGAGGGTCGCCACCCGGGCGGCCACCGGCACGAGGAGGCAGCGATGCCCGCCATCACCGCCGACACGCTGACCCTGCCCCGCCTGCCCGACCTGCCCGAGTCGGCGACGACCTGGCGCGGGGTGCGCCGGGTCGTGCGGGCCCGGGAATCCGTGGAGGGCGAGGGCTTCAAGGTCCGGCGCCCGTTCCCGGGGGTCGACCTCGCCCAGTCCGACCCGTTCCTGCTGCTGGACCACATGGGCGCGGTCGAGTACGGGCCGGGCGAGGCCAAGGGGGCACCCTGGCACCCGCACCGCGGCTTCGAGACGGTCACCTACATGATCGACGGCGCCATGCAGCACACCGACTCCATCGGCGGCGGTGGCCTCATCACCGACGGCTCCACCCAGTGGATGACCGCCGGTAGCGGCATCCTGCACAACGAGGTCCCGCCGCAGGAACTGGTGGCCAAGGGCGGCCTCTTCCACGGCGTGCAACTGTGGGTGAACCTGCCCCGCGCGCTCAAGATGACCCCACCGCGCTACCAGGACATCGAAGCCCGCGACGCCGCGCTCCTCGCCAGTGACGACGGCGGGGCGCTGGTCCGGATCATCGCGGGCGACCTCGACGGGCACCGCGGCCCGGGGTCGACCCACACGCCGATCACGTACCTGCACGCCACCGTCACCGCCGGGGCCCGCCTGGCCCTGCCGTGGCCGGAGGACTTCAACGCGATGGTCTACGTGCTCTCGGGCCGGGGCACCGTCGGCGTGGAACGCAGGCCGCTGGAGGAGGGCCACCTCGCCGTCTTCTCCGCGGGCGAGGCGCTGACCATGCGGGCGGCCGACACCCAGCCCGCCGACTCGCCCACCGGCTGGGAGGTCCTGGTCCTGGGCGGCAGGCCGATCAACGAACCGGTCGCCCGCTACGGCCCGTTCGTGATGAACACCCGCCAGGAGATCATCGAGGCGTTCGAGGACCACCAGGCGGGCCGCCTGGGCCAGATCCCGGCCGCCCACCGCTCCCCGGCCGACGAACGGATCTGAACCACCGCACCGGCCGCATCGACAAGCCGAAGGAGGCGCACCATGACCGACACCCAGACCCTGCTCACCCGCGCCCGCACCCACCGCGACAGCGGCGACCAGATCACCGCCGCCCGCCTGTTCGCCGAGGCCGCCGAACGCGAGCCGGACGCCACCTCGATCCTGACCGACCTGGCCCTGGCCCAGTTCCACTCCGCCGCCCTCACCGCCGCCGAGACCACCGCCCGCAGGCTCGTCGACCTGGCCCCCGCCGACGCCTACGCGCACGTGCTCCTCGGCCGCACCCTGGCCCGCCAGGGCAGGCACCGCGAAGCCGTACCCCACCTGCGCCTGGCCACCACGATGACCGGCGAGTGGGCCGACCTGCTCCACGACAGCGAAGCCAGGGCAGCCACCACGGCATGACCCGGCGGCAGGAGGGGTGGCGTCCGGTTCCAACCGGACGCCACCCCCCGCCCGAACCCGGCGCGGGGCCACCCACCCGGGCACCACAAACCGAAATCCCGACGCAGGCGAGACCGGCCAGGCCAATCCACAAAGGACCGAGACGGGCAAGTCCACAGTGGAAGAAGTCGGGATCAGCCCGGGAAGACGACCTTCGCCGGAGCCAGCAGCTCCAACGACAACCCCCACAGCCGCGCCGCGAGCGAGGCATCCCGCGCAGCAGCGCTGGGCACCTCCGGCACGGCGGGCCCGAACATCACCCGGTGCGGCCCGTACAGCGCCCCCTGGAACGCGTCCGGGTCGGTCGCCGCCCGCAACGTCGGCACCGCGCCCATCGCGGCGGGCTGCCCGATCGCGGTGTTGACCACCCCGATCAGCCGGGCGACCGGCCGCCCGTCCTTGCCCAACCCGGTCGCGGCGTAACCGGGGTGCGCGGCGGTGGAGAGGGTGTCGTGGCCCGCCGCGGTGAGCCTGCGGCCCAGTTCGGCGGTGAACAGGATGTTCGCCAGCTTCGACTGGAAGTACGCGCGCCAGCGGCCGTAGTGGCCCCGCTCGAAGTTCGGGTCGTCCAACCGGATCTTGCCGGGCCGGTGCCCCATGCTGGTCAGGGTGACCACCCGTGCGCCCGCGGTGGCGTTGAGCAGCGGCAGCAACCTGAGGGTGAGGGCCAGGTGGCCCAGGTGGTTCACCCCGAACTGCGTCTCGAACCCGTCGGCGGTCCTCGACCTGGCGACCGCCATCAGCCCGGCGTTGTTGATCAGCAGGTCGAGCCGGTCGTGGCCGAAGGAGTCGGCGAACCGCTCGACCGACCCCTGGTCGGCGAGGTCCAGCGAGGCCGTCCCAAGCTGCTGCCCCGGCACCCCCGCCGCGATCAGCGCCGCCCGCCCCGCGGCGGCTTTGCCCTGGTCGCGGCAGGCCATGACCACGGTCGCCCCGCGCTGCGCGAGCACCCGGGTCGTCTCCAGCCCCAGGCCGGTGTTCGCGCCGGTCACCACCGCCACCGCGCCGGGGACCGCGGGGACGTCCTGCTCGTGCCACGGGGTCATGTCATCTCCTTCGCCGGGGTACTGGGACCATGGTGCGGTACCGACCGTCGGTCCCCGGTGAGACGCGCACTCAGTGATCGCCCGACAGCCGAGCGTGACTTAGCTTCGCCGTAACAGAAAGCAACCATTCGGGCTCTTGTGGCCGCGAAACTCGGCTGAAAGAGTGAATGCACTCCGGTCGGCACGCCGAGGGGATACCTGTGAGCGAAAACGGCGCTCGTCCCCTGCCCGGCTGCCGCATATTCGCAGAAGGTGAACCACCGATGACGCTCGCCCACGAGGCCCCTGTCACTGGCCGCATCGCCGCCGCCAAGGAGATCGAGTCCCAGCACAACGCCGAGCAGTGCGGCCGAGCCGCCCGCACGGTCGCCGACCACGCCGCGGACGCCGAGGACTGCCTGTTCCTCCTCGAGAT
The DNA here is from genome assembly GCF_003182415.1 of Actinokineospora spheciospongiae. Taxonomy (NCBI): domain Bacteria; kingdom Bacillati; phylum Actinomycetota; class Actinomycetes; order Pseudonocardiales; family Pseudonocardiaceae; genus Actinokineospora; species Actinokineospora spheciospongiae. Next base: position 76,842 of record NZ_QHCP01000002.1, on the reverse strand, counting down.
GCTCGGCCTGGACGCCGCCGCGGGCAAGCGCGACTGACGCGCACCCGACCCCACGGGGTGGGTCCGCCCGCCGGGCCCACCCCACCGGCGCCGACGCCCGGCGAGCAGGCCGTCGAGCCGTGATCAGTCCCGCCAGCGGTACTCGCCCAGGTCGACCCGGTCGCCCTCGGCGAGGACGCCCTCCGCCCGCAGCAGCTCCAGTTGCCTGCGGGCGATGTGCTCGGCCGGGCGGCCGGTGGACCGCAGCACCCGGTGCCACGGCAGGTCGTGCCCGTCCTCGGACAGCACCTTCCCCACGACCCGCGGGCTCGACGCCCCCGCCCTGGCGGCGATGTCGCCGTAGGTCGACACCCGGCCCCGCGGCACCGCGCGGACGACCTCCCGGATGCGCTCGTGCAGTTCCTCGTCCATCAGCCCGCGAACCCCTTCGCCGCCAGGAAGCCGCGCAGCAGCGCCCCCAGCTCCTGCGGCGCGTCGAGGTGCAGCATGTGGCCCGCGTCGAGGCGGGTGTGCTCGAAGGAGTCCAGCGCCGAGCAGGCCCGGGGGAACTGGGCGCCGACGAAGTCCTCCCGCGCGGCCTCCACCAGCAGGGTCGGGGTGCCCGGTGGGGGCAGTGGGACCGGGCGGCACATCTCGCTCCACGCCGTGGCCACCGCGGCAGGGCTGTAGCGGGGCCGCCACCGGCCGTCCGCGCCCTGCGCCCAGTTCTGCTCCACCTCGCGCTCGATCGCCGCGTCCGAGGCCCGGGGCCAGTCGTGGCGCTGGGTGCCGACCGCCGACGCCCGGTCCTCGCGCACCACCGCCGACGCCTCCGCCCAGGTCAGGGCCTGCTGCGGGTCGACACCGGTGGCCGGGTCCAGCAGCACCAGCCCGCTGACCCGGTCCGGGGCGAGCGCCGCCAGGTGCAGGGCGACCAGCGCCCCGTAGGAGTGGGCGACGACCGGGGCCGCGTGCAGCCCGACCGAGTCGAGGACGGCGAGCAGGTCGTCCGCGAGCTGTTCCAGCGTCCACGGGGGCACCCGCGGGCCGTCGCCGTGGCCGCGCAGGTCCGGGGCGATCACCCGGAAACCGGGCAGCTCGGCGGCGGCGAACTCCTCGAACCGCCTGCCGTGACCGCTGACACCGTGCACGAGCAGCACCGGGGGTGCCGCGGGGGAGCCGAAGGCGTACACCGACATGGGCGGATCATCGCACCCCGGCCCGCGACCGCGTGCCGCGTCCCGGGCGGCGCGGGCGGCGTGGTCCAATCGGCGGATGCCCGCCGGTAAGTCCCCGCTCGCGCCGCGCCTGGTCCGCAGGCCCGCGGCGCCCCGGCCCACCTCGCGGTGGGACGACGACGCACGGCGGGTGCTGGCCGGGGCCGACGGCTTCGTCCGGGTGCTCGGCGGGCCGGGCAGCGGCAAGACGACCCTGCTCGCGGAGGTCGCCGCGCACCGCATCCTGCGCGGCGGCGTCGACCCGCAGCAGTTGATGGTGCTCACCTCCAGCCGCCGCGCCGCGCTCGACCTGCGGACCCGCGTCACCGACCTGCTGACCCTGCACGACCCGGACACCGACCTGCGCACGGTCCGCGAACCGCTGGTGCGCACCGTGCACTCCTACGCCTTCGCCGTGCTGCGCGCGCAGGCCGCGATGCACGACGAACCCGGCCCGCGGCTGCTGTCGGGCCCCGAGCAGGACCAGGTGTTCCGCGAACTGCTCGACGGCGACCTGGAGTCCGGTGCCCGGCGCTGGCCGGAGCGGCTGCGGCCCGCGCTGTCGGTGCCCGGCTTCGCCGAGGAGCTGCGCGACCTGATCGCCCGCGCCGCCGAACGCGGCCTCGGCCCGGAGGACCTCATCGAGCTGGGCACCCGCGACGAGCGCGACGAGTGGGTCGCCGCCGGGTGGTTCGCCCGCCAGTACGAGCAGGTCATGCTCCTGCAGGCCCGCGCGGACAGCGCCGCCGCGCTCGCCGCCTCGCCCGCCCTCGACGCCGCCGAGCTGATCGACAGCGCCGTGCTGGCCTTCGAGACCGACGCGGAACTGCTGGCCGCCGAGCGCTCCCGCGTGCGCTACCTGCTCGTCGACGACGCCCAGCACCTCGACCCGCTGCAGTACGCGCTGCTGTCGGTCCTGGGCCGCTCGGCCAAGGAGTTCGTCGTCGCCGGTGACCCCGACCAGGCCATCTTCTCCTTCCGCGGCGCCGACCCCCGGCTGCTGCGCGACGCCGAGCCCGGCGGCGGCACCGTGCTGCTCGGGCGCGGGCACCGGATGGCCCCCGCGGTCCGCAAGGCCGTGTCGCACCTGGCCGCCCGGCTGCCCGGCGCGGGCGCGCGCCGGGTCGACCGGGGCGAGGACCGCGGCGGCGCGGTCACCGTGCGGCTGCACCCCTCGGTCGCCGCCGAGGCCGCCTGGATCGCCGACCAGTTGCGCCGCGCGCACCTGCTGGAGGACGTCCCCTGGGCCGACATGGCCGTCCTGGTCCGCTCCGCGACCCGGTCGCTCCCGGTGCTGCACCGCGCCCTCGCCGCCGCCGGGGTGCCGGTCGCCGCCCCCGGCGAGGAGCTGCCGCTGGGCCGGCAGCCCGCGGTGCGCCCGTTCCTGGCGCTGCTGCGCTGCGCCGCCGAACCGCGGCTGCTGGACCCGCCGATGGCCGAGTTCCTGCTCGCCTCCCCGCTCGGCGGCGCCGACCCGCTGGCCCTACGCAGGCTCCGCCGCGGCCTGCGCCGCCTGGAACTGGCCGCGGGCGGCGACAAGTCCAGCGACGAGCTGCTGGTGGAGGTGCTGCGCGACGCCGACCGGCTCGCCGCCCTCGGCGACGCGGAAGCCGGGCCGGTCCGCCGGGTGTGGGGGCTGCTGGCGACCGCGCGCAAGGGCGTGCGGGAGGGGGCCACCACCGAGCAGGTCCTGTGGGACGTCTGGCAGGGCTGCGGCCTGGAGGGGCGCTGGGTCGCCCAGACCGCGCGCGGCGGACCCGTCGGCGCGCAGGCCGACCGCGACCTCGACGCGGTCGTGCGCCTGTTCCACGCCGCCGAGCGGCACACCGAGCGACTGCCCGGGGCGGGCGTCGCCACCTTCGCCGACCACCTGATCGGCCAGCGCATCGCCGGGGACTCCCTGGCCCCCGCGGCACCGCGCGGCGACGCCGTGGCGGTGCTCACCGCGCACGCCGCCGCCGGTCGCGAGTGGACAGTCGTGGCGGTGCCCGGGGTGCAGGAGGGTGCCTGGCCGGACCTGCGGCTGCGCGGTTCGCTGCTGGGCGTGGAACGACTGGTGGACCGACTGTCCGGTGTGGACACCTCGGGGCGGCTGTCGGCCACCGCGCCGCTGCTGGCCGAGGAGCGGCGGCTGCTGCTGGTGGCCGCCTCGCGCGCGCGGTCGAAGCTGCTGGTGAGCGCGGTCCGCGGCGACGACGAGCAGCCGTCGCGGTTCCTGGCCGAACTGGCGGGCGCCGAGGCCGATGACACTGCCGGTGATGCCGCCGATGCCGCGGTGCCGATGGCCGAGCCGGAACGGGCCCTGGTGCTGGCGGACCTGGTCGGTGAACTGCGCCAGGTGGTCTGCGACGGCGCGGCGGACGAGGAGCGGCGGGCGCGGGCGGCCCGGCAGTTGGCCCGGCTCGCCGCGGCCGGGGTCCCCGGGGCGAACCCGGACGGGTGGTACGGGCTGGCTGAACTGTCCACAGTGGAACCGCTGCGCGGACCGGGCGAACCGGTCCGGGTGTCCCCGTCGAACGTGGAGGTCCTGGCCAAGTGCCCGCTGCGGTGGGTCGTCGAGCGGCACGGCGGGCAGGACCCGGCGGAGCTGTCCGCCGTCACCGGGACCCTGGTGCACGCGCTGGCGCAGGCCGCCGCCACCGGGCTCTCCCGCGAGGAGCTGATGTCCGAACTGGACCGGGCGTGGGCGCGCGTCGACGCGGGGGCGCCGTGGTTCTCCCGCCGGGAGAAGAACCGCGTGCGCGGCATGGTCGACACGTTCCTCACCTGGCTGCACGCCACCCGCGCCGACCTGACCCAGGTGGGCGCGGAGCAGGAGATCACCGTGGAACTGCCCGACGGCGTCACCGTCCGCGGCCGGGTGGACCGGGTGGAGGTCGACGCCGAGGGGCGCCCGGTGATCATCGACATCAAGACCGGCAAGTCGCCGGTGAGCGCGGCCGAGGCCGCCGAACACCCGCAGTTGGCGGTCTACCAGCTCGCCGTGGCCTACGGGGCGTTCGAGCAGCACGGGCGCGAACCCGGCGGCGCACGGCTGCTGTACGTGGCCAAGGCCAACAACAAGACCGGCGCCACCGAGCGCAACCAGGAACCGGTGTCCGGTGAGCTGCGCGAGCAGTGGCTCGGCGTCGTCCGCGACGCCGCCGCCGCGACCGTCGGCCCGGAGTACGCCGCGTTCGAGAACCCCGACTGCCCGCGCTGCCCGGTCCGCACCGCCTGCCCGCTGCACCCCAGCGGCAGGCAGGTCACCGAGTGACCACTCGAACAGGTGAGCGAGAACGGCGAGCCCCGGGATCGTCGGTGCCCGGGGGTAAATTGGCCGCCATGAATCCGGTCCCCCTCGACCCCCGCCGCTGATGGGGCCGCCCCCACCGGGGCTCGCACTGGTCAGCCCCCGGGAACTCGCCCACGAGTTGGGGCTGCCCGCGCCCACCGACGAGCAGGCGCGGGTCATCAGCGCGCCCGCCGAACCGGCGCTGGTCGTCGCGGGCGCGGGCGCGGGCAAGACCGAGACCATGGCCGGGCGCGTGGTGTGGCTGGTGGCCAACGGCCTGGTCACCCCGGAACGGGTGCTGGGCCTCACCTTCACCCGCAAGGCCGCCCGCCAGCTCGCCGAGCGGGTGCGCGCCCGGCTGCGCAGGCTCGCCGGTTCCCGGCTGCTCGACCGGCTCGACCCGACGGGGGAGCGCCGCGCCGCCGTCTACGCGGGCGAACCCACCGTGCTCACCTACCACGCCTACGCCGGGCGGCTGGTCGGCGAGCACGGGCTGCGGCTGCCGGTCGAGCCCGGTGCCCGGCTGCTCACCGAGACCGCCTCCTGGCAGGTCGCGCACCGGGTGGTGTCGGCCTGGGCGACCGACCTGGAGACCGACTACGTGCCCGCCACGGTCACCCGGCACCTGCTGTCGCTGGCCGGGGAACTCGCCGAGCACCTGGTGGAACCGGAGGCCCTGCGCGCCCACGCCGACGTGCTCTGCGACGCCATCGAGAACGCCCCGCGGGCCAAGGGCCAGCGCGCCGAAATCTCCCAGGAACTGCGCAAAGTCATTGTCGCGCAACGGTTCCGGGTGGCTTTGCTGCCGCTGGTCGAGGAGTACTCGGCGCGCAAGCGGCGCGAGGGCGCGGTCGACTTCGGCGACCAGATGTCGCTGGCGGCGCGGCTGGCGGCCGGGCACGACGAGGTGGTCGCCGGGGAGCGGGAGCGCTACGGCGCCGTGCTGCTCGACGAGTACCAGGACACCGGCCACTCGCAACGGGTCCTGCTGCGCTCGCTGTTCGGGTCCTCCCGGGAGCACCCGGACGCCGAACCGATGCCGGTCACCGCCGTCGGCGACCCGGCCCAGGCCATCTACGGCTGGCGCGGCGCCAGCGCGGCCAACCTGCCCCGGTTCACCACCGACTTCCCCCGGGTGGTCGCCGGGCGCAAGCGGCCCGCCTCCCGGTACGGCCTGCTCACCAGCTTCCGCAACCCCGAGGAGGTCCTCGACCTCGCCAACGCCGTGTCCGCCCCGCTGCGCGCCGCGGGCCTGGAGGTCGACGAACTGCGCGCCCGCGACGGCGCCCCGCCCGGCGACATCCGGTTCGCCCTGCTGTCCGATGTGGACGCCGAGGTGGCCTGGGTGGCCGACCGCGTCGCCGACCGCTGGGAGTCCGTCGGCGCGGAGCGGGGCACCCCGCCCACCGCCGCCGTCCTGGTGCGCCGCCGCTCCGACATGGCCGCCCTCGCCGCCGCCCTGCGCGCCAGGGGCCTGCCGGTGGAGGTCGTCGGCCTCGGCGGCCTGCTCGACGAACCCGAGGTCCGCGACCTGGTCAGCGCCCTGCGCGTGCTCATCGACCCGCTCGCGGGCACCGCCGCCGCCCGGCTGCTCACCGGCTCCCGCTGGCGGGTGGGCGCCGCCGACCTGGCCGCCCTGTGGCGGCGCGCGGGCCTGCTCGCGGGCGCCTACGCGGTCACCCCCGACGGCGAGGCCGCCGCCGACGCGGTCCCCGGCGAGGGCGCGGAGCACGCGGGCCTGGTCGACGCCATCGACGACCCCGGCCCTCCCGACGCGTACTCCCGGCAGGGCCACGCCCGCGTCCGCGCCCTCGGCCACGAACTCACCGCCCTGCGCCGCCGCCTCGACCAGCCGCTGCCCGAACTGGTCGCCGACGTCGAGCGCACCATGCTCCTCGACATCGAGGCCACCGCCCGCCACGGCGGCGCTGGCCGCGCCCACCTCGACGCCTTCGCCGACGTGGTCGCCGACTACGCCCGCGCCAGCCCCACCGCGGGCCTGCCCGCGCTGCTGGACTACCTCGCCACCGCCGAGGACGCCGAGGACGGCCTCGAACCCGGCGAGGTCGAGGTGGCCGCCGACCGCGTCCAGATCCTCACCGTGCACTCCGCCAAGGGCCTGGAGTGGGAGGTCGTCGCCATCCCGCACCTGGTCCGCGACGTGTTCCCCAGCGCCAAGCGCGGCGGTAGCTGGCTCACCGACGTCACCGAGCTGCCCGCCCACCTGCGCGGCGACGCCCAGGACCTCCCGGTGCTGGACCTGGCGGGCGCGGCCGACCGCAAGGAGGTCACCCGACTCCTCGACGCGCACCGGGCGGAGTTCGCCGACCGCGGCCTCGTCGAGGAACGCCGCCTGTTCTACGTGGCCCTCACCCGCTCCGAACGCACCCTCCTCGTCTCCGGCCACTGGTGGGCCCGCACCGGCTCCACCCCCCGGGGCCCCTCGGACTTCCTCACCGACCTGCACGCCTACGTCGAGAAACGCCGCCGGTCCTCCGGCGTCGTCGACACCTGGGAACCCGAACCGGAGGAGGGCGCGGAGAACCCCCTAGCCGCCGCCACCAAGACCACCGCCTGGCCGATCGACCCCCTGGGCCCCCGCCGCGCCGACGTCGCCACCGGCGCCGCCCTGGTCCGGGCCGAGCTGGCCGCCCTCCGCGCGGGCGAGGAACCACCCCCGGAACCCACCGACCCCGAGGGCTGGGTCCGCGACACCGACGTCCTGCTGGCCGAACGCGCCGCCGCCTCCTCCCGCCGCATCGAGGTCGCCCTCCCCGCCCACCTCACCGTGAGCCAACTGGTCGAACTGGCCGCCGACCCCGAGGCCCTGGCCCGCCGCCTGCGCCGCCCCCTGCCCTTCCCACCCAACCCCACCGCCCGCCGGGGCACCGACTTCCACGCCTGGCTGGAACGCCGCTTCGGCTCCACCGCCCTCCTCGACCTCGACGAACTCCCCGGCGCGTCCGACGACACCGCCCTCCCCGACGCCGACCTGGAAGCCCTCCAGCAGGCCTTCCTGGACAGCCCCTGGGCCCACCGCACCCCCCACCAGGTCGAAGTCCCCTTCGCCACCGAACTGGACGGCCTCAACATCCGAGGCCGCATCGACGCCGTCTTCCGCGACCCCGACGGCGGTTGGACCGTCGTGGACTGGAAGACCGGCCGGATTCCCCCGGAAGACCGCCTCCCCGCCCTCACGGTCCAGTTGGCCGCCTACCGCCTGGCCTGGGCCGCCCTCACCGACACCGACCCCACCCAGGTCCGAGCCGCCTTCCACTACGTCCGCCACGACCACACCCTCAGCCCCGCCGACCTCCTGGACGCCCAGGGCCTGCGCGCCCTCCTCAGATCAGTCCCCCCACCCGACCCCACCCCGAACAAACCGGCCGCGACCAAACCCACCCAGAACAAGCCGCCGCCCCCACCCGAACCCTGACCACCCACCCACCAAACCAACCAACCAACCAACCGACCAACCGACCAACCGACCAACCGACCAACCAACCAACCGACCAACCGACCGACCCCCGCACTGCTGCCACCACGAACCACGTGGTGAACGGCTGGATCGGGTGGAGTTGTTTCTTCGGGGGAGAAGACCCTCTGCCAAGCTGACCAGCGACGGTGGGCATCCCTTCGCCCACCCACGCGCACCGCAGCAGAGGGTCTTCGTAGGGGCCCCGAAGAAACAACTCCACCCGATCCAGCACCACACCCCTCAAAAGCGCCCAGCGGCACACCACCCAACGCACCCGGCCACCCCACTGGCTGCCCACGCCACTGGCTGCCCACGCCACTGGCTGCCCACGCCACTGGCTGCCCGCCCCACCGGCCGCCCACCCCACCTCTACCGCCCGCCTCGCCTCACCTCTACCGCCCACCCCGCTGAGTCCACTCACCCCGCCGAGTCCGCCCACCCAGCCCGGTCCGCTGCCACAGCTCCACCATCCCCGCCCCGGCGATCCCCGCGAAGATCATCAACACCACCCCCACCGGCCGTGCGTCGAACGTCGTCCCCGTGTTCGCCGACACCAGGTGCACCACCTCCCCGTCCCCCACCGAGATCTCCACCACCTCCCCCTCCGCGTGCCCGCACGCGTCCAGCAGCGCCTCCCGGGAACCGCCGCCCTGGGTGAACCGGACCCGTTCCGGCCCGGCCGAGGAGCACGACGCCCCCGCCACCACCGTCGCCGAGGCGCTGCTCAGCCCGGTTGCCGCCGAGGACCACTGGCCCAGTCCGCCCGCCAGGGCGAAGGCCAGGGCCAGCACGATGCTGACCGTCGCCGCCACCGCCGATTTCACAACCGGCTCCGGCAGGTTCAGCGGGACGCGCACCCTACGGATCGTCGCAGACGGGGCAAGGGGTCCTGGGCGGGCCGGTCGGGGCTAGTCGTCGGCCGGGGTGACCTTGCGGATGTAGAGGAGGCGGTCGCCCGCTTCGATGGCGTCGGCCTCGGCTGAGTCGACCCGGTGCAGGGTGCCCGCGCGGACCAGGCCCAGGACGATGTCGGTCAGGTGGCGGGGGGAGCCGCCGACCTCGCTGTCCTCGACCTCGCGCTCGGAGATGGCCAGGCCCTCGTCCGGGGTGATCAGGTCCTCGACCATGCCGACCACGCTGGGGGTGTGGGTGGCCATGCCCAGGAGCCTGCCCGCCGTCTCGCTGGACACCACGACCTGGTTGGCGCCGGACTGGCGCAGCAGGTGCACGTTCTCGGTTTCCCGGACGGCGGCGACGATCTGGGCGTTCGGGGCGAGTTCGCGGGCGGTCAGGGTGATCAGCACCGCCGAGTCGTCCCGGCTGGAGGCCACCACCACCGACTTTGCCCGGGGGACGCCCGCGACCCGGAGCACGTCGGAGCGGGTGCCCGACCCGTGCACGGTCACCAGCCCCAGCATCGACGCCGCGTCGAGCATCGCCTGGTCGGTGTCCACCACCACGATCCGGCTGGGTTCGACCCCGTCGGAGAGCACCGCGCTGACCGCCGAGCGGCCCTTGGTGCCGTACCCGACGACGACCACGTGGTCCCGCACCTTCGACCTCCACCGTTGGATCTTGAAAGCCTGCCGTGAGCGCTCGGTCAGCACCGCCAGGGTGGTGCCGACCAGGATGATGAGGAAGAGGATGCGCAGCGGGGTGATCACCAGGATGTTGATCAGCCGCGCCGAGTCGCTGGCCGGGGTGATGTCGCCGTAGCCGGTGGTCGACAGCGACACCGTGGCGTAGTAGATCGCGTCGAGGAACGAGATCCCGTCCTCGTTAACGTCGCGGTACCCGTCCCGGTCGAGGTAGACGATCATCACCGCGATGAACAGGGCCAGCAGCGCCCACAGCACCCGCCGCAGGATCGAGGCGACCGGGCTGACGCTGCTCTCCGGCATCCGGATGACCCCGACGAGGTCGTGCTCGGCGCGGTCGTTGAGGCTGTCGAACACCCGTTTGGGCTTGATCACCAGTGCCTCCCCCGTGACGTGCGACTCACGGCGGAAGGTTAACCGCCACGCCCCCCGACCGTGTGGTGAGGCTCATCGCCCGCCCGACCCCGGTCGTGGCAGGGTGGGCGCGTGGCCACCACCGACTCCCGCCGGGCGATCGCGCTCGCGCTGCTCCTGGGCACCGCGGGCACGCTGCACTTCGTCGTCCCGAAGCAGTTCGACTCGCTCGTCCCGAAGGAACTCCCCGGCGGCAGGCGCCTGTGGACGTACCTGTCGGGCGTCGCGGAGGCGACCATCGCCCTCGCGGTGGCCGTCCCCAGGACCCGCCGCCTCGGTGGCCTCCTGGCCGCTCTGCTCTTCGTCGCCGTCTTCCCGGGCAACGTCAAGATGGTCGTCGACTACGAGCGCAAGAAGAAGCCGCTGCCCGCCCGCGCGATCGCCTGGGGCCGCCTCCCGCTCCAGTGGCCGCTGGTCACCTGGGCGCTCAACGTCCGGGACTCAGCGCCTCGCTGATGGTGTGCCGGGCGTTCGCCGCCAGGGCGGGGTTGGACGTCCGGTAGTACGGGAGCTGGATGAGGGCGATCGACAGCGCCCAGCCGCGCCCCCGCTCCCAGGTGGCGTCGTCCACCGCCAGTTCCGCCCGGAACACCTCCCGCCCCGCCGGGGACAGCAGGTTCCACGCGACGACGAGGTCGACCGTCGGGTCCCCGACGCCGATCCCGCCGAAGTCGATCACCGCCCGCAACCGCCCGTCGCGGACCAGCACGTTGCCCGGCGACAGGTCCCCGTGGCACCACGCGGGGGCCGCGTCCCCCGGCCCCACCGCCAGGCAGTCGGCCCACACCCGCGCCGCCCCGGCCACGTCGATCTCACCGTCCAGTTGCGCCAGCGCCGCCCGGGTGGGCTCGTCCCGGGTCACCAGCGCCTGCCCGCGCCCCGACTCCGGCCCGCCCGCCGGGTCCACCGCCCGCAGCGCCGCGACGAACCCGGCCAACCCGCGCGCCAACTCCTCATCCACACCTGTGGACAACTGCCCTCGCGCGGCCTCGGACTGTCGGTGCCCGCCGGTAGAATGGAAATCGGGGGGACCCCCGAGAGGTTCGGCATGGGGATCGGCATGCGATTCGGTGGCGGATTTTGTGCCGGGTTCGCCGCTGGGTCCGCTGTTGGGCAGTGAGTTTTCCCCTTTGGACTGTGGGTTTCCCCCTTCGGGCAGGTGTTTTTTCCTTTCGGGGAGCGGGTTTCTGCCGCCGGGGGATGGGTTTCCGGCATCGGGAAGCGGGCTTCCGGGGCCCAGGGGTGGATCTCCGGAGCCAGTGGGTGGACCTGCGGGACCGGTGGGTGGATCTGCGGGACCGGTGGCTGGACCTGCGGGTGGCGTGGTGGTCGGGGGGCTGGGGTTCTCGCCGTCGAGCCAGCGCAGGACGGACCAGGGGAACGGGTAGCCGTGGGCCGGTTCGCCGTGGGCCACCGGGACCGGGACGGCGACCGGCAGGTGCGGCGCCAGGTGGGGGAGCCAGCGCCGCTCCCTGGCCACGTTGTCCACCGCCGCCGGGATGCGGGGCAGGCGGGCCACCAGGGACGGTCCCAGGCGGAACATCGCGTTGTCCGTCCCCGACGAGGTCACCGGCGACACCGGCAACCCGGCCCACCGCGGGAACTGGGTGGTGAGGAGGGCCCGGACCAGGTGGACGTCGGTCGGGACCTCGTCGGGGTGCATCAGCTCACGTCCGCGGACGCCGCGGCCCAGGTGTTGCACGGGCCGGTGCGGTTGTTGGTGAAGCCGTGTTCCTGCCAGGCGCCGTAGTGCTGGGGGGAGCCGTGGTCGCGGGGGACGCCCTGCTGCCAGTCGCCGCGGTTGTAGCCGTCGGCGAGCATCTCGCGGATGACCTTGTCGTTGAAGGAACCGCCGCCGTTCTGGCCCGCGGCGAACCACATGCCGCCGAAGCACTGGGCTTGCAACTCCGAGCGGCGCGACAGCTCCAAGCCCTTCTCGGTCTGGTCGCCCGCTTCGTAGCGGGTGTCCCAGTAGGCGTCGAGGACACCGGACAGGGCCTGGATGTGGTGGCCGAACTCGTGCGAGAACACGGCCAGGTACACCCCGGAGTTGGTGCCGTTCTGCTTCGTCTGCAAGCCCTCGAACGGCATGTAGATGGTGTTGTTCGTCGGGCAGTAGAACGCCGCCCAGGTGCCCTGGCTCGCCGAGCCGCACGGGCTCTCCCAGGTGCTGCCCGAGGGGAACTGCAGCCCCGGGGTGAAGTAGGGCAGCCCCGCCCGCTGCATCGCCGGGGCCCACGCCTGCTCCAGGCACGGCAGGGCGGCGGTGAAGAACTGCTGCGCGCTCTGCGGGTCGGTCCGCCACGCGGGCAGGCTGCAGGTGACGTTGCTGGCGCCGTTGGACGCGGAGAACAGCGGGTTGTCGGCCAGCGCGTGCACCGGCCTCGGCCCCGCGGGCGTGGTCGAGGTCTGCGTGGTGGTGGTGCGCGTCGTCGTCCGGGTGGTCGGGTCCGCGGACCGGGTGCCGGTCGTCGTGGTCGTCGGATCGCCCGCCGTCGTGCTCGACGAGCCTCGGGTGGTCGTCGCGGAACCGGGGGAGGAGTACGTGGAGTGGGTGGAGGACGTGGTGGTCGGGTAGCTGTAGCCGATGTCGCTGGGGGAGTTCCGCTTGCGCGCCACGTTGGCGACGCCGACGACGGCCACCCCCGCGATGAGCAGCACCACCAGGCCGATCGCCAGGATCGGGCCGGTGTTGGACTTGCGCGGCGGGTACGGCGGACGCCACATCGGCGGCGGCCCGTACCCCGGCGGTGGCCCGTACCCGGGAGGCGGGGCGTAGCCGGGAGGCGGGACGTACGCGGGCGGACCGTACCCGGGCGGCGGTCCGTACGGTGCGCCGTACGGACCCGTGGGCTGCGGACCCGTGGGCTGCGGACCCGTGGGCTGCGGACCCGTGGGCTGCGGACCCGAGGGCTGCGGCCCACTGGGTTGCCGACCCACCGGCTGCTGCCCCGAGGGCTGTGGCCCTGTGGACTGCGGCCCCGTGGGGTGCGGCCCCGTGGGGTGCGGCCCGCCGGGCCGGGGTCCGTCGTATCGCGGGCCGCCCTGGCGCGGGCCGGTGGGGAACCCGCCGGACGGCGGCCCCGCCGGGTACGCCCGCGTCCCCTGTGGACCCCGGGGGTACCCCGGTGCCGGTGGCATCGGCCGGGCCACCGGCGGTGGCGCGACGGGCATCGGTGGCGGCACCGGCCCGTGGGGCCCCTGCGGGCGCCACGGCCCGATCGGTGGCTGGCTCATCAACTTCCCCCGTGTCCGACGAACTGCCCCGCACCTTTTCCGCGGAACGCCGGTGAGCATATGGGCGCTGGGCTATCGTTCGCTGCCGTGTTGACGAAATGGGCCGCAGCGATCGCCGTCACTGCCTGCGGCGTGGTGCTGGGGGCGGCGCAGCCGTCCTTCCCCACCCCGCCGACGGACGCGCCGACGATCGACTTCCCGGTCCCCTCGGCGGGTCCGAACCCCGGTGGCGGCTCCGCGCCGTCGATCGCCCCGGTGCCGCCGACCGGGTCCAACGGCAAGCCGGTGCGCCCCCCGGGCGTCGGCGCGCCGCCGTTGCCGCGCAGCGTCAACGTGCAGCTCAAGGTCGAGCGCGACGGCAGCCTGACGGTCCGCGAGCAGGTGATCGTGCAGGCCCGCCAGACCATGACCCGCACCGCCCCGCTGCGCATCGGCGACCGGGTGTTCACCGTGCGCGACCCGCGGGTCGACGGCAGCGGCACCGCCGCGGTCGAGGGTGACAACCTCGTGCTCCGGCTCGGCGAGGGTGCCTCCACGGTCCAGTACACCGTGGACGGTGCGGTGGAGGACCTGGGCGACCACCAGCGGTTCCGCTGGCAGGTCGCCAGCGGCTGGGACTCGAAGCTGGTGCTGGTGCGCGGCTCGCTGCTCACCCCGCGGCGCGGTTCGAACTTCACCTGCCTGGCCGGTGCGGCCAACACCGAGGACCGGTGCGAGTCCGCGCTGACCGACGGCGGCTCCGTGCTGCGCGTGGTGCAGTCGAACCTGGACGCGGGCGCCCGGGTCGACCTCGCCGCCGACCTGCCCGCGGGCACCGTCCCGGCGAACGCCCGGTTCGAGGCCGCGGGCACGACCGCGGCGGCGTTCGCGCTCACCCCGCTCAGCGGCACCGGGCTCGGGGTGGCGCTGCTCCTGCTGCTGGCCGGGTTCGCCGTGCTCTGGCGGGCCCGCTCCCGCGACGCCGCGGCGCTGGGTGCCGACGTCGAGCCGGTGGAGTTGCTCGACAGCGCGGCCGGGCGGGCCGTGTTCGCCTCGCCGGACGGCGTGCTGCCCGGGCAGGTCGGCACGGTCGTCGACGAGCGGGTGGACCCGCGCGACCTCAGCGCCACCGTGATCGACCTGGCGGTGCGCAACTACCTGTGGATCACCGAGGTCGACGGCGACTGGCAGCTCGTGCGCCGCAACCCGGCCGACGACGCGCTGAGCGGCTACGAGCGGACCGTCTACACCGCGCTGCTGCCCGAGGGCACCGAGTCCGAGCGGCTGTCCGCCCTGCGCGCCACCCCGCCGGACGTCTCGGCGGTGCGCGCCGCGGTCTACGGCGACGCGGTGGCCCACGACTGGTTCGGCCGCAAGCCGACCGGCCTGGGCCCGCTGGTCATCGCGGGCATCGTCGTGTTCGCCCTGGGGGCGGCGCTCACGGTGCTGCTGGGGGTCGTCGGCGGCCCCGCGCTGCTCGGCGTCGCCCTGGCGGTGGTCGGGGTCGGGTTGGTGCTCGGCGGGCGGCTCATGCCGGTGCGCACCGAGCGGGGCAGTGTGCTGCTGCAACAGATCCGAGGAGTTCACACCTATCTGAACACCGCCGACCCGGACTCGGTTGCAGCGGCCGACCGGGAGGTGGTGTTCTCGCGTGGACTGCCCTACGCGGTGGCGCTGGACGACGCCGAGCAGTGGCTGACCCGGTTCGGCGCGCTGGACTCCGCCGCGGACGGTGCCCCCGGCCTGTACTGGTACGCGACGCAGGACCCGGCCGCGGCCACCGACCAGCAGCGGTTCACCGAGCAGTTCCGCGCCTTCCTGACCGGGCTCGACGAGGTGTTCGCCAAGGCGTGACCCACCCCTCGGCAGGCAGGCGACCGACCGGGGCACAGGCGAGTCATCCACAGGCGAACACCGTCGGCTGCCCGCTCGGGCAGCGCTCCCGTAGGCTCGCCGTGTGACCGTTCCCGAGCTGCACCGCTACACCCTGGCCAACGGGCTGCGCGTGGTCCTCGCCCCGGACACGACCTCACCGGTCGTGGGCGTGAGCGTGCACTACGACGTCGGCTTCCGCTCCGAGCCCGAGGGGCGCACCGGCTTCGCGCACCTGTTCGAACACCTGATGTTCCAGGGCAGCGAGAGCCTGGAGAAGCTCGCCCACTTCCGGCACGTGCAGTCCTCCGGTGGGACGTTCAACGGGTCGACGCACCCGGACTACACCGACTACTTCGAGGTGCTGCCGTCGGCGGCGCTGGAGCGGGCGCTGTTCCTCGAGGCCGACCGGATGCGCGCCCCGAAGATCACCGCGGAGAACCTCAAGAACCAGATCGACGTGGTGAAGGAGGAGATCCGCCTCAACGTGCTCAACCGGCCCTACGGCGGCTTCCCCTGGATCACGCTGCCGCCGGTGCTGTACAAGACGTTCCCCAACGCGCACAACGGCTACGGCGGGTTCGAGGACCTGGAGCAGGCGTCGGTCGCCGACTGCGCCGCGTTCTTCGACACCTACTACGCCCCGGCCAACGCGGTGCTGACGGTGGCCGGTGACTTCACCGCGGAGACCGCGCGCGAACTGGTGGAGAAGCACTTCGGCGACGTGCCCGCGCGGCCGCGGCCGCGGCGGCCGTCGTTCGCCGAGCCCGCCCCCGACGGCGAGGTGCGCGCCGACATCGCCGACCGGTTGGCCCCGGTGCCCGCGGTCGCGGTCGGCTACCGCATCCCGGACCCGGTCGCCGACCTCGACGGCTACCTCACCTTCCTGGTCCTCGCCGGTGTGCTCGCCGACGGCGACGGGTCGCGCCTGCAGCAGCGCATGGTCCACGGCGAACAGCTCGTCACCGACGTCAGCGCGGGTTGCGGCATGTTCGGCCCGTTCGAGGCCCGCGACCCGGACACGTTCATCGTGACCGCCATGCACTCCCCGGACGTCCCGGTCGACACCGTGCTGGGCGCTCTGGACGAGGAGCTGGCGAAGCTCGCCGCCACCGCGCCGACCGAGGAGGAGCTGGCCAAGGTCGTCGCCCGCTGGGCCGCGACCCTGCACAAGGAGCACGACCGGCTGGTCAGCCGCACCCTGGCGCTGGGTTCGTTCGAGCTGCTCTTCGGCGACCCGGCCCTGGTCCACGCCCTGCCGGGGAAGATCTCCTCGGTCACCCCGGCCGCGGTGTCCGCCGCCGCCGCGACGCTGCGCCCGGACTCCCGCGCGGTGCTGACGATCTCCCCCGCGGGGAGCGCCGAGTGAGCACCACCCGCACCAGCCCCACCGTTGCCTTCCGAGGAGGAAACCCGTGAGCCGCACCGCCGAGGAGATCGGGCGCACCGAGCTGGGACCGCGTCCGCTCCCGCCGCTCGGCGAGTACCGCGCGGCCACCGACCTGTCCTACGTGGACACCGTGCTGGACAACGGCCTGCGGGTCGTGGCGGTGCGCCAGTCCACGGTGCCGATGGTGGAGGTGCGGCTGCGCGTGCCGTTCGCGGGCGCGGAGCCCCGGCACGCGGCCACCGCCGAGGTGCTGTCGGCGACCCTGCTGACCGGCACCGCCACCCGCGACCGGGTCGGCGTCGACACCGAGCTGGCGCTGGTCGGCGGTGAGCTGGGCGCCTCGGTCGACCCGGAGGTGCTCTCCGTCGGCGGCAACGCCCTGGCCGACGGCCTCGACACGCTGCTGGGGGTGCTGGCCGACGCGCTGACCGGCGCCGTGCACCGCGACGACGAGGTGGCGGGGGAGCGGGCCCGGCTGATCGAGCGGATCAGCATCGCCGGGTCGCAGCCCAGCGTCATCGCCCGCAAGGCGCTGCAGAAGCACCGCTACGGCGACCACCCGTTCACCAGGGAGATGCCCGAGGCCGAGGACGTGGCGCAGGTCAGCGCCGAGGACGTGCGCGCCCTGCACCGCGCCGCGGTGCTGCCGCGCGGTTCGGTGCTGGTGCTCGTCGGCGACGTCGAGCCGGACACCGCCGTCGCCGCCGCGCGGGCCGCCTTCGCGGGCTGGACCGCCGAGGCGTCCGCCGCGGTGCTGCCGCCGCTGCCCGAGCTGACCCCGGGCGACCTGCTGCTGGTCGACCGGCCCGGTGCGGTGCAGTCGCAGTTCCGGCTCTCCGCGCAGTCGATCGTGCGGACCGACCCGCGCTACCCGGCGCTGCAACTGGCGAACCTGGCCTTCGGCGGCATGTTCTCCTCCCGGCTGGTGGAGAACATCCGCGAGGACAAGGGCTACACCTACCACGCCCGCTCCTACTCCGAGTTCACCCCGGACGGCGCGACGCTGCTGATCGACACCGACACCGCCTCGGACGTCACCGGGGGCGCGCTGCGCGAGATCCGGGCCGAGCTGGCGCGGATGGTGGCGACCCCGCCGGACGCCGCCGAGCTGGAGACCGTCCGCGAGTACGCGATCGGCACCCTGCTCATCGCCACCTCCTCGCAGGGCGGCCTGGCCTCGCAGATCGCCGCGCTGGCCATGCTGGGCCTCGGCGTGGAGTACCTGCTGGGCCAGCCGGGTCGGCTCAAAGCGGTCACCGTGGCGGAGGTCGCCGCCGCGGCGGCGGAGTTCTTCGCGCCCGGCCGGTTCACCGGGGTCATCGTCGGCGACGCCGCGAAGCTCGGTTCCCTGCGGGAGCTCGGCGGGGTCACCTTCCCCTGACCGCCCCCACCCCGTCCACCCAGGCGAGAGATGACCACCGAACCGTTCCAGCTCACCGAGCTCCCCGTCCTGTCCCGCTCGGCCGTCACCAGGGACGAGCTGATCCGCAAGGACGAGGGCGCGCTCGACGCCCTGTGGCAGGCAGGCCTGGTCGTGCTGGTCGACGACCTGGGCCGCACCCCGGTCACCGAGGACGCCACCGCCCTGCTGCCGCGGCGGGCGCGGGAGCTGTCCGCGACCCGCCCGGCCGAGGCCCGGCTGCTGGGCCAGGACGGCGACACCTCCTACTGGTCGGTCCCGGCGGACGAGCCCATGCGCGAGGGCGCCGTCGCCCCGCCGAACGCCTGGGGCCTGTGGACCGGGGCGGTGTCGGAGGCCGGTGAGCACTGGCACGACCTGCGGGCCGTGGGCGCCCTGCTCGACGACGCCTCGGCGGGCCTGTTCACCACCGCGGCGGGCCTGGCCAACTGGCACGCCCGGGCCCGGTTCTGCGCCAACTGCGGCTCCCCGGTGCGGGCGGTGGCGGCGGGCTGGGCCACGCACTGCACCGGGTGCGGGCGGGAGGAGTACCCGCGCACCGACCCCGCCGTCATCTGCCTGGTGCACGACGGCCGGGGCGTCAACGGCGAGAACGTCCTGCTGGCCCGCCAGCCCGTCTGGCCGGAGGGCCGGTTCTCCGTCCTGGCGGGGTTCGTCGAGACCGGCGAGTCCCTGGAGGCCTGCGTGGAGCGCGAGGTCGCCGAGGAGGTGGGTGTCCGGGTGGCCGACGTCCGCTACCTGGGCAGCCAGCCGTGGCCGTTCCCCCGGTCCATCATGATCGGCTTCACCGCCACCGCGGACCCCACCGCGCCGCTGGTCCCGGCCGACGGGGAGATCGAGCAGGCACGCTGGTTCTCCCGGGAGACGGTGCGGGCGACCCTCGCCGCGGGGGGCGCCCTCGACGGCCTGTTCCTGCCGGGGACCACCTCGATCGCGTCCCGGATGCTCACCGGCTGGGCTGCGGCGGGCTGATCCCCGGGCTGATCCACCCGGTTCACGCGCCGCCCAGGGCGGCGGACATCTCCTCGGCCGCCTGGGTCACGATGGCCCGCATCGCGGCCTCGGCCGCCGCGGGGTCCGCGCGGGCCACCGCCTCGGCCACCGCCGCGTGCAGCCGCACCGCCTCGGCCTCGGGCCGCGCGGGCATCAGGTGGTGGTGGGTGCGTCCACTGAGGACTTCGCCGACCACCTCGGCGAGCTGGGTGAACATCTCGTTGCCGGACATGCGCAGCACCAGGTGGTGGAAGGCGATGTCGTGGCGCAGGAACGCCTCCAGGTCGGTCACCGACGCGCGCAGCGACAGCGCCAGCGACACCAGTTGCCCGGCCTGCTCGGGGGTGGCGTTGCGGGCGGCCAGGCCCGCGGCCACCGGTTCCACCGCCGCGCGCAGTTCCGTCAGCGAGCGCAACTGGGCCGCGCGCTCCACCCCGGCCAGCCGCCAGCGGATCACCATCGGGTCGTAGAGGTTCCACTCCGCCCGCGGTCGCACCGTGATGCCCACCCGCCGCCTGCTGGTGACCAGCCGCATCGACTCCAGCACCCGCAGGGTCTCCCGCACGACGGTCCGCGAGACGGCGTGCGACCGCTCCAGTTCCTCGGTGCGCAGGACCGCGCCCGGCGCCAGGTCGCCGTTGATGATGGCCGTGCCGAGGGTGGCGAGCAGTTTCGCGGGTAGTCCTGAGATCACGGGGTGCACTATCGCACTCATATGACCAATCTGCGGCTTTCTCTTGAACAAGTACTACCTTTGGGTTTGACTGGGCTCGTGACTGAGCACACTGTCGTGGTCGTGATGGGCGTCTCCGGGTCGGGCAAGACCACGGTCGCGTCGCTGCTGGCGGACAGGCTGGGCGTGCCCCTGGCCGAGGCCGACGAGTTCCACCCGCGGGCCAACATCGACAAGATGACCTCCGGCGTCCCGCTCACCGACGCTGACCGGGAGCCCTGGCTGGCCGCCATCGCCGGGTGGATCGCCGACCGCGCCGCCGACGGCGGCGGGGTGGTCACCTGCTCCGCCCTCAAGGGCCGCTACCGCGACACCCTCCGCGCCGCCGCCCCCGACGTGTGGTTCCTGCACCTCGACGGCTCCCCGGACCTGCTCGCCGAGCGCATCGGCCACCGCAGCGGGCACTTCATGCCGCCGTCGCTGCTGGCTTCCCAGCTCGCCGACCTCGAACCCCTCACCCCCGAGGAGCGCGGCATCCGGCTCGACGTCGCCCACACCCCCGGGGAACTGGTCGAGGCCGCCCTCGCCGCGCTGCGCGGGGGCACCCGGCCGTGACCACCCTCGCCGCCGGGTGGACCGGCACCGACACCCGGCTGATCGGCGCCGCGCTGATCGGCATCGCGCTGATCGTCGTGCTGATCACCCAGGTCAAGCTGCACCCGTTCCTCGCCCTCATCCTCGGGTCCGGCGCGCTCGGCCTGATCGCCGGGATGCCGGTGGACAAGCTGATCAAGAGCTTCAGCGGCGGGGTCGGGACCACGGTCGCCGGGGTCGGGGTGCTCATCGCCCTGGGTGCGATGCTGGGCAAGCTGCTCGCCGACTCGGGCGGGGCCGACCGGATCGTCGACACCATCATCGGCCGGGCCAGTGGGGCGATGCTGCCGTGGGCGATGGCGCTGGTGGCGGTGCTGATCGGGCTGCCGATGTTCTTCGAGATCGGGCTCGTCATGCTGATCCCGGTCGTCCTCCTGGTGGCCAAGCGGACGGGGCAGCCGCTGATGCTGCTGGGCATCCCGGCGCTGGCCGGGCTGTCGGTGCTGCACGGTCTGGTGCCGCCGCACCCGGGGCCGCTGGCTGCGGTGGACGCGGTGAAGGCCGACCTGGGGATCACCCTGGGGCTGGGGCTCCTGGTCGCCGTCCCCACGGTGGTCGTGGCCGGGCCGCTGTTCGGGCGCCTGGCCTCGCGGTGGGTGTCCGCCGAGGCGCCCGGGCACCTGGTGCCGGAGTCGACCGGGGCCTCCGAACGGCGTCCCGGCTTCGCCGCGACCCTGGCCACCGTGCTGCTGCCGGTGGTGCTGATGATGGGCAAGGCGCTCTCGGACATCCTGCTGGACGCGGCCAACCCCGTCCGGCGGGCGCTGGACTTCGTGGGCGACCCGCTGGTGGCGCTGCTCGCCGCCGTCCTGCTGGGGATGGTGACGCTGGGCCGGGCCGCCGGGTTCACCCGGGACCGGCTGCGCGACAGCGTGTCCGCCGCTCTGCCACCCATCGCGGGCATCCTGCTGATCGTGGGGGCCGGGGGCGGGTTCAAGCAGACCCTGGTCGACGCCGGGGTGGGGGACGTGATCACCGGCCTGGCGAAGGACGCCGACTTCTCCCCGATCCTGCTGGGGTGGCTGGTCGCCGTCGCCATCCGGTTGGCGACGGGCTCGGCGACCGTGGCCACGATCTCCGCCGCGGGGATCATCGCGCCGCTGGTCGAGGGGCTGCCGCCCGCGCAGGCCGCGCTGGTGGCGCTGGCGGTGGGCGCCGGGTCGCTGTTCTTCTCCCACGTGAACGACGCCGGGTTCTGGCTGGTGAAGGAGTACTTCGGGCTGTCGGTGGGGCAGACGATCCGCACGTGGTCGCTGATGGAGACGGTGATCTCGGTGACGGCGCTGGCGGTGATCATGCCGCTGAGCCTGGTGTTCTGAGCTCAGGGTCGGGCGTAGGGGGCCGCCGCCTTCCGGGCCGCCATGACCAGGGCCGGTTCGAGCTTGGGCCAGTAGTACTCGTCCTGGCAGGAGTAGGGCGGGAGGAAGCCGTCGCAGCCCCGGTCGTCGCTGTCGCCCACCTCGATGGTGTAGGCGGCCACGCCGAGCTTGTCGTAGACCCAGTCCTCGGTGCCGCCCGCGGAGTCGTAGAGGATTTCGCCCGCCTGGCCGGACCGGTAGCCGAGCTTGCCGCCCAGTTCCTCGCCGAAGGCGCGCAGGGCGGCGTCGTTGCCGGTGTGGACGGTGGAGTCGTGGCCCCACGGGAAGATGACCTGGGCGGCGTCGGCGTGCAGGGTGATGAACATGCCCGTGGTGTCGTCAGGGGCCGCGGTGGCGTCGCCGTCCTCGCGCCGGTCCGGGTACAGGTCGGCGATGAGGGCTTCCAGGGCGGAGTTCTCGACCTCCGAGTCGGCGGACGGGCCCAGGTAGACGTCGCTGCACGGGTCGTTCGAGGTGCCGCTCTCGCCGAAGTGGGAGCCCGCGTTGCGGTTGAGGTCCACCCCGGTGCGGCCGACGCCGCAGTCGCGGTGGGAATCGTTGGCGTTCTTGCGCTGCAGGATCGGGGAGGCGCCCCCGGAGGCGACGATGTCGACGCCGTCGGGGTTGGCGACCGGGACGACCCACATCTCCGTGGTGTCCAGCAGCGCGGTGATGGTGGGGTCGGTGCCGTAGGCGTCGACCAGCCGATCGATCCAGCGGTAGGACACCTCGCCGGTGCTGATCTCGCGGGAGTGGATCTGCGAGATCAGGAAGAACTTGGGCTTGGGGGTGGCGGCGCGGGCGCAGTCGCCCTCGGACTTCCTGGTCAGGCAGATGGCCTTCAGGTCGTTGCCGCCGCGGCCCCGCTCCTTGAGCCAGGACGAGCCGTAGGTGAGCACCGAGGCCAGGTCCGGGTGCGCGGCGGCCACGGCGTCCAGGTGGGAGTACTGGGCCGCCACCGTCCGGTAGCCGCCGTAGTAGGTGTCCGGCGCCGCCGCGCGGGCCGACACCGGGGCCACCACCCGCTCCTCGGCGTCGACCGCGAAGCCCATGCCCCGCACCCGGGTGGCGTCGTCGGTGCCCAGGACGAACAGGTCGTCGCCGGAGCGGCGTTCCAGGAGGTCGACGCCGCTGGCCACCAGTTCGGTCGACCGCGCCGCGGCCCCGGGCACCCGGTAGACCTGGTTCGGATCGGACGGTTGCGCACCCGCCCGCGGCAGCGGTGCCAGGGCCAGCAGCGCACCCGCCGCCAGCGCCACGCCCGCCGTGGCGGCTCGGGATCGGCCTGCAGTCATGGGGTGGACGCTAGTCGGGCAGTGACCGACCGGTAGCCGACGGAAGTGGGGAAATCTACACCAGATCGGGTAACAGCAGGTGCAGCAGCATCTCCTCCGGCACCGCCCAGCCCGCGCGGAGGGCATTACCCAACCGGGGGTCCCACGGGGTGGGGCCCGGTTCGGTGCCCAGCGGCGGCAGGTCCAGGCCCTCGGCCCGGGCCCAGTCCAGCGCGGACCGGTAGTCCTCGGCGCCCATCCGCCACGGCGCGCCGTCGGTGAGGGCGAGCACCTGCCCGGTGACCAGCAGGCCCGCGGCGTCGAAGTCGCCGTGCACCCGGAACTGGGCGCCCACCGAGACCAGCCGCGACAGCAGCATCCGCGCCGCGATCCCCAGCCGCCCCGACACGCACACCACGTCCCGGCCGCCCGCGGCCTCCGCCAGGCGCGGGCTCGCGCACACCCACACCACCGTCCGCGCCGTGACCACGTCCACCGAGGCCACGTCCCGCAGCGCCACCACCGACCCGCGCCACAGCACGGTGGAGGTCAGCCCGTCCGCGGCGACCCCGCAGCGCTCCCACAGCCGCCGCTCCTCGGCGGCCGACTTCGGCAGCGGCACCCCGTGCGCCAGCGCCGCCGCGCGCAGCACCAGCGCGGCCACCTTCCGCCCGCGGTCCAGCTCCACCCCGGCCAGCTCCGCGCGCGTCACCCACACCGACGGCACCGCGGCGGGGTCCAGGTTGATCCGGGCCAGGACCGACGCGGCGCGCTCGGCCGGACCCGACAGCCGCTCCGGCGCGACCTTGGCGTAGCGGCGCACCTGGTCCACCCACGCCCCGGCCCACGGCCGGTCGCCCAGCCCCGCCCCCGCCAGCGCGTCGCGCAGCAGCCCGTCGACCCACTCGTCGCGCGACGGACCCGACTCCCCGGCCACGACCTCGCGCCCGTGCACCGCGGCGAGCACGTCGTCCAGTCCACAGCGGAACGCGCCGGCGCGCAGCCGGGCCTGCAGCTCCGCCACCGGGAACGTCTGCCCCACCCCGGCGGTGACCGGCACCCCGAGCAGTTCCGAGACCGCCGCCGCCGACGCCGCGTCCGGGGTCTTGAACCCGAAGCGGACCTGCCCGCGCTGCACCGCCGCCCGCGCCTGCTTCCACAGCACCGCGTACTCGGGCCGCCCGAAGGTCTCCGCCAGGTCGCTCACGGGTCCTCCCGGTCCATCCCGGAGCCGTCCCAGGTGGTGTGCGTGCAGGCCACGCCGTGCCCGGACCTGGGGCGCAGCACGTCGTAGATGTGCATCCGCGGAATCCTCTCCGACACGCCCCAGCCGCTGGGCCAGGTGATCACCCAGTCCATGTCCAGGTCGACCAGCAGCCCCAGCATCCGGGCGATCGTCGGGTCGTCGAGCCGCTCGAACGCCTCGTCCAGCAGCACCAGCCGCAGCGGGGCCAGCCGCGCGGAGGCCACCACCCCGGCCGAGATCGCCCCGTAGAACGCCGCCGCCGCGGCGAACAGCGTCACGTAGGAGATCAGCCGGGTCTCCCCGGAGGAGAGCTGGCGCAGCCGCCGCGAGCGGGGCTTGCCGTCCGGGCCGGTGTCGCGGACGCGGACGGTGAAGGCGAACCAGGAGCGGTAGTCCAGCGCGCGGGCCAGGATCTCGGTGAACCCGCCGGTGGCGGTGTCGCGCTCGGCCTCGATCCGCTCGGTGAAGACCTGCTGGAGCCGGGTGTCCTGCTCCTCGGTGCGCTCGGCGAACGGCAGCCGCAGCAGCTTGATCGCCTCCTGGGTGGGCTCGTCGAGCCAGGCCGCGGGCTGCCAGTCCAGCCGCACGTGCACCCCCTGGCTGGAGCGCGCGGAGTCGAGCACCTCGTTCATCCGCCGGGTCAGGTCCTCGGCGACGGTGATCTGCGCGGAAAGCCGCTCGGCCAGCTCGCGCACCAGGTGCAGCGCGAAGATGCCCTGGTACTGCTCGGAGAGGAACCCGCGCCGCTCGGCGAGCCGGTCGGCCACCCGCCGGGCGGCCACCGCCACCGGGGCCGGGCCCTCCTCGCCGGAGACGACCACGGTGAGGATGCCCGCGTGCCGCTCGGGCAGCACGTTGTGCGTCCCGGCCAGCGACGCCTGCAACCCCTGCAGCTTCGTCAGCGCGCTCTCCTCGCCCGGCAAGCGCTTGCTCTCGGCCACGGCCGCGGCGAGCAGTTCGAATGCCTCGACGTCGGACCCGGGCCGCTGCTCGTCGAGCGCGGCCTCCCACACCCCGGGCGCGGCCAGGGCCTCGGCGAACGAGCGGCCCGCCGCCTCGGCCGCCGCCCGCCTGCCGCCGATCTCGCCGTCGCGGGTGTCGAGCAGGGTCTGCGTCTTCACCACCCGGTTCGACAGCTCCCCGGCGGCCTTGCGCGCCTCCGGCAGCTCCTGGCGCCCGGCCCGGCGGCGCCGCTCCAGCTCGGCGAGCTGCCGCGACACCTCCTCGGCCTCGCCGCCCACGGCGGAGGTCAGCTCGGACAGCGCCGCCGCCTCCCGGTGGAACACCACGCACTTCTCGTCGGCGACGCGCTCGGCCGCCGCGCGGTCGTCGACGGCGGCGTTGTGGTCGTGCAGCGCCTCGACCAGGTCGCGGACCGTGCCCGCGCACCGCTTGGCCAGGGCGTCGCGCAGGGTCGCGGCGGCGTCGCGGGCGGCGGTCGCCGAGCGCTGGGCGTGCCGCAGGGCCTCGGTGTCGGCGGTGAGCCCGGCCGCGCCCGCGTCCCGGGACAGCTCGGCCTGCGACGCCGCGACCCGGCCCGCGGCGGCCACGTGCTCGCCCTTGCGCCGGTCGGCCTTGCGGGCGGACTCCTCGGCCTGGGCGCGCGCCTGCTCGGCGGTGGCCCTGGCGCCGATCAGCTCCCGGTCGTCGGGGAACGCGTCGAGGTGGGCGTCCCACGCCGCCACCGCCGCGGTCCGCTCGCGCGCCTCGGCCTCGGCGGTGGCGCGCTCGACGTGCACCCGCTCCAGCTCGGCGGCCAGCTCGGCGGTGGTGCGCTCGCGGGTGGCCTCGCGGGCACCGGCGCCGACGAACTCGGCGTCCGGCTTGGACAGTGCGCCGCGCAGCACGCCCGCGCGCCAGCGGCCGGTCGACCACACCGCGAGCCCGGGGCCGTCGGCGTCGTACGACACCGACCCCAGCAGCGCCTCGACCACGGCGGCGGACACCGGGGAGCCGGTC
The DNA here is from genome assembly GCF_003182415.1 of Actinokineospora spheciospongiae. NCBI lineage: Bacteria > Bacillati > Actinomycetota > Actinomycetes > Pseudonocardiales > Pseudonocardiaceae > Actinokineospora > Actinokineospora spheciospongiae. The sequence continues at coordinate 50,827 of NZ_QHCP01000002.1, read as the reverse complement.
ACGGCGGGCACGAGCGCGCCGCTCAGCGGCGAGGCGACGTCGTCACCGGCCGCCGCGAGCACGTCGGCCAGCCCCGGGTCGACGGTGCCGTCCGCGGTGACCCAGGCGGTGAGCAGACCGCTGGCCTGCAACGCCGCCTCCAGCCCGGCCCGCGCGGCGGCGTCGAGACCGGGGGCGAAGTCCACCAGCCGGTAGAACGGGGCGCCGGTGGCCGGGTCGCGCTCGGCGGAGGCGTACGGCGGGGCCGGGGGCGTGGCGTCGACGCCGTTGCGCAGCTCGATCAACCGCGCCTCGGTCGACTGGATGCGCCGCACCAGGTCGTCGACCACCTGCCGGGCCGCCACCACCCGCTGCCGCAGCCCGGCCAGGTGCGGGGCGGCCCAGGCGCGGGCGGTGTCGCGGGCGGCGCGGGTCGCGTCGGCGGCGGCCAGCACGTCCGCGGCGGTCGGCGGCTGCGGCGGGCGCGGGGCGTGGTCGTCGGCGAACGGCCCGGCCTTGGCCCACGCCGCCGCCCGCTCGCACCACACCTCGGCGGAACCGGCGAAGCGCTGCCTGGCCTCGTTGCGCCTGCCCGCGGCCTCGGTCGCCTCGATCTGCGCGTCGCGGGCCTTGGCCTGCAACCTCTCCAGGTCCTGGCGGTCGCGGTCGAGGCGCAGCGCCCGCTCGTGCAGGCTCATCGCCAGCGCGGCCCGGCCGCCGACCTCGGAGCTGATCGCCTCCACCCTGTCCGCGGCGGCGGCCAGCGCGTCGGCGAGCACGTCCGGGGCGATCTCCGGCGGGGTGCGGCGCTGGATCTCCAGCGGCTCGGCCTCCGGGTCCGGCTTGGCGCGCACCCGGTCGGTGGCCAGCCGCGGCACCGGGTCCGGGGCGGTGGGCAGCGGCGGGCACAGGCTCGGGTCGAGCCCCGCGGCCACCAGGCTGACGGTGGTGGTGCGGGCCAGCTCGCCCGCGTCCTCGACGTCGCCGCCGAGCCTGCGCAGCACGGTCAGCACCGTCTCCACCGCGCGGTCGGCGTGGTTGCGCCGCACGGCGGCGTTGTCCAGCGCGGCGGCGGCGGCCTCCCGGGTGCGCTCGACCAGCTTCTCCCGGTCCCGCAGGTCGCGCAGGCCCTGGTAGGCGGGCAGCGACTTGAGCGAGTCGATGCTCGTCTCCAGCTCGGTGTCGCGCTCGTCCAGCTCCGCCACGCGCGCCTCGGCCCCGGCGTGCGCGCGGGTGTCGGCGTCGAGCTTCGCGCGCAGCTTCCGGATCTCGGCGTGCGCGGTGTCCAGGGTGCGCCGCGCGGCGTCGGCCCTGGTGCCCGAGGCGTGCAGGGCGCCCAGCGCGTACCCGGCGTACCCGGTGAGGAAGGCGCCCATCGCCGCGTCGGCCGAGCTGAGCCTGCCGATGTTCTCCCGGATCGACTCCAAGTCCTCGAACGAGGTGGCCAGTTGCTCGACCACGCCCGCGTCCAGCGGCGGCAGCGCGTCGGACAGGATCTGCTCGAGCTGCCCGTCCTGCACCTTCAGCCCGATGTCGGGGTTGCGCAGGGTGCGCTGCAGGTGCAGCAGGTCGCCGTAGCGGGCGGCGGGCACGCCGTAGACGGTCTCGGCGACCTTCGCCCGGAACGCGGCCTCGTCGTGCACCCGGTCGGCGCCGAGCACCTCGCGCAGCGCGGCCGGGCCCAGTGGGACCCGGTCGGCCGAGGCCAGGGCGAAGTGGGTGCCCACCCGCGACGGGGTGATGAACCGCCACGAGTCGCTGATCTGCTGCGAGGTGGCCGACGCCTTCACCCCGATGCCGCAGGTCAGGTAGTCGTCACCGCCGGTGGGGGTGGTGCGGTGCAGCTCGACCCAGGCGTAGCCGATCCGGTTCGGGCCGCCGTCGTAGTCGTCGAGCATCAACCGGCGGATGGACACCGTGCCCGCGCCCTTGGAACCGAGGTGGCGCAGGTCGCCGTCGAGGCACAGCGGCAGCAGCAGCTCCAGCGTGCGCGACTTGCCCGAGCCGTTGGTGCCCTGGAAGATCGCCCGGCCGCCGGAGAAGTCGAAGGTCTGCTCGCGGTACTGCCAGATGTTGACGATGCCACCGCGGTGCAGCCGCCAGCGGCCGAATCCCGCCTCGGGGGTTGTCACGGAGATCCTTCCTCGTCGAACAGCGACCAGCCGGGTTCGGGGGCCTCGGGCACAGCGGACCGGCCCGGGGTGGCCCGGGTGGCGGGAGTGTCATCGGGCAGCGGCAACCACCGGTGCGCGGCCGGGCTCAACAGCCAGCCCTCGGGGGACTCGGCGATCAGCGTCAGCCGCAGCAGCAGGTCGAGCACGGCGTCCACCAGGTCGTCGACGTTGTCGGTGGCCTGCCGCGACCACGCCGCCGGGTAGTCCTCGATCAACCGCACGCACGTCTCGCGGACGTCCCGCGTGGTCACCGGGACCCGCCCGTCCGGGCGGGGCGCGGCCTCGGTGGCCAGCAGTTCCGGCAGCGCCAGCAGGGTGATCCGGGCGACCGTGCCGGTGGACGGGAACACGACGTCGGTCAGGTACTCCTCCGGGTCGGTCACCGCCACCCCCTCCGCGCGGATCTCGGTGACCAGGCCGAAGCAGCGCTCCAGCAGCACCGACTCCCGCCGCTGCCCCCTGCGCAGCCAGTCGGCCTCCTCGGCGGACAGGTCGCTGTGCAGGGTGACCGGGTTCTCCACCAGCTTGCGCCGCACCGAGTGCTCGACGCCCGCCCCGGACCCGGAGGCGATGAGGGCGGCGGCGCTGGGCGCGTCCGAGGTGCCCGAGAGCAACTGGCCCAGCAGGTCGGTGTGGATGGTGATCAGCGCCTCGGCGCCGGACTCGCCGACCAGGCCCGCCACCGAGCCGTCGGTCTCGGTGATCACGCCCAGGCCGATCAGGTGCCGCAGCGCCGCGGTCAGCGCGCGCCGGTCGGCCAGGTCGTCGACCAGGTCGATGCCCGCCTCCGCCGCCGTGGAGCGGATGTCGGCCACCAGCCGCGACAGCAGGACCTGCCTGCCCACCCCGGTCAGCGCGGCCATGGTCAGGCAGAGGTGGGCGTAGGCGCGCGGGGTCAGGCCCGCCTCGCCGCGGGTCGGGTCGTCGCCCGCGCCGACCTTGTGCAGGCGGGCGAAGCGGCGCTCGACCACCAGCCGGTAGCCCAGCAGCGCGGCGAACATCTCCTGCAGCGTCACCCGGTGCCGGTAGACCAGCGGCAGCAGGTCGCCGTCCGGGCCGCCGACGCGCAGCAGCGGGTGGCGCAGCAGCACCTTCGCGCAGCGGGCCACGTTCGCGGCGTCGATGTCCGACAGCTCGGCGAGCGCGGCGGGGACGCGGGAGCGGGTGTCAGCGCGCATCGCGGACCGCCCTGGCGGTCTGGACGCGGGCGATGTCGACGGCGGTGTCGCGCAGGGTCAACGTGCCCGACTCGCTGCGGATGTTCGTGGTGCGCCCCTGCGCCGGGATCAGCCGCAGGGTCAGCCCGCGCACCTGGTCGGTGGCGCTGCCCGGGTCGGCGGCGCCCTCGCGCTGGGCCATGGCCAGGGTCAGCAGCTCGCACAGGGCGCGCAGCGCGGGCGCGGACAGCACGGCGCTGTCGATGCCGTCGGCGTGCGCCGCCGCGGCGGCCAGCTCGGCGGCGGCGGCCTCGCGGCGCTCGTCGGCCGCGCGGGCCGCGGCGAGCAGGCCCTGCTCGGTGATCGGGTCGTCCATGATCCGCGAGGTGCGCCCGCGCGCCCCCCGGTCACCCCGGCCGCGCACGCTGACCGACACGTCCACCGCCGGGCCATCGGCCCACGGGGTGTGCTCGTCGTCGCCGTCGTGCTCCGGGGCGGGCAGCAGGTTGCGCGCCGAGTGCAGGCCGAACGCCCCCGCGTACAGGGCGTGCGCCTCGTCCGGGGTGGCCCGGTCGAACCAGCCCGCCAGCCGCACCAGCTCCGCGCGCCTGCTCGGCAGCAGCCCGCCGCCGGTGGTGGCCCGGCGCACGGTGGCCAGCAGCGCGCCGATGGCCCGGGTGGTGGCGTCGCGCAGCGCGGTGACCTGGCTGGGGTTGCCAGGCCGGTCGGCGAACCAGTCCGCCAGCTCCTGCCAGTCGGCCTCGCCGCGACCGCGGGTGCGCTCCACGGCCGCGCCCAACTGCTCGGCGGGCCGCAGCAGAGCCAGCAGCCGCGCCCGGTGCGGGGCCAGCCCGGCCAGCGCCGCCGCGATCGTCGGGGTGTGCCGCAGGACGTCCTCCACGACGAGCTGGATGTACTCCACCAGCAGGTTGCGGAAGCCGGAGATCTCCTCGGGCGCCAGGTGGTGGCGGGTCAGGACCTGACCGAGGTAGGCGTAGAAGTCGCGGACCGTGGCGGCCAGCTCCGCGTGCTGCAGGAACAGCGTGGTCACCCGCTCGGCGAGCTGCTCGCGGGCGCGGCGGGCGGGCAGCGAACCCGGGTCGCGGTCGGAACGGGCGATCGCCGTCGCCAACGCCTCGCCCAGCTCGCCGAGGCCGCGCTCGATCGCGGGCAGCAGCTCCCGGGACACCTCGCGCGCCCCCTCGGGCACCCGCAGCAGCTCGTCCACGTCGCGCTGCACCCGCACCGCCAGCTTGCCCACCTGGTAGCGCATCGAGCCCTGCAGGAACTCGGCGATGCTCGACGCGATCGTCTCCCGGCGGCCGTGCACCAGGTTGCCCCACTCGACGAGCTGGCGCAGCCGGGGGATCACCACGTCGACGTGCGACTCGCCGACGTCGATCGACCCGTCGCGCTCGGCCGCCGCCAGCGCCGAGGACACCTCGCCCGCGGACAGGTCGGCCAGCAGCGTCGAGGTGAACAGCCGCATGATGGCCAGGTAGGTCCGGTGGTGCTCGCGGGGTTGCAGGTAGGCGTAGAGCTGGAGCCTGCGCTGGGCGTCGGCGCCCGGTCGGGTCTCCTGGTCTGCCTCCACGGCGGGCCACGATAGCCGCAGGCACCGACACCCGCGCGGGCCGGGCGGGCTCCCGCGATACGGTTTCGCCTGCCCGGGGGACCACCGCGCCACCGGGACCACAGCCTGGGGACCCGAGGTCCCGGAGACCACAGCACCGGAAGACCTCAGCCGGGAGGGGAGCCACCGTGTCCGCGGCCCGCGCGCTCGGCCTGCTGCTCGGCTTCGCCGCCGACGTCGCCCTCGGCGACCCGCGCAGGCTGCACCCGGTCGCCGGGTTCGGCGGCGCCGCCCAGCGCCTGGAGCGGGTCCTGCACCGCGACGCGACCGCCCCCGGCGTGGTCTACACCGCCGTGCTCGCAGGCGGCGCTGTCGGCCTCGGCGCCCTCGCCGAGCGCGCGGGCCGAGGCAGGCCGCTCACCCGGGTCGCCACCACCGCCCTGGCCACCTGGGTGGTGCTCGGCGGCAAGTCGCTGGCCACCGAGGGCGCGCTGATCGGCAAGCACCTCGACGCCGGTGAGGTCGAGGACGCCAGGGCCCGGCTGCCGCACCTGTGCGGCCGCGACCCGCGCACCCTCGACGCCCCGGCGATGGCCCGCGCCACCGTGGAGTCCGTCGCCGAGAACACCTCCGACGCCGTGGTCGCCCCGCTGGTCTGGGGCGCGCTGGCCGGGGTGCCCGGCCTGCTGGGCTACCGCGCGGTCAACACCATGGACGCCATGGTCGGGCACCGCTCGCCGCGGTACCGGAACTTCGGCTGGGCCGCCGCCCGCCTCGACGACCTGGTCAACCTGCTGCCCGCCCGGCTCGCCGCCGCCCTCACCGTCGCGGGCGCCCCGGTCGTCGGCGGCAACCGGCGCGGCGCCTGGCTGGCCTGGCAGCGCGACGCCGACGCGCACCCCAGCCCCAACGCGGGCCGGGTCGAAGCCGCTTTCGCGGGCGCCCTGGAGGTCCGCCTCGGCGGGCGCACCGTCTACCCGTACGGGGTCGAGGACCGCCCGGTCCTCGGCGACGGCCGGATGCCCGACGCGGGCCACGTGACCAGGGCCGTCGAACTCTCCCGGGTGGTCGGCGTGCTCACCGCCGCCCTGGCGGCCGCGGTGGCCCTGCTCGCCCGCGACCGGTAGGCCCAGGGCCTGCCCGCAAAGCCGGCCCCCCACCCGGCGGCCCGGCCGTGCCACTGCCCGGCGTGGATGTGCTCGGCCAGCCGACCACCCCCGACAAACCACCGGCCCGGCAAGCGAATGCCCGCGTGGGCGGATGCGCTTGTCCAGCCGACCACTCCACAAACCGCCGGCCTGGCGAGCGGACTGCCCGGGTGGGTGGATGTGTTTGGCCGGGGGTGGCGATCATGTGACAGCCTGCCTGGGCGGTGGGGCATCTTTTCAGCCCCACCTGACGCACTGGAGCACATGATCGCCATAGGGGCCCCGGCCAAACACATCCACCCAGCCGGGCACCACCCACAAACAACCGGGCTTCGAGGAGCTGGGGCGGTTCGGGAAACACCGCGCCGCCTAAGCCCGGCTGTACTCGTCCTCAGCCAGTTGCTCGGCCACCGACAGCCTGCGCGGCCGGGGCTCGGCCAACGCCCCACCGGGCTTGACCTCCCGCCACGTGAAGTAGAACAGCCCCAGCAGCGCCATCACCCCGAACGCGATCCACTGCAGCGCGTACGAGAAGAACGGCCCCGCCTCCATCAGCGGCAGCGGCAGCGCCGACAGCACCCCGGGTGACCCGTCCTCGAGCTGCAGGTACCCGGGTCGCAGCGCCAGCCCGGCCGCGTCGGCGACCGCGCGGGAGTCCACGGCGTAGACCTGCCGGTGCCCGTCGGTGGTGGCGTCCTCGAAGGCGGGCCTGCCCTGCGGGTCCCGCTCGTCGACCCGCACCCGGGCCACCAGGTCCACGGTGCCCTCGGGCGCGGGGGCGAACCCGGGGACGCGGATGCCGCCGACCGGGCGGACGTACCCGCGGTCGACCAGCACGGCGGAGCCGTCGGGCAGGCGGAACGGGGTGAGCACCTCGAACGCGGCGTTGCCCTGCACGGTGCGCAGCCGCGCCACCGCTTCGGCGTCGGTGAGGTACTGCCCGCGCAGGGTCACCCGCCGCCACTCGGTCGCCGGACCGGGCGCCGCCCCGGCGGGCAGCACGTCGTCGAGGGGGGCGGGGTCGGCCCCGGTCGAGGATTCCAGGGCGGCGTTGGTCGCCTCCCGCTCGGCGTTGCGCTCGAACTGCCAGGGTGCGAGCAGCGTGAAGCACGCCGCGGCGAACACGACCACGACGAAAGCCAACAGCAGCCACCCTGGGCGCAGCAGCAACCTCAACCGCACCCCACCACGGTATGCCAGGGTGCGGTGCGGGGTTCCCGCGAGGTCAGGTCGCCAGGACCCGCCGGGCCGCCGCCGCGGTCTGCCCGGCGTACCCGGCCCCGAACAGCACGACGTGCACGAGCAGCGGGAAGAGCTGGTGCAACGCCACCCGGTCGCGCCACCCCGCGGCCAGCGGGGCCGCCTCGTCGTAGGCGGCGAGGACGCGGTCGAGGTGTGGGCAACCGAACAGCGCCAGCATCGCCAGGTCGGACTCGCGGTGCCCGCCGTGCGCGGCCGGGTCGATCAGCCAGGGGCGGTCGTGCCGGTCCCAGAGCACGTTCCCGTTCCACAGGTCCCCGTGCAGCCGCGCGGGCGGCTCGGCGGGCCCGGCCACCTCCTCGATCCGCGCGCAGACCGCCTCCACCGGGGCCGCCTGCGCCGGGCTGAGGGCCCGCCGGTCGACCGCCAGCCGCAGGTACGGCCGGATGCGGTGCTCGGCGAACCACTCCGGCCACCGCTGCCCGACCACGCACGCCATCGGCAGGTTCCCGATCCACGACTCCCGGGGTCCCTCCCCGAACGCCCCCGCCCCGGCCGCGTGCAACCGGGCCAGCCCCCGCCCCAGCTCCGCCGCCGCCGCGGCCGAGGGGGCGCCCGGCTCCACCTGGTCGATCACCAGCCAGTGCCCGTCCACCCCGCGCACCTCCGGGACCGCCACCGCCCCCGGCTCGGCCAGCCACCGCAGCCCGTGCGCCTCCACCCCGGCCTTCCCCTCCGCCGCGTGGAACTTCGCCACCACCACCCCACCGCCGTCGAGGTCCACCTCGAACACCGACGCCCCGATCCCGTGCACCCCGGTGACCCCGACGCCCACCAGCTCCTCGACCGCCCCCGCCGCGACCCCACCCGCGGGCCCCTCCGCGCGGCCCCCGGTCACAACCGCTCCCGGACCCACGCCAGCAGGCCGGGCACCGCCGCCTCCACCATCGCCAGCACCTCGTCGAACCCGTCGTCCCCGCCGTAGTACGGGTCCGGCACGTCCCGGTCACTCCCGGCGCCCGGGTCGAAGTCGCGCATCAGCACCACCCGCTCCGGGTCGGGAACCAGCCGCCGCAGCGCCCGCGCGTGCCCGGAGTCCATCGCCACCAGCAGGTCGGCGCCGAGGTGTTCGTCCCCGACCACGGCCGCCACGTGCTCCCCCGGGTAACCCCCGCCGACCAGCACCCGCACCGTCCGCGGGTCCGCCCCGTCGCCGACGTGCCAGTCCCCGGTCCCGGCACTGCTCACCCGCACCCGCCCGGCCAGCCCCGCCCGCCGCACGTGCTCGGCGAAGACCAGCGCGGCCATGGGGGAGCGGCAGATGTTCCCGGTGCAGACGAAGCTGATGTGCAGGGGCTGGTGGGTCACCCAACCAGTCTCCCAACCGGTTCACCCGTTCACCACGGCACCACCGGGATCGCAGGTGGAATCGGAGCGGCGAGTGCGGGAGCCCGGCTCGGCAGGATCGCCGTGCCCCCGGGCACGCGAGTCCCGCCGCCCTCGACGAAGATCCGGCCCAGGCCGGTGACCGGCACCACCGAGGCGGGCGGGCTGATCGAGATCTCCGGGTGCTCGGTGTTCAAGAAGGCGTGACGGCGGCCTGTGGACAGACGGGCGCACCGATCGGGGCTCCGCCCTAGACTCGCGGGCGTGGATGGGACAGGTGGGTTGCGGCACCACGGGGACGTGGACGCCGAGCCCGGGTTGCTCGACTTCGCCGTGAACGTGCGCGGCAGCGGGCCGCCCGGGTGGTTGCGGGCGCGGTTGGTGGGGGCGCTCGACCGGATCGGCACCTACCCCTCCGCGGCCGACGACCGCGCGGCCCGGCGGGCGGTGGCCGACCGGCACGGCCGCGCCGCCGACGAGGTGGTCGTCCTCAACGGGTCCGCCGAGGGGTTCGCGCTGCTGCCGAACCTGCGCCCCCGCCTGGCCGCGCTCGTGCACCCCTCCTTCACCGAGCCCGAGGTGGCCCTGCGCGACGCCGGTGTCCCCGTCCACCACGTCCTGCTCGACCCCGCCGACGGGTACGCCCTGCACCCCGAGCGCGTCCCCGAGGAGGCCGACCTGGTCGTGGTGGGCAACCCGACCAACCCGACCTCGACCCTGCACCCCGCCCGCACCCTCGCCTCCCTGGCCCGGCCGGGGCGGGTGCTGCTGGTGGACGAGGCGTTCATGGACGCGGTCCCCGGCGAGCCCGAGACGCTCACCGGTGAGCCGGGTGTCCTGGTCTTCCGCAGCCTCACCAAGACCTGGGCGCTGCCCGGCCTGCGCGCCGGGTACGCGCTCGGGCCGCCCGGTCTGCTCGCCCGGCTGACCCACGGCCGTCCACAGTGGCCGGTGGGCACCCTCGTCCTGGAGGCGGTCGCGGCCTGCTCCGAGCCGCACGCGGTGGCCGAGGCGCAGCGCGACGCCGCGGTGGTCGCCACCCACCGGCGGCAGTTGGAGCGGGCGCTGGGGGAGATCCCCGGCATCACCGTGCACGGGCCCGCCGCCGGGCCGTTCCTGCTGCTGACGGTCCCGGTGGGGCTGCGGGCCGCGCTGCGGGCCGCCGGGATCGCGGTACGCCGGGGCGACACCTTTCCCGGGCTCGGACCCGACCACGTCCGGGTCGCGGTGCGCGCGCCCGCCGAGTGCGCGCCGCTGCTCGCCGCCGTCCGCGCCCACCAGGAGGTACTGCTGTGACCACGGTCGCCGACGCCATCACCGCGCTGGAGGCGGCCTACCCGCCCGCGCTGGCCGAGGGGTGGGACGCGGTCGGGCTCGTCTGCGGCGACCCGGCGCAGGAGCTGACCCGCGCGCTGGTCTGCGTCGACCCGGTCGAGTCCACTGTGGACGAGGCGGTGGAGCTGGGCGCGCAGCTCCTCGTCGCCCACCACCCGCTGCTGCTCAAGGGCGTGCACGGGGTGGGCGCCGACACGCCCAAGGGCAGGCTCGTGCACCGGATGGTGCGCGCGGGCGTCGCCCTGTTCTGCGCGCACACCAACGCCGACTCCGCCGACCCCGGGGTCTCCGACGCGCTCGCGCACGCCCTCGGGCTCACCGTCACCGGGCCGCTGAGCGCCAACGCCGACGGGCGCACCGGCATCGGCCGCGTCGGCGAGCTGGCGGCGGCCGAGCCGTTCGCCGCGTTCGTCGAGCGGGTCGCGCGGGCGCTGCCCGCCACCGCGGGCGGCGTGCGGGGCGCGGGCGACCCCGACCGGCCGGTGCGTCGGGTGGCCGTCTCCGGCGGCGCGGGCGACTCCTACCTCGCCGCCGCGACCGCCGCCGGGGTCGACGCGTACGTCACCGCCGACCTGCGCCACCACCCCGCGGGCGAGCACCTGGCGGCCGGGGCGGGGCCCGCCCTGGTCGACGTGGCGCACTGGGCCAGCGAGTGGCCGTGGTGCGAGCAGGCGGCGGGCGTCCTGCGCACCGCGCTCGGCGGTACGGTCGTCACCACCGTCTCCACGCGCCGCACCGATCCCTGGACCGTTCAGGCCGCAGGCGCCCCTACCCCGACCGGGAGGTCCACCGGGTGAAAGCCGATCCCGCCGCCCAGCGCAGACTGCTCGACCTCGCCGAGGTCGACGCCGAACTCGGCCGCGTGCACCACCGGCGCACGTCCATGCCGGAGCTGGCCGAGATCACCGCGGCCGAGCAGGCCGTGCGCGCCCGCGCCGACGCGCGCGTCGGCGTGCAGACCCAGCTCGACGACCTCGACCGCGAGGTCGCCAGGCAGGAGAAGGAGATCGACGCCGTGCGCGCCCGCGAGGAGCGCGACCGCAAGCTGATGGCGGGCGGCACCCTCAACAGCAAGGCGCTCACCGACGTGGAGCACGAGCTGGCCACCCTCAAGCGCCGCCGGTCGGTCCTCGAGGACGACCTGCTCGAGCTGATGGAGCGCCGCGAGGCCATCGGGATGGACGCCCAGCACGCGGGGGTCGCACTGGCCGAGGCCGAGCAGCGGCTGGCCGAGGTCACCGCCCGCCGCGACGAGAACCTGGCCGACCTGGACACCAACCAGGCCCGCCGCGACGCCGAGCGGGCCAAGGTCGTGCCCGGCATCCCGCCGGGGCTGCTGGCCCTCTACGAGCGCAAGCGCGCCGCCCGCGGCATCGGCGCGGCCCTGCTGCGGGCCCGCCGCTGCGGCTCCTGCCAGCTCGAGATCGACCGCCGCGAGCTGTCACTGATCAAGGAGTCGCCCGCCGACGAGGTCGTCGAGCACGAGGAGTGCGGTGTGATCCTCGTCCGCACCGCCGAGTCGGGCGTGTAGCCGGTGGGGGAACCGGTGCGCGTCAGCGTGGAGGCCGACGGCGGGTCCCGGGGCAACCCGGGGCCCGCGGGCTACGGCGCGGTGGTCTTCGGCCCCGGCGGCACCGTCCTGGCCGAGCGCGCCGAGGCGATCGGGGTGGCCACCAACAACGTGGCCGAGTACCGCGGCCTCATCGCGGGCCTGCGCGCCGCGGCCAACCTCGGCGCGGGCGCCGTCGAGGTCCGGATGGACTCGAAGCTGGTGGTCGAGCAGATGTCCGGCCGCTGGAAGGTCAAGCACCCGGCGATGCGCCCACTGGCCGACGAGGCCCGCGCCCTCACCCGCGGCTTCCGGTCGGTCACCTTCACCTGGATTCCCCGCGCCGACAACACCCACGCCGACCGCCTGGCCAACCAGGCCATGGACGGCACCCCCGTCTCCCGCACCGCCGCGCTCCCCGGGAACACCGCGGCGGCCCCCGAGGACGCGCACACGACCACCCCCACCGCCGCGAACGGCACGGCGCCCACCGGATCACCTGCCACCGCGGGCGCTGCGGCCCCCACGGGTGGCACGGGCGCGACCTCCACAGACTCTGCGCCCTCCACCGGCGCGCCCCCTGCGACCGGCGCGACCCCTGCGGGCGCCACGGCCTCCACGGGCGCGACCGGCACGGCCTCCACGGGCACTGCGGCTTCTGCGGGTGCGGCCTCCGTGACCGGCGCGGCTTCCACGGGCGTTGTGGCCCCCGAGGCCGGTGGGGCTTCGGCGGGCGATGCGGCTCCTGCGGCTTCCGTGACCGGCGCGGCCTCTGCGAGCGTTGGGGTTCCTGCGGGCGCCGCGGCTTCCGCGGGCGCCGCGGGCCTGTTCGCCGCGCCGGTGGCACCTGTCGCCGCGTCGGCCCGGTCCGCCGTGCCCACGGCCGCGGACCCGGCGACCCCGGCCGGTTCGTCCGCTCCGGCGGGCACCTCCGCCGCCGCTCCGACCACCGAGCCCGCCGAGCCAACCGAGTCCGCCGCTGCCCCGGGCGCGGGTGGCGGCCCGGCCGCGCGGGTGGCCACCGGGCCCGCCCGGTCCTCGCCCGCAGGCTGGACCGGCGCGCTCGGCACCCCCACCAAGGTGCTGCTGCTGCGCCACGGCCAGACCGCCATGTCGGTGGACCGCCGCTACTCCGGCCGCGGCGACGTCGCCCTCACCGCCCTCGGCGAGGCGCAGGCCGCCGCGGCGGGCCGCCGGATCGCCGCGCTCGACGGCGTCGACGCGGACACCCCGATCCTCAGCTCCCCCCTGGGGCGCACCCGCCAGACCGCCCGGGCCGTCGCCGAGGCCACCGGGGGCTCGGTGGTGGTCCTCGACGAGCTGGTGGAGACCGACTTCGGCGGCTGGGAGGGCCTGACCTTCACCGAGGCCGCCGAGCGCGACCCCGACCTGCACCGCCGCTGGCTGTCCGACACCGCCGTGCCCCCGCCGGGTGGGGAGAGCTTCGACGTGGTGCACGAGCGGGTCACCCGGGCCCGCGACCGCGTCCTGGCCGGTTACGCGGGCCGGACCGTGGTGGTGGTCAGCCACGTGACCCCGATCAAGGGCCTGCTGCGGCTGGCCCTCGACGTCGGCCCGTCGATCCTCTTCCGCCTGCACCTGGACCTGGCGTCGCTGTCGATCGCCGAGTTCTACCCCGACGGCAACGCCTCGGTGCGCCTGGTCAACGACATCTCGCACCTGGTCTGACCGGCGGGGCTCAGAGCGCCAGCCACAGCGCGACCACGGCCAGGGTGAGCGACAGCGGCACGGTCAGCAGCCCCAGCGCGGTGAACTCGCGCGCCGTGGTCCGGACGCCGGTGCCCGCCAGCACCCGCCGCCACAGCAGGGTGGCCAGGGAACCGGCGTAGGTCAGGTTCGGGCCGATGTTGACCCCGAGCAGCATGGCCAGCAAGGCGCCGGGGTGCGGGCCGAGCACCGGCAGCAGCATCAGCGTCGCGGGCAGGTTGTTGACGAGGTTCGCCGCCACCGCCGCGACCGCGGCCACCCCGAGCAGGGTGGGCAGCGACTCCCCGCCGAGTGACCCGTCGCCGGGCAGCACGGCGGTGAGCAGGTCCCGGCCCCCGTGCTCGGCCACCGCCTCCACGACCACCGTCAGCGCCACCACGAACAGGCACAGCAGCGGCGCGCACGCCCCCACCACCGCCCGCACCGTCACCGCCCGGGTCACCAGCCCCCGCCCGCCCAGCACCACCGCCGCCGCGACCGCCACCCACACCGCCGCGACCCCCATGAGCGGACCCGCGCAGAACCCGACCAGCATCACCGCGAGCACCCCCAGCGCGAACCGCGGCGCGGGCCCCGGCTCGGCCGCTTCCCGCACCCCACCCCGTTCCAGGTCGCCGGCGAAGAACCAGCGGAACACCGCGAACTCCACCGCGACCGCCACCACCCACGGGCCCACCATCAGCCCCGCGAAGCCCAGGAAACCCAGCCCGCTCGCCCCGAACGCCAGCAGGTTCGTCAGGTTCGACACCGGCAGCAGCGTCGAGGCGGAGTTGGCCAGGTGCGCGCAGGCGTACGCGTGCGGCCGGGCCCGCACCCCCAGCCCCGCTGCCGTGGCCAGCACGACCGGGGTCAGCAGGACCACGGTCGCGTCCAGGCTCAGCACCGCCGTGGTCACCGCCGCGGCCCCGAACGACAGCCCCAGCAGCCGCCGCGGCTCGCCCCGGCACGCCTTCCCCACCCGGGCCCCCACCCACCCGAACACCCCGTCGACGTCGGCCAGGTGCGCGACCAGCAGCACCGCCGCGAGGAACAGCACCGTGTCGCCCAGTTCCGCGGTCCGCGCCCACGCCGCCCCCGGCTCGACCAGCCCCAGCGCCAGCGCGATCCCGGCGGCGGGGACCGCGGCCACCGCCTCCGGCCACCCCCTCGGCCGCCCGACGGCGAACGCCAGGACCGCCCCCAGCAACCCGAAGGCCACGCAGGCCGCCACCGCACCACTGAGCACGGCGCGACGCTAACCGCCCCGCCGCCGGGCGCGGCGGTGGCCCCGGAACGGCCGTCGGGCTCCCGGCTCCCGGCTCCCGGCCGGCGGCTCGCGGTGGGTGGGCCGCGGCGGTCAGCCGGTGAGGGTGGCCGTGGTGTGGGTGGTGCGGGGGCGGCGCAGGGAGTCGGTGAACGAGATCAGCACGTCGGTCAGGGCGGCGGCGGCCAGCGGGAGGATCGTCCCCGTCTCCACGCCGCCCTCGTCCTCCGGGGTGATCATGCGGTCGGGGACGAAGTGGCCGGGCAGGACCCGGGTGGCGCCCATGGCGAACAGCAGCGGCCGGAGCACGAAGTCCAGGGCCACCAGGTGCCCCTGGGTGCCGCCGGTGGCCAGGGGCAGCACCGCCGTGCCCGCCAGCGCGCCGCTGGGCAGCAGGTCGAGCAGGGACTTCACCAGGCCGCTGTAGGCCGCCCGGTAGACCGGGCTGATCACGACCAGCCCGTCCGCGGCCTGCACCGCCGCCAGGGCCGCGCCGATCCGCGGGTCGCGGCGGTCCTCGGCGAGCAGGGCGACCGTGGGCAGGTCGCGGACCCGCACGGTGGTCACGGTGTGCCCGGCCGCCCGCAGTGCTGTTTCGGTGTGCGTGACGACGATGCCGGGCCGCGCGGTGGCCGACGGGCTGCCGGACACGAGAACGATGGTCCCCACGGTGGTCTCCTCGAGGAAGGTGGCTGTCTGGCGCTGGTTCGGCCGCGCGGACAGACGCCCCCGGCGAGGCGGTGGAGGTCCACGTGCCTGCGCCGGGTGAGGAGGCGGTCACCGGACATGACCGGGAGTAGAGCAGCCCCGCTGACCGGCCTCAACGCCGCCCACGGAATGGGACGTGGAGGCCGGTGGTCGGACGCCGTATCCTCGTCGTCGCGGGCGAGTCGGCCGGGCGGCCGCGGCGGGTGATCCCCGTCGAGGAAAGTCCGGACTCCGCAGGGCAGGGTGATTGCTAACGGCAACCCGGGGTGACCCGCGGGAAAGTGCCACAGAGAACAGACCGCCCGGTCGGTCGGGGGAACCCGAGCGGCCGGGTAAGGGTGAAACGGTGGTGTAAGAGACCACCAGCACCCCGGGTGACCGGGGTGGCTCGGTAAACCCCACCCGGAGCAAGGCCAAGAGGGGGTCCCGCGAGGGGCCCCTGCGCAGACGCCCGAGGGCTGCCCGCCCGAGTCTGCGGGTAGGCCGCACGAGCCTGTCGGCGACGGCAGGCCCAGATGGATGGTCGCCACCGGGGCGCGAGCCCCGGTACAGAATCCGGCTTACACGCCGGCTCGCCCGCGTCGGGTTACTCCGATCGGTGGTACACCGATCGGAGTAACCCCATCTGAGAGTGACGGAAGAATGGGCTGTGACTTCCCACACTCGCTGTGAGCGCGACTCCCGCAAGCGGGTGAAACCTCATGATCGCCCGAATTTTCGGGTCCTCCGGGGGTGTCACCAGCCCTCCCCGGATGATGATGGGTGTGGTCAGATATCAGGCGCACGGCACCAGGAGGGTGGATTGAGCCTACGGAACGCTGCTCGGTAGCTACCCTTTGTAATGACAATCATGTGCCTTTCGTGCTGTACTCGACGGGCACAGCAGAGACCTGCCGCGCAGGAGCACCACGCCCCCGATCACACAACCGCTTCCGCGCACTTGGGAGATCGACATGACCACCCCCACCCTCTCCGCCCTCGTGGAACTGGCCCAGCAGGAATCGACGAAAGTCGACACCGGTGGCCTGCGCACGTGGATTCTCGACAACGTCATCCCCCTGCTGCTGCTCGTCGTCGCGCTGCTGCTGCTGTGGCTCGGCGGCGGCAAGGGTGACAACGCGGGCGTGATGCGCCGCCTCGGCGGTGTGATCGTGGCCCTGGCGATCGTCGGGCTCGCGGTCACCAACGCGGGCGAGGGCATCGGCCGCTGGATCGCCGGCCTGTTCACCGGCGGCTGAGCGAAGGTCCCGGTGAACTGACGTGCGGATTCGCACCGACGACGAGGTCTACCGGGTCGACGCCGTCTGGCTCGGCCCGCCCAAGGCCACCTTCCCCTGGCGCGCCCGGTACGTGGCGTGGGGCGTGGGCACGGTCGTGTTCCTGCTGGTCCTGACGGTGCTGCGCAACCTCGGCATCGGCCTGTTCTGGTCCTTCGCCTGGGGCATGGTGGGCACCGTGGCGCTGACCATGGTCATCTGCTCCCGGATCAGCCACGAGCGCCCGCTCGGCGCCGTGCTGACCATGTGGGTGCGCGAGCTGACCGCCCCCAGGGAGACCGCCACCGGGCAGGGCGGGGCGGTCACCGCGTCCGCCGTGCGGATTCGCTCGGAGATCCCGCGCAGGCGGGACCGGCAGCGGACCCGGCGGGCGGCCCCCCCGAGCGGGCGGGCGGCGATGGCCCCCCGGGACGCGCAGGTGGCGGCGCCCCAGGACGGGCGGTTGGCGGCCCCCCGGGACGGGCGGGTCGACAAGAAGCGGGAGAAGCAGAGGCGCCGCGCCGAGAAGGCCCGCGCCCGGAGCCGCGCCAAGCGCGGGAACAGGGAGGTCAGCGGTGTTCGGACGCCGTAAGGGCGAGCGGGGGGCACTCGCTCCGTACCCGGCGGGACATCCGCAGGACCGAGGCCGGGGGCAGGAGCCGGGCCGCTACGAGCAGGCGCAGGCGCGCAAGCGCGGCAAGCGGCTGCCCGGCGAGAGCGGCCTGCCCAGCTACACCCCGGAGATCGCCGCCCGCTCCATCGACGGGCACCTGCTGCGCACCGGCGGCGACGTGTTCGCCTGGTACCGGCTGGGTCCGCAGCGCTGGTCGTTCCGGTCGGACTCGCAGCGCCAGGACCTCATCGCCGCCATCGCGGGCCAGTACGCGGAGCTGGCGGGCCGGTGGATGCACCTGCGGGTCACCACCCGGCCGTACCCGATCCGCATGTGGGCCGAGGCGCACGTGCACAACGCGGTGAACCGGCTGCCGGACGTGCCCGGCGCGCTCAGCTTCGACGACTACCTCGTCGGCGAGCAGCAGCAGCTCCTGGGCCGCTCCATGGCCGAGAAGGAGGTCTACCTCGGGGTGCAGGTGCAGACCCGCAACGTGGTCGACCGGGCCGTCGAGCGGGCCGCGCCGCTGCTGCGCAAGGTGTTCCCGGACGCCGTGGACGCCGAGCTGATGGCGATCGAGTCCGAGGTCGAGCACCTCGACCAGGTCGTGGGCTCCTCGGGCCTGGAGGGCCGCCCGGCCACCGCCGAGGAGATGTCCTGGCTGATGCACCGCTCGTGCTCGCTGGGGTTGCCCGCGCCGCGGAACATGCCCGCGGTGCCCGGCGCGGCCTGGGAGCCGGAGGACCTGGCCAGCTTCACCGACGCCGCCGACTTCCACCAGGACCCGTACGCGCCCACGGTCACCGTGCGCGGCCGCACCGGGTCCAACGCCGGGGTGACCCGGCACGTCACCGTGCTGACCGTCGGCATGATGCACGGCCTGACCATCCCGGAGATCGACGACCCCTGGGTGCAGCGCAGCGACCGGCTCCCGGCCTCGGTCGAGTGGTCCGCGCGCATCTACGTGCGCCGCCCGGAGGAGGTCCAGGGCGAACTCCAGCGGCAGATGAACAAGGTCCGCTCGCAGGTCAAGCACTACACCGACGAGCACGAGCTGGAGCCGCCGCAGTCGCTGGCCCGCCAGGCGAGCCGGGTGCTGGAGATCGACGACGAGATGACCTCGGGCTTCACCGCCCTGGCCACCCGGGTCCGCTCCTGGTGGCGGCTGGCCGTCTCCGGCCCCACCGAGCGCGACTCGCTGCGGCTGGCCCAGCAGTTGCTCGACCTGTACAAGCCCAAGGTCGCCATCGAGCACCCCGAGGCGCAGTACGCCCTGGCCAGGGAGTTCATCCCCGGCGAGCCGCTGGCCTCCAGCGCCTACCTGCGCCGCGGCTCGGTGATCTGGGCGGCCTCGGCCGTCCCCACCGCCACCGCCGAGGTCGGCGACCGGCGCGGCATCCTGCTCGGCGAGACCTGCACCGCCACCCGGCGCCCGGTGGCCTGGGACCCGTGGATGGCCCAGGAGATCCGCGACGCCTCCGGCCTGACCGCCATGGTCGCCGGGCTCGGCGGCGGCAAGTCCTTCCTCGGCGGCGGCATCGTCTACAAGACGCTGCGCGCCGGGGCGCACTGGACGATCCTCGACCCGTCCGGCCCGCTGGCCCGGCTCTGCGACCTGCCCGAGCTGCGGCCCTACGCGCGGCCGATCAACCTGCTCAACGCCCAGGCGGGCATCCTCAACCCGTACCGGGTGGTGGCCGAGCCCAAGCTCGACCACTTCCTCGACGACGAGGACCCCGAGCGCGCCTGGCGCCGGGAGAAGGCGCTGGCCGCCGCGACCCGCCGCCGCCTGGTCCTCGACGTGCTCTCCGGCCTGCTGCCCTACGAGGTGGCCAAGCTGCCGCAGAGCCGGATCGTGCTGCTGCGCGCGGTCCGCACCGTCGGCGGCCGGGCCGACGCCGACCCCAGCCTGGTGTTCGACGCGCTGCGCCGCGACGCCAGCGAGCACCGCGAGCACGCCATCGTCGTTGCCGACTTCCTCGACGAGATGAAGGAGCGGATGTCGCTGCTCATCCCCGAGCGCGGCGCCGACCCCTACGACGAGCAGCGCGACGACCGGATGACCGTGCTGACCATGGCGGGCCTGACCCTGCCCAAGGACGGCGTGGCCCGCGAGCACTGGACCGACGCCGAGGCGCTCGGCGTGGAGATGCTGAACCTGGCCGC
This sequence comes from Actinokineospora spheciospongiae, assembly GCF_003182415.1. NCBI lineage: Bacteria > Bacillati > Actinomycetota > Actinomycetes > Pseudonocardiales > Pseudonocardiaceae > Actinokineospora > Actinokineospora spheciospongiae. The sequence continues at coordinate 31,612 of NZ_QHCP01000002.1, read as the reverse complement.
CTGGCTGACCCAGCGCTCCATCTACGAGAAGCCCAAGGACATGCGCAAGGGCGTGTGGATCGACGAGGCGTTCTTCCTCTCCGAGGTCCCGACCGGCCGCGTGCTGATGAACCGCTTCGCCCGCGACTCCCGCAAGTGGAACGTGCGCGTGCTGCTGTCGAGCCAGATCCCGGCCGACTTCCTCAAGATCCAGGGCTTCGTGACGCTGCTCGACTCGGTCTTCATCGGCCGCCTCGACGACGATCAGGCCCAGGCCGACGCGCTGCGCCTGCTCAAGGTCCCGGTGGGCGCCGGGTACGAGCAGGTGGTGGCCGGTCTCGGCCGCCGCCCCGGCGGGCAGCGCGGCACCGAGCGCGACACCGCCCCCCGGCAGTTCATCTTCGGCGACGGCGCGGGCGGGGTGGAGCGCATCCGCATCGACCTGTCCGGCAACCACCTCGACCACCTGCGCGCGGTCATGGACACCACCCCGGACGGCCAGCGCGACTCCACCGCCGCCCGCGCGGCGCTGCCCGAGGCCGCGCTGCCCCACGCCCCGGAGATCCCCAGCGAGTTCGACTTCGTCGCCGTCGACGGGTCCACCATGCCCAGCGACGAGGAGTTCGAGCGGGCGGCGGAGTTCGAGCTGGGCCTCACCGAGGACGACTACCTCGACGCGGGCGCCCTGGAGGGCACCCTGGTCGTCGGCGACAGCGACAACGGCGCTGACGGTGACGGTGACGGCGGCGGCGCGCCGAAGAAGAAGCACGGCCGCGAGGACGCGGCGTGAGCGCGCAAGAGGGGGACAAGCCTGTCGCCGACCCGGGTCGGTTGGCTATTTTGATCAAGTTTGTGCCCGGTCACCCGAGTCCGTTGGGGTTGGTGGACGCCTGATGATCACGGTCCTGGTGTTGGTCGCCCTGGCGGCGCTGGTCAAGCTGCGCGGGGTCCTCGTCTCCGGCATCCGCCGCACCGCGCACCCCGGCCGCAGGGCCGCGCTGGTGCTGGTCACCGGGATCGTCGCGTTCCAGGCGCTGCTCGGCAGCCCGGCGATGGCCCAGGACGCCAACGACTGCGTGCCCAACCCGGAGCGCCCCGGCGCGGGCATGGTCGGCGCGCTCGACCCCCCGCAGGGCAACGGCGAGGCGGGCAGCCCGTACATCACCTACGCCTACGCGGGCATGGTCTGGCACGTCTACGACGAGTCCTGCGGCGGCCTGGTGCCCAGCGGCGTCAGCGACCCCGGCGCCACCATCGACACCTGGGTCGGCAACGAGCTGTTCAACGTGGCGAAGAACATCGTCGGCGCCACGAACTCGCTGCACTACACGCTGCTCACCGGCGGCGTCCTCGGCGGGCTCAACGAGCAGATCGGCAAGGCCGCCGACGCCGTCTTTGACAACATCTACACCCAGCTCTTCAGCATCTTCATGCTGGTCCTGGCGATCCTGATGTTCCGCCAGATCTGGAAGGGCGACCTGGCCACGGTCAGCAAGCGCGCCCTGTTCGCGCTGGCGGGCATGTGGCTGGCGGCGTCCTCGGCGGTGCTGGTGAGCAACTACGACCGGGTCGACGACCTGATCGTGCGCACCACCACCGGCATCCAGGCGGGCTTCGTCGACCCGCAGGAGGACCGGGTCGTCCGGCACATCCTGCCCACCGAGCTGCACAACAAGGTCGTCTACGAGAACTGGGCGCGCGGCGAGTTCGGCGCCCCGGACTCCCCGCAGGCGCAGAAGTACGGCCCCCGGCTGCTCGCCGCGCAGGCGTGGACCCGCGACGACGTGGTCACCGGCAAGGACGCCGACAACGCCGCCGAGCAGGCCAAGAAGGCCGACTACAAGCAGATCGCCACCGAGCTGGGCCCGGCCACCGGCTACTTCAAGGGCACCGACGGCAGCCGCACCGGCGCGGGCATCCTGGCGCTGTTCCAGTCGATCGTGTACTCGCTGTTCCAGCTCTTCGCCAAGCTGGCGGTGCTGCTGGCCCAGCTCCTGCTGCGCATCCTGGCGCTGACCGCGCCGATCATCGGCCTGGTCGCGCTGGTCCACCACGACATCCTGCGCAAGGTCGGCCGGGCCGTCGGCGCGGTGGTGCTCAACGTGCTGGTGCTGGCGATGCTGGCCGGGGTGCACTTCAAGTTCCTGGAGCTGATCTTCTCCCCGGGCGCCAAGCTGTCGCTGCTGACGCAGATGCTGCTGGCCGCGGCGGTCACCCTGGTGTTCTTCCTGGTCGGGCGCCCGGTGCGGCGCATGTGGCAGATGCTGGAGATGTCCGTCGGCGCGGCCGGGGCGTCCATGCCCGCGGCCGGGTCGGGGATCTTCTCCCGCTTCCGCCGCGGCAAGCACGACGGCCCCACCCCGCAGGACGAGTTCTGGGAGACCGTCCGCGACGGCGAGGCCGCCGAGCGCGACGCGCTGGTCCCCGCGGGCGGCGGGCGCAGGCCCCGGCCCGAGGCCAGCAACCCGGTCACCGCCACCGCGCAGCGGATGGACACCCGCAGGCAGCAGGCGGCCATCGGCGGCTCGCAGCCGCTGCTGGGCCCCTCCGGCGCGGAGTCTGGCGAACTGGTCGTCAGCCCCGGCCGCGGCACCCCCGGCACCCGGGTCGTGCTCGGCGGCGGGGGCAGCCGCACCGTCGACACCGTCCCGGTCGCCGACCGGGGCTGGGACCGCGGCGAGGATTCGGTGGTCGTCCCGTCCATGGTCACCGGCGGCGACGACTTCGCACCGGTCGAGCCCGCGCCCGCGCTCACCCCGGCCCCCAAGGCCGCCGAGGTCGAGATGGTCCAGGGCAGGCCCGTGCACGTGGTCTACCGGCCCTCGCGCGGCCTGGAGGTCGCCCCCGACGGCCCGCCGCGGCGGCTGCCGCTCAACGACGGTCCGCTCGGGACCGACACGGTGGTGAGGTGACCCGTGCCGATCCGCACCAACCGCGGCCGGGCCGCGGTCTACCGCAAGCTGTGGGGCTGGCCGCTGCGCTCGCCCAAGCACCTCGCGGTGGCCGCGGTCATCGGGGTCCTCGTGGTGGTGGCGATCGGCGCCGTGCTGCCCGGCCTGGTCGGCCGCAAGAGCGCGCCCGACCCGCGCAACCCGGTCGCCGCGGCCGCCTCCGCGGTCCCCTCCGCCACCCCGGCCCCGCTGCCGGAGTCCGGCGGCCCCACCGCGACCATCACCCAGACCCGCATCACCGCCCCGCCCAACACCCCCACTTCGGTGGCCCCGGCCCCGCAGGCGCTGGAGACGGCGCGCAAGTGGGTCGAGAAGTGGGTCACCCACCCGAGCGGCATCACCAACGCGGAGTGGCTCGAGGGCCTGCGCCCGTACACCACCGAGGAGTACCTGCCGGTGATGCGGTCGGTCGACCCGGCCAACGTCCCCGCGAGCAGGCTGACCGGGGAACCGAAGGCGGTGCGGTCGTTCCCGAAGTCGGTCGAGGCCGAGGTGCCCACCGACGGCGGCACGCTGAAGCTGACCGTCATCGACACCGGTGCCGGTTGGCGGGTCGCCAACTACGAGCAGCAGGAGGGCTGAGCCATGCGGGGGACGCTGATCGCGGGCACGGCCGCCGCGGCCGTGGTGGCCGTGGTCGTGGGCACCGGCGTGCTCAACACGGTCGTCAACCAGACCGAGCAGGCCGCCAACCAGGTGCGGCTGGCCTCCTGCAACGCCAGCCTCGGCCCGACCACCACCGGCCCGGCGGGCTCCGGTGAGGGCGACGCGGCCCGGCTGACCGACGAGCAGCGCGGCACGGCGGCGCTGATCGTGTCCATCGGCAAGCAGCGCGGCCTGCCACCGCTGGCCTGGCAGGTGGCCATCCAGGCGGGCATGACCGAGTCCGGCCTGCGCAGCCTGCGCTACGGCGACCGCGACTCCCAGGGCATCTTCCAGATGCGCCCGTCGATGGGCTGGGGCTCGGTCGAGGAGGTCACCAACCCGACCTACGCGGTGAACAAGTTCTACGACGTCCTGCTGGAGGTCCCCGGCTGGGACGGGCAGCGCCCCGGCGACTCCGCCCAGGACGTGGAGCGCTCGGCCTTCCCCGACCGCTACCACCGGTGGGAGGCCATGGCGGCCCACCTGATCGGCAGCGTCGGCCAGGTCGCCAACTTCACCGGCTGCGGCCAGGGCGTCGGCGCGCTGCTGCTGCCCGCGCCCACCGCCGCCGCGGGCAACGCCATCCAGTGGGCGCTCGGGCAGCAGGGCAAGCCGTACGTGTGGGGTGCGCTGACCGACCAGCAGAACTCCTACGACTGCTCCAGCCTCATGCTCCAGTCCTACCGCGCCGCGGGCATCCAACTGCCGCGCACGTCCCGCGAGCAGTACTACGCGGGCGCCATGCTCCCGCTGGAACAGGCCCAGCCCGGCGACCTGCTGTTCTGGGCCACCGACGAGAGCGACCCCAGGACCATCCACCACGTGGCCATGTACCTGGGCGACGGCAAGATCGTCGAGGCTCAGCAGACCGGTGTCCCGGTCCACATCCGACCGGTGAAGTTCACCGAGGGCGAGCTGGTGAACCAGGCCGTCCGCCCCGGTGTGTGAGGAGTCGACATGTACAACCCCGATCCCCGGAACCCCCTGCGCGACTACCTGGAGTCGTCCCGCAAACCCGGTGTGAGCCAGGGGTACGTGGTCCTGCCCCGCTCGCTGGCGGAGGCCATGCCCCTGCCTTGGCAGCAGCAGATGGCCCACCTGATGCACGAGTTCCACCAGGTCTACGCCCACCTGAGCTGGCCGGAGTACCGGGTCGTCCCGTCCCGCCGGGAGCGCCTGGTCGACCTGGACGAGGACCAGTTGGCCGAGGTCGGCTGCTTCGTCGAGATCGACGTGGACGGTGACCTGGTCTACCGGGAGCGCAACGGCAGGCGCATCGAGGACCCGGAGAACCAGACGGTGCTGGTGTCCTGCCTGGACCCGATCCCCGGGCAGCACCAGAACGCCAACCAGGACACCCCGCCCCGCGGCATCCCCATGCAGCAGGCCCCCGGCTGGAGTTAGGTGGACGACATGGCGAAGGACAACAACCCCGATCCGGGCTGGTACTACAACACCAAGACCAACCAGGTGGAGCACGGCGAGGTCGGCAAGGCGATCGACCGCCTCGGCCCCTACCCCGACCGCGCGAGCGCGGAGCGGGCCCTGGAGACCGCCAGGGAGCGCACCGAGGCGGCGGACAAGGCCGACCGGAACTGGAGCTCCGAAGACTGACCTCCCGGCTGTGCCGGTGCGCGCGCACCGGCACAGCCGCTCGCGACGACGTGGCCCCGCTCACCCACAAGGGTTAGGGTTCGGGGGTGGATGAGGACTTCGCAGCCGTCCGAGCCGATTTCGCGTTGCCCGACCACTACCCGCCCGCGGCGGTGGCCGAGGCCGAGCAGGCGGTGGCGCGCGGCCCCCGGTTCGACCGGCGCGACGCCACCGGCATCCCGTTCGTCACCATCGATCCCCCCGGCGCCAAGGACCTCGACCAGGCCATGGCCCTGGAGCGCACCGCCACCGGCTACCGCGTCCACTACGCCATCGCCGACCTCGGCGCCTTCCTCGACCCCGACGGCGCCCTGGACCACGAGGCCCGCCACCGCGGCCAGACCCTGTACCTGCCCGACGGCAAGGTGCCGCTGCACCCGCCCGTCCTGTCCGAGGGCACCGCGAGCCTGCTGCCCGGCCAGGACACCGCCGCCGCCCTGTGGACCATCGACCTCGACCACGACGGTGAACCCACCGGCGCCCACGTCGAGCGGGCGCTGGTCCGCTCCACCGCGCAGCTCGACTACGACAGCGCCCTCGACCGCGGCCACCCCGCCATCGAGCTGCTGCCCGAGATCGGCAGGCTCCGCCGGGCGAGCGCGATCAAGCGGGGCGCGGTCGAACTCCAGCTCCCCGAGCAGGAGGTCGAACCCGACGGCGACCGCTGGCGGCTGGCGCTGCGCCCCCGCACCGAGGTCGACGCGTGGAACGCCGAGATCTCCCTGCTCACCGGCATGGCCGCGGCGAAGATGATGCTCGACGCCGGGATCGGTGTCCTGCGCACCCTGCCTGACCCCGACGACGGCGCGGTCGAGTGGTTCCGGCGGTCGGCGAAGGCCCTGGGCGTCGACTGGCCCGAGGGCGTGGGCGTCGCCGAGCTGCTCAGCGGCCTGGACCCGGCGCGGCCCGAGGCCATGGCCCTGTTCATGGACGCCACCCGGTTGCTGCGCGGCGCCGGGTACACCGTCTTCGACGGCGAACCCCCCGCCCTCACCACCCACGCCGGGGTCGCCGCCGCCTACGCGCACGTCACGGCCCCGCTGCGCAGGCTGGTGGACCGGTTCGCCACCGAGATCTGCCTGGCCACCTGCGCGGGCCACCCCGTCCCCGACTGGGTCAGGGCCGCCCTCCCCGGGCTGCCCGCGCAGATGGAGGCCTCCGACGGGCTCGCCGCCAAGGTCGACCGGGCCTGCCTGGACCAGGTCGAGGCCTGGGTCCTCGGCGACCGGGTCGGCGACGGGTTCGACGCGGTGGTACTGCGGGCGGAGGCGAACTCGGCGGAGGTGTTCATCGCCGACCCGCCGGTGCTGGCCAGGTGCGCGGGGGAGGGGCTGCCCGAGGGGGAGACCATCCGGGTGCGCCTGACCGAGGCCGACCGGGACCGACGGCGGGTGTCGTTCGAGCGGGTCGCTACCGTCTGAGGGACAACTGCGGAGGGACGTGGACGTGACCGAGGTCAGCAAGCTCAAGGTGGGTGTGCTCGGCGGCACCGGACCGCAGGGGAAGGGCTTGGCGCTGCGCTGGGCCGCCGCGGGCATCGCCGTGGTGCTCGGCTCCCGCGCCGCCGACCGGGCCGAGTCCGCCGCCGCCGAGCTGCGCGGGCTGGCGGGTGTGGAGCACATCACCGGCCTGGACAACGCCGCCTGCGCCGCCGACGCCGACGTGGTGCTGGTCGCGGTGCCCTGGGACGGCCACCGCGACCTGCTGGGCTCGCTGCGCGACGAACTCGCGGGCAAGATCGTCATCGACTGCGTCAACCCGCTCGGCTTCGACAAGCAGGGCCCGTTCGCCCTGCCCGTCGAGGAGGGCAGCGCCGCCCAGCAGGCCGAGCAGGTCCTGCCCGACTCCCGGGTCACCGCCGCCTTCCACCACGTCTCCGCGGTCTCCCTGGCCGACCTGTCGATCACCGACCTGGACATGGACGTCCTCGTCCTCGGCGACGACCGCGAGGCCACCGACGTCGTCCGCGCCCTCGCCGACACCATCCCCGGCTTCCGCGGCGTCTACGGCGGCAGGCTCCGCAACGCCCACCAGGTCGAGGCGCTCACCGCCAACCTGATCGCCATCAACCGCCGCTACAAGGCCCACGCGGGCCTGCGCATCACCGACATCTGAGGTGCGCTCCGACGTGCTCGACGACCTCGGCGCCCCGGTCCCGCTGACCGCCCCGCCCCGCCGGGTGGTCAGCCTGGTCCCCTCGCTCACCGAGGCCCTGGCCCCCACCGGGACCCTGGTCGGCGCCACCGACTACTGCACCCACCCGCCGGACCTCGACCTCCGGCGGGTCGGGGGCTCCAAGTACCCCGCGGTCGCCGCGGTGCTCGACCTCGCCCCGGACCTGGTCGTCGCCAACTCCGAGGAGAACCGCCCCGAGGACGTCGCCGAACTCCGCGCCGCGGGCACCCCCGTCTGGGTGACCGAGGCCCCGACCACCGTCCCCATGGCCCTGGCCTCGGCGCGGCGCCTGTTCACCGAAGCCCTGCGCGTCCCGGTCCCGGACTGGCTGCCCACCGCCGAACGGGTGTGGGCGCGGGTCACCCCGCACCGCGCCACGGCCGTCACCCCGGTCTGGCGCAAACCCTGGGTGGTCCTCGGCCGGGACACCTTCGCGGGCGACGTCCTGCACCGCCTGGGCGTCCGCAACGCCTTCGCCGACCACCCCGACCGCTACCCGCGCCCACCGCTGGAAGACCTGAACGCGGCCCCGGCCGACCTGGTGGTCCTGCCCGACGAGCCCTACGAGTTCACCCCCACCGACGGCCCCGCCTTCTTCCCGGGGAAGACGCCGGTCCTCGTCGTCGGCCGCCACCTCACCTGGTACGGCCCCTCCCTCGTCGAAGCCCGCCACCACCTGGACGAGGCCATCACCCGAGCCCTGCGCACCACCTGAGCCCCCATGGGAGTCGTCCACCCGCGTCAGCGGAACTCGTCGGTGGCCTCCCGCAGCGCGTCCAGCACCCCGGGGTCCGACGTGGCGTGACCGGCGCCGGGCAGCAAGGCCAACCGCGAGTCCGGCCAGGCCTGCCGCAGCTCCCACGCCGTCACCGGCGGGCACACCACGTCGTAGCGGCCCTGGATCAACCGCCCCGGGATGCCCGCCAGCTTCCCCGCCCCCGCCAGCAGTTGGTCGTCGGCCAGCCACCCGCGGTGGGCGAAGTAGTGCAGGGCGACCCTGGCGAACGCCACCGAGAACCGGGGTTCGGCGTACTGCGCGATCAACCCCGGCGCGGGCAGCAGCGACACCGTCGAGCCCTCCCAGTTGCTCCACGCCGTGGCCGCGGCGGTGCGCGTCGCCTCGTCCGGTCCGAAGACCATGTCGTGGTAGGCCACCAGCGGGTCCACCCCGGTGGGGACCAGGGACCGGAACTTCGCCCACGCCTCCGGGAACAGCGCGCCCGCCCCGCCCCGGTACAGCCAGTCCAGTTCCCGGGGCCGCAGCAGGAACACCCCGCGCAGGATGATCTCGCTGACCCGTTCCGGGAACTCCTCCGCGTAGGCCAGCGCCAGCGTGCAGCCCCACGACCCGCCGAACAGCAGCCACCGCTCGACGCCCAAGTGCTCGCGCAACCGCTCCACGTCCGCCACCAGGTGCCACAGCGTGTTCGCCGACAGGTCCGCCCCGGGGTCGGCGACGTGCGGGGTGCTGCGCCCGGAGCCGCGCTGGTCGAACAGCACGATCCGGTAGGCGGCGGGGTCGAAGTGCCGCCGCTGCACCGGGTTCGTCCCGGCGCCGGGCCCGCCGTGCAGCACCACCGCGGGCTTGCCCGCCGGGTTGCCGCTGACCTCCCAGTACACCCGGTGCCCGTCACCCACGTCCAGCATCCCGTGCTCGTGCGGCTCGATGGCGGGGTACAGGGCGGCAGGCATGCCGGACATGCTGCCCTACCCGGGCGAGCACCGGGGCGGACGAGTCGCAAACCGGGCCGCGACCCCGGGGAACCGGGGCCGCGGCACCGGGATCAGTGGAAGGCGTGCTCCGGGCCGGGGAACTCCCCGCCGCGCACGTCGGCGGCGAACCGCTCGGCGGCACCCAGCACCACACCGGCCAGGTCCGCGTACCGCTTGACGAACCGCGGCGCCCTGGCCCGGCGCAGGCCCAGCATGTCCTGCCACACCAGCACCTGGCCGTCGCAGTCCGGTCCGGCGCCGATGCCGACGGTGGGCACGTCGAGTTCGTGCGTGACCCGCTTGGCGACCTCGGCCGGGACCATCTCCATCACCACGGCGAACGCCCCGGCCGCCTGCAGCGCCACCGCGTCGGCGACCACGGAGTCCCCGTTCTCGCCGCGGCCCTGCACGCGGTAGCCGCCCAGGTTGTGCTCGCTCTGCGGGGTGAAGCCGATGTGCCCCATGACCGGGATGCCCGCGGTGGTGATGGCCCGGACGTGCGGGGCGAACGCCGCGCCGCCCTCCAGCTTCACCGCGTGCGCGCCGCCCTCCTTCATGAACCGCACCGCCGTGGCCACCGCCTGCTCCACCGAGACCTGGTAGGAGCCGAACGGCAGGTCGGCGACCACCAGCGCCCGCTTCGCCGACCGGGAGACCGCCCGCACCAGGGGGATCAACTCGTCGACGGTGACCGGCAGGGAGGTCTCGTACCCGTAGACGTTGTTCGCGGCCGAGTCGCCGACGAGCAGGACGGGGATGCCCGCCTCGTCGAACAGCTCGGCGGTGTACATGTCGTAGGCGGTGAGCATGGGCCACGGCTCGCCGCGCTGCTTGAGCTCCCGCAGGTGGTGGACCCGGACCCGCTTCGCGGGCTGTGCCCCTCGCGGTGCGGTGCCGGTCCCGTACGGGGCCGCGACCTCAGTGTTCTCGGACATCGCTGTCGACCGTCCTTCCCTCGTGGCCTGCTTCGGCGCAGGTCCCCGGGTTCGCGCGGATGGCTTTACCCGCTCAGCGTGACACCGCGACCACCGGCTGACGAGCGCGTGTCGCCCACCTCACAACGGGTGCGCCCCGCCTTGGTGCCGGAGGGACACGCTCGGGATCTTGGTGGGTGTGCCCGGGTGGGTGGATGTGCTCGGCTGTGCCGCTGTTCAAAGCCCGGTCTTTGTGTGGGTGTGCCCGGCTGGGTGGATGTGTTTGGCCGGGGCCCCTATGGCGATCATGTGCTCCAGTGTGACCGGGTGGGGCTGAAAAGATGCCCCACCGCCCAGGCAGGCTGTCACATGATCGCCACCCCCGGCCAAACACATCCACCCACCCGGGCAGTTGCTTGGTCGGGCCGGCGGTTCCCGGGGCGGTCGGCTGGCCAATCGCATCCACCCACCCGGGCATTTGCTTGGCCGGGCAGGCGGTTGTCGGGGGTGGCTGGTGGTTGTTGCTGCGCCGGTGGGTTTGCGGGTGGGTGTCAGGCGCTGTGGCTCACGGTTGGGGGGCGACCGGCCTGCCCTCGCGGAAGGCGTTGGTGATGGGCAGGCGGCGGTCGCGGCCGAAGGCCTTGAAGCTGATCTTGGTGCCCGGCGGGTACTGCCGCCGCTTGTACTCGGCCCGGTCGACCAGGCGCAGCACCTTGTCGATCAGGGGTGGTTCGAAGCCCGCGGCCACCAGGTCGTCGTAGCCGCTGTCGCCCTCAACGTAGTCGTCCAGGACGGCGTCGAGGAGGTCGTAGTCCGGGAGGGAGTCGCTGTCGACCTGGCCGGGGCGCAGTTCGGCCGAGGGGGGCTTGCTGATCGAGTTCTCCGGGATGGGCGGGGTCTCGCCGCGCTTCTCCGCCTCGGCGTTGCGCCAGCGGGCCAGGGCCCACACCAGGGTCTTCGGGACGTCCTTGATCGGGGCGAACCCGCCCACGGCGTCGCCGTAGATGGTGGAGTAGCCGACCGCCAGTTCGGTCTTGTTGCCGGTGGCGAGGACCAGGTGGCCGTGCTCGTTCGACAGGCCCATCAGGGTGACGCCCCGGCAGCGGGCCTGCACGTTCTCCTCCGCCAACCCGGTCAGCCCCAACTGGTCGACGAACGCGGCGACCATCGGTTCGATCGCCTGCACCTGGTAGTGCAGGCCGATCCGCTCCGCCAGGTCCGCCGCGTCGGACTTCGAGTGGTCCGAGGAGTACACCGACGGCATCGACACCCCGTGCACCGAGGCCGCCCCCACCGCGTCGGCCGACAGGGCGGCCACCACGGCGGAGTCGATGCCGCCGGAGAGGCCCAGCACCACCGACCGGAAGCTGTTCTTGCGGACGTAGTCGCGCAGCCCGGTGACCAGGGCGGCCCACACCTCCGCCTCCTCGGGCAGCGGCTCGGCGATCCCGGGCGCGGGCAGCGGCTCGTACGCCGGGACCGGCTCGGTGGACAGCACCACCCGCCGCACCGTGAAGTCGTCGACGGTGTCCCGGTCCACCCTGGCGGCGTCGCCGGGCAGGTCCAGGTCCACGACGGACAGGTGCTCGACGAACTGCGGCGCCCGCGTCACCAGGTTCCCCCGGACGTCGACCACCATCGAGTCCCCGTCGAACACCAGGTCGTCCTGCCCGCCGACCTGGTTGACGTACACCAGCGGGGCGTCGGCCTCCGCCGCCCGCCGGGCCACCAGCGGCAGCCGGGCGTCGTCCTTGGCCCGCTCGTACGGGGAGGCGTTCGGCGACACCACCAGGTCCACCCCGGCCTGCCCGAGGGCGGAGATCGGGCCGCCCTCCTGCCAGATGTCCTCGCAGATGACCATGCCCACCTCCAGCCCGCGCACCCGCACGATCTCCAGCGCGTGCCCGGACCGGAAGTACCGCCGCTCGTCGAACACCCCGTAGTTGGGCAGGTGGTGCTTGAACTGCTTCGCCACGACCTCACCCCGGTGCAGCACGGCGGCGGCGTTGCGCGGCCCCACCTCGTCGAGGTCCAGGTACCCCACGAACGCCGCGACGTCCCCGCACCCGGCGTCGGCCAGCGCCACCGCCAGGTCGGTCAGCGCCTTCTTGGACGCGGCGGCGAAGGACTTGCGCAGCGCCAGGTCCTCCACCGGGTACCCGGTCAGCACCATCTCCGGGAACACGACGAGGTGCGCCCCCGCCTCGGCGGCCTTGCGGGTCCACTCGACGACGGTGGCGGAGTTGCCCGCCAGGTCCCCCACGGTGGGGTTGACCTGCGCGAGCGCGATGCGGAGCTGCGGCATGGGGTCATCCTCCATCATGTTTTCGCCCCACAGGCGAAAATGTGACCGGCGTCGTGGGCGCCCCGATGATGACACGCCCGCGCGACCGGAACCCGGTGGGCCGACCCGGCGCGCGGGACCACTCGGGACGGTCCCCGGTGGTCTTCCCGCCGCGCCGCCCCGGTGTCCGGCGCGGACGGTCTACCGGCCCGTCTTGACCTTGCGGATGGAGGCGCGCACGCGTTGCAGGGCCTGTTCGGCCTCGGAGTCGAACGGGTTGTCGTGCACCATGTACGTCCACGTGGAGGTGGGCCGCGACAGGCCCGCCGCGGCCAGGTCGGCGCCGTCGGAGGTGATCGCCACCGACTCCAGGGACTCCGCGGCGAGGGTGCTGATCTCCTTCATGATGCCGCGGAACTCGCCGATGGCGACCCGGTGGAACTCGTCGATCGGGGTCTCGCGGGCCAGGGCGCGCAGGTGGATCGTCTCGCGGACGTCGCCGAGGAACGCCAGGTGCTGCGACCAGCGCTGGTCGAGGTGGTGCAGGGTGATCTGCCTGGCCACCTTCTCCATGACCGCCGCGGTGTGCTCCTCGACCAACTCCGCCCACCGGTCGGGGGCCTGCTCGGCCAACTGCTTCGCGGCCAGGTCGGTGCGCAGCACGTCGTCGCGGTAGGCCAGGACCAGGCCGCGCTGGCGCTCGACCAGGCGGGTGTAGCGCCAGGTGTTGCGGTGGATGTCGAGGTTGACCCCCTCGGCGACCTTCTGCGCGTGCTCGATGAACCGCGCCGACGTCGGGTCCTCCAACCGCCCGTCCTCGTCCGGCTCCGACCCCGCGGTGGCCTCCGGGGCGAACTGGACGACCAGCTCGTCGGCCAGGCTGCAGTAGACGACCGACCCGCCCGGGTCGCCCTGGCGGCCGGAGCGGCCGCGGAGCTGGTTGTCGAGCCTGCTGCTGCCGTAGTGCCCGCAGCTCATCACGTACAGCCCGCCCAGCTCGGCCACCTTGTCGTGGTCGGCCTCCGAACCGCCCGCGCCGCCCAGGCGGATGTCGGTGCCGCGACCGGCCATCTGGGTGGACACCGTCACCGCCGCGTGCGCGCCCGCGTCGGCGACGATCGCGGCCTCCTCGGCGTCGTTCTTGGCGTTGAGCACGACCGCGGTCACCCCCGCCTCGGCCAGCAGCGAGGCGATCCGCTCGGACTCGGCCACGTCCAGGGTGCCGACCAGGATGGGGCGGCCGGTCTCGTGCGCCTCGACGATCTCCGCGATCAGCGCCGCCTCCTTCTGCTCGACGGTGGCGAACACCCGGTCGGGGGAGTCGACCCGCACGCACGGCTTGTTCGGCGGGATCACCGACACCTTGAGGTCGTAGAACTCGCGCAGCTGCTCGGCCACCGCCTGCGCCGTGCCGGTCATCCCGCACACCCGCCGGTAGCGGCCGATGAGGCCCTGCACCGAGATCGAGTCCAGCACCTCGCCGCTCTCGGTCGGCTTGAGCCGCTCCTTGGCCTCCACCGCGGCCTGCAACCCGTCCGGCCAGCGCTGCAGCAGCGCGATCCGGCCCCGGGAGGTGTTGATCAGGTGGACCTTGCCGTCGCGGACGATGTAGTCGACGTCGCGGGTCAGCAGGGCCTGGGCGTGCAGGGCGGCGTTGACCGCGGCGAGGCGGTCGCTGTGGTCGCCGGAGTACAGGTCGATGTCGCCGAGGGCCTTCTCCACGACCTTCGCGCCGCGGCTGGTCAGCCAGGCGTTGCGGTTGTCCTCGTCGCGCTCGTAGTGCTGCCCGGGGCGCAGCGTGCGCACGATCGCGGCCACCTCGGGGTCGGCCTGGGCGTCGTCGGTGGACCCCGCCATGACCAGCGGCACCCTGGCCTCGTCGACCAGCACCGAGTCGGCCTCGTCGATCAGCGCCACGTCCGGTTCGCGGTGCACCAGGTCCGCCACGGAGGTGCACAGCCGGTCGCGCAGCACGTCGAAGCCGATCTCGCTGACCGCGCCGTAGGTGACGTCGCAGGCGTAGGCGGCGCGGCGCTCCTCCGGGGAGGACTCCTGGTCCACCCAGCCCACGGACACCCCGAGCAGCTCGTACACCGGCCGCATCCACTCCGCGTCGCGCCGGGCCAGGTAGTCGTTGACCGACATGACGTGCACCGACCGGCCCTGCACGGCGTACCCGGCGGCGGCCAGCGCGCCCGCGAGCGTCTTGCCCTCGCCGGTGCCCATCTCCACGACCCGGCCCTGCAGCAGCTCCAGCGCGCCGACGAGCTGCATGTCGTAGGGGCGCTGCTCCAGCGCCCGCCGCGCCGCCTCGCGGCCCAGCACGCACAGCTCGACCTGGGCCTGCTGGTCGAGCGCCTTGCGCTCCCGCAGCGCGGTGGCGGCGGCGGTCAGCTCCTCGTCGGACAGCTCGGCGACCTTCTCCTCCCGCCACCGCACCGAGGTGAGCAGGTCCTTGTACTTCTTCAGGTCGACCGTCGACGGCCGCTCCAGCAGTCGCTGAAACCCGCTCTTGACCCGTGTCAGAAACGCAGCCACGACTCCGGCCACCCCTTCGCTCCGCCGAACATCCCGCTCGAACAGTGACGCAATTCTCGACCCTGCCACCTAACGGTGGACCACGGCAGGTGAGTTCCGCGTCCGGGTGGCAGGATCGGGCGGGTGCGCAGTCCGACGATGGCCCTGATCGGTACCGCCCTGTCGACCCTGGTGCTCGCCGCCTGCACGTCGAACCCCGGCGCACCCGTCCAGGAGACCGAGCGTAAAGGCCCGACCGGCGTGGTGCCCGACGGGCTTTCCGCCTTCTACGGTCAGGCGCTGACCTGGGAGGACTGCGCCGACTATGCCAAAACGGACAACGACAGGGAGCAGTTGGGCAAAGGCGGCCTGCGGTGCGCGCACCTGACCGTGCCGCTGGACTACGCCAAGCCCGACGGCGACACGATCACGATCGGCGTCCTGCGCAAACCCGCCACCGCACCCGACCGGCGGATCGGTTCGCTCGTGGTGAACCCGGGCGGACCGGGCGCGGCGGGCCTGTCGGCGGCGGCCCGGCTCTCCGAGGTCGGCGAGCTGAACGAGCGGTTCGACTTCGTCGGCTTCGACCCGCGCGGCGTCGGCTCCAGCGAACCCACGGTCCGCTGCCTGACCGACCAGGAGCGCGACGCCGAGCGCGCCGAGGACGACGAACTGGACACCTCACCCGCCGGTGTCGCCAGGCAGGACGCGGAGCAGGAGGAGTTCGCCGCGAAGTGCGCCGAGCGCACCGGCAAGGGCGCGGCGATGCTGGCCAACGTCGGCACCGTCGACGTCGCCCGCGACATCGACGTCCTGCGCTCCGCCCTCGGCGACGAGAAGCTGACCTACCTGGGCTACTCCTACGGCACCCGCATCGGCACCGTCTACGCCGAGAGCTTCCCGCGCAACGTCCGGGCCATGGTCCTCGACGGCGCCCTCGACCCGGAGCAGGACGCGGTCGGCGAACTCGTCGCCCAGGGCGAGGGCTTCCAGAAGGCCTTCACCGACTTCGTCGCCTGGTGCGTGCAGCGCCAGGACTGCTCCCTCGGCCGCGACGCCAAGCAGGCCCAGACCAACTTCCAGCAGTTGATCCGCCCCCTCGGCACCCGCCCGGTCGAACTGGCCGACGGCCGCAAGCTCTCCTACGGCGACGCCACCACCGGGGTCATCCAGGCCCTGTACTCCGAGCAGCTCTGGGAGCCGCTCAACACCGGCCTCAACGAGGTCAAGCAGAACAAGGGCCGCATCCTGATGCTGCTCGCCGACTCCTACGAGGAACGCGGCAAAGACGGCCACTACTCGACCACCCAGGACGCGTTCACCGCCGTCCGCTGCGTGGACGACCCCCGCGTGACCGACCCGAACGTCGTCCTGGAGGCCCAGCGCCGCTACAAGGCCGCCGCCCCCTTCCTCGACGACGGCAACCCGCCCACGGCCTCCCTCGACGCCTGCGCCTACTGGCCGGTCCCCAACACCGGCGAACCGCACCTGCCCCGGGTCGAGGGCATCCCCCCGATCCTGGTCGTCTCCACCACCGGCGACCCGGCCACCCCGTACGAGGCGGGCGTCAACCTCGCCAGGGCCCTCGGCGGCGGGCTCCTCACCTACGAGGCCACCCAGCACACCGCCTTCCTCCAGGGCGTCGCCTGCGTCGACGACGCGGGCTCGGCCTACCTGACCGACCTGGTGCTGCCCGAGGAGGGCAAGCGCTGCTCCGGCTGACCGCCGTGTGACCTTCCCGTCTGTCACACCGGGCGGGCCCGGAGCGAAGTGCTGGTCATGCCAGTCGTTCCCCGCTCCGCCGCGCGCGGGCCCGCCCCGGTCAACGCCACCACCGGTGACGCGGTGTCCGCCGGGTGCCACCCCGGGCCGGTGCGCCGCCTGCTCCCGGTCGTGCTCGCGCTGCTGCTCACCGGCGCCTGCACCACAGCCGTCCCCGGAACCGCCGTGCCCGGGAGCGTGGAACAACGCGGCCCGGTGGGCCCCGTCCCGACCGGGCTCGACCGCTTCCACGCCCAGCCGCTGACCTGGCGCGACTGCCGCCCGTTCGGGACGAACGACGTCGCCAGGGGCGTGTTCGGCAAGCGCACCCTCCAGTGCGCGACGCTGACCGTGCCGCTGGACTACGCCAAGCCGCAGGCCCGCACGGTCGAACTGGGCGTGCTGCGCAGGCAGGCCGCCAAGCCCGACCAGCGGATCGGCGCGCTGGTCGTCAACCCCGGCGGCCCCGGCGCCTCGGGCATGGAGGCCGCGGCGGGCCTGGGCGCCCGCAACAAGGGCACCGAGGTCACCGACCGCTTCGACCTGGTCGGGTTCGACCCGCGCGGGGTCGGGTTCAGCGGCCCCGACGTCGTCTGCCTGACCGCGGCGGAGACCGACGCCCTGCGGTCCGCGCCGCCGGTGACCGACGTCGCAGGCTACGAGGCGCAGTCGCGGGACTACGCGGCCAAGTGCGCCGAGCGCAGCGGCGGCGCCGAGGTGCTGGGCAACATCGGCACCCGCGAGGTCGCCAGGGACCTGGACGTCCTGCGGTCCGCGCTCGGCGAACCGAAGCTGACCTACGTCGGCTACTCCTACGGCACCCGCCTGGGCACCGCGTACGCGGAGGCGTTCCCCGGCAACGTCCGGGCGATGGTCCTCGACGGCGCCGTGGACCCCGAGCGCGGCGTGGTCGACCAGGTCATCGGCCAGTACCACGGCTTCGACCAGGCCCTGGACGCGTTCCTGATCTGGTGCCGGGGCACGGGCACCTGCACCGTGCGGGACCGCAAGACCCTGATGGCCCTCATCGGCCGCGTCCAGGCCTCCCCGGTGGCGGTGGGCGACCGGCGGATCACCGGCCTGGACGCCACCCGGGCCATCACCGCGAGCCTCTACTCCCCGCTGACCTGGCAACCCCTCAGCGACGCCATCGACGCCCTGGACGCGGGCGACGGCACCGCCCTGCTGGAGATGGCCGACAGCAGCTACGGCCGCCAACCCGACGGCGGCTACAGCGGCGCCACCGACGCCCTGATCGCCGTCCGCTGCGCGGACGACGAGCGCGTCACCGACCGTGCCGCCCTCCTCCCGGCGGTCGAGGGCACCAGGGGCACCTTCCTCGCCGCCGCCCAACCCGTCCTCCCCGCACTCGACCCCTGCGCGTTCTGGCCCGCCCCCGCCACCGCCACCCCCCACAAACCCCAGGTCGACGGCATCCCACCCCTCCTGGTCATCTCCACCAGCGGCGACCCCGCCACCCCCTACCTGGCCGGGGTCAACCTCGCCGAAGACCTCAAGGCGACACTGCTGACGTTCTCCGCCACCCAGCACACGGTGTTCCTGCAGGGCAACACGTGCGTTGACACCATCGGAGCGGCATACCTGGTCAACGGCACCCTCCCCGCCCCCGGAACCACCTGCACCCCCTGACCCGCCTGCTCGACCGGACTCGCCACCAGCCCGGCGAGCGACTGCACGGGTGGGTGGATGTCCTCAACGCAGGCCGACCACCCCACAAACCGCCGACCCGGCGAGCCAAATGCCCGGGTGGGCGGATGCGCTTGCCCAGCCGACCACCCCGACAACCGCCAGCCGGCCAAGCAGACGCCCGGGTGGGTGGATGTGCTTGGCCAGCCGACCGCCCCGGGAACCGGCGGCCCGACCAAGCAACTGCCCGGGTGGGTGGATGTGTTTGGCCGGGGGTGGCGATCATGTGACAGCCTGCCTGGGCGGTGGGGCATCTTTTCAGCCCCACCCGGTCACACTGGAGCACATGATCGCCATAGGGGCCCCGGCCAAACACATCCACCCAGCCGGGCACACCCACACAAAGACCGGGCTTTGAACAGCGGCACAGCCGAGCGCATCCACCAAAGCCCCGGGCTTTGCACCAGAGAACCGCCGAGCACATCCCCCACCCGGGCACCCCAGCGAAAGACTGGGCTTTCGCAGGAATGGCCTGGCTGTCAGGAGACGGCCTGGCTGCCAGGTGTCCGCTGGAAGACGTGCACCTCGGTCCGGTCGACGTACCCGAGGCGCCGGTACCAGCGCCGGGGCCACCCGGTGGCCTCGGCGATCAGGTAGCGCACGTCGTCGTCGGCCGAGCGGTGCAGCGCCTCGGCGACCAGGGCCCGCCCGTATCCGCGCCCCCGGCTGTCCGGCAGGGTGATCAGGTTCTCGAACTGCGCCACCCCGTCCCGCCGGTACAGCTCACCCCGGGCCAGCACCCGCCCGCCGCGCCCGCGCACCGCCAGGAAGGTCACCTCGGCCCCGCGCTCGTAGAGCCGCACCCGGTCGGCCAACTGCTCGATCTCGTGGTCCGGGTCGTCGGGGAAGTCGGCCCGCCAATCCCGGATCAGCCACGGCCGCAGGTCCTCGAAGTCGACCGCCTCGACCAGCGCGCGGTCCCCCTCGGGCAGCGGGCCGTCGTGCACCATGGTCACGATCCGCTCGTGGTTGCGGTACCCGGCCCGCCCGAACGCCCCCGCCGCCGCGGCCCCCGCCCCGGCGTCGTCGAACTGGACCTGCCGGTGCCGCAGCCCGGCCCCACCCAACACCTCGTCCGCCACCCCGATCACCTCCTCCGCGGCGACGGACCCGGTGACCACCACCCGGTTGTGCGTCCACGAGGCGGGGTAGTCGGCCTGCAGCAAGGCATAACCCCACGGGAAGTCGACCACCTCGGTCGCCTGCACCCGGGCGAACCCGTGCTCGAACCGCCCGATCCGCCCCAACTGCTCCGCGGCGCTGTCCATCACCGGCACTCCATGATCCGATCGTATGACCCCCCGGCCCAACCCCCGCCACCCCACAAGCCAACCCGGCGCCCCCGTCAACCCGGCGCCCCCGTCAACCCGGCGGCGTCCGCACCCTCCCCGCTACGACTGCCCCACTCACCCGGTTTCCCGCTCACCCTGGGCCCCGCCCACCTGGTGTCCCCCCCATCCAGCGTCCCCATCCACCCCGGTACTTCCGCTCCCGCTCACCCGACGGCCTCCGCCACCGCCTCCCGCACCCGTGGCAGCACGTCCTCGGCCAGCACAGCCCCGTGGAACACCGCCGCGACCCGGTGCCGCCGGTCGAGCACCAGCGTCGTCGGCACCGCGATGCTCCGGTACTTCCCCAACCCCACCAACGACCGCCCCGCCGGATCGTAGATCGACGGGTACCCCACCCCCCGGTCCCGCACGAAGTCCACCGGGACGCTGCGGTCGTTGTCCCGGATGTCGACCCCGAGGAACTCCACCCCCGCACCCTCGGTGTCAGCCCGCACCCGCTCCAACTCCCCCACCTCCCCGCGACACGGCCCACACCACGTCCCCCACACGTTGAGCACCACCACCTCACCCGCGAAGTCGTTGCTGGACAACGCCTTCCCCGGCTCCACCAGGTCCTCACCCGCCACCGCGTCGATCGCCACCCGCTGCTCCACCGGCACCAGGGCCCCGTTCACCGGCACCGCCGAGGGATTTCCAGCCCCACACCCCGCCCCACCCGCGAACGCCACCCCCACGAGCACCACCGCCGCGCGCACCACCGACAACCGCATGACCGCCCCCCAATCTGGTGATCACCTACTCGCCGAGCACAAAACCGCCGCCTCCCGAACCCCGTTCTCGTTCGACTCCCAGGAACCTGCTCAGCAACCCCACCCCCGCTCGGTCGCGCCCCTCGGGGCCGCCCCCGGCCACCGGCGTCCCACTCGAAGCGACGGGTGAACACGACCGGCGCCGTGTCGGGACGCCGCTGCGGTCGCGGTCGCTCCGCGAGGCATCCATTGTTCCCCGGTCAATCGACTGCGGCGGGGGACTGCTGTGGATCACTCGTTTCGGGGGTTGGTCGGGGTTTGATCAGCAGGGCCAGGGCGGCACCCGCGGCGCAGACCACGGCTGTGATCAGGAAGATTTCCGTGTACTGGGTGAGCAGGGCCGATTGCAGTGCCGCCTGGTAGTCGGCGATCTCCTTGGCCGCCACCGCCGGGTCCTTGCCGAAGGGCAGGGGGACGTTCAGGTTCGCCGTCAGGGAGTGGAAGCGGTGCAGGCCCCAGGCGGAGAGGGCGGCCACGCCGACCAGCATGCCGGTCATCCGGGCGATGACCACGGCGGCGGCGGCCACGCCGTGGCGTTCGGTGGGGACCGCGCGCAGGACGGCCGCCGAGAGGGGGGCGATGACCAGGCCCAGGCCGAGGCCCGCGACGACCAGGTCGGTGTCCACGTGGGACAGGCCGGGGAACCAGCCCCCGCCCAGGGGGTCGGCGGGCCAGGCGGACATCAGCAGGTAGCCGACCGCCGCGACGGCCATGCCGACCACCGACACCGGGCGGTCGCCGACGCGGCCCGCCAGCCAGCCGCCCGCGACCGCGCCGATCGGGAGGGCGACCAGGAAGCGCAGGAGCAGGAACACCCCGCCCTGGTCGTCGCGGCCCAGGAGGGTCTGGGCGAACAGGTCGACGTCGACCAGGGTGACCATCAGGGCCGCGCCCGCGGCGACCGAGACGCCCAGGGCGGCCAGGAAGGGGCGCATCGCCACGCCCGCCGGGTCGATCAGGCGGGTGCGGGCGCGGCGCTCCCACAGCAGGAACAGCACCAGGGCCACCGCCGCCCCGAGCAGCGTCGGCAGACCCCACGACGGCAGGACCGCCGTGCGCGGGTCGGGGTTGTAGAGGCCGACCACGGCCAGGCCCAGCGTCACCGCCAGCAGCGCGCCGCCGACCACGTCGACCCGGACCCGCTCGGCGGCGGCGGCCCGCTTCGGGACGGTCAACTGCACCGCCACCATCGCCAGCACGGCCAGGGGCACGTTCACCCAGAACACGCCGCGCCACCCGGTGATGCCGAACGCGTCGGACCACAGCGGCAGGGCCGCCACGGCCACCCCGTAGAGCGGGCCGAGCACGCTGCCCAGCTCCTGCGCCCCGCCGACGGCGCCGAGCACGGTCGACCGGTCGCGTTCGCTCCACAGGTCCGCCGCGAGCGCCATGGTGACCGGCAGCAGCGCGCCGCTCGCCACGCCCTGCACCACCCGCCCGGCGACCAGCGTCGTCAGGTCGCCGGACAGGGCCGTGATGACCGACCCGGCGGTGAAGCCGAGCAGGCACGCCTGCAGCAGCGGCCTGCGCCCGAACCGGTCGGAGGCCTGGCCCAGCAGCGGCATCGCGGCGATGTAGCCGAGCAGGTACCCGGTGACGATCGGGGTGACCTGCTCCAACCGGTTGATCGGGATGCGCAGGTCGGTGATGATCTGCCGCAGCACGCTGACCACCACGTAGGTGTCCAGCGCGCCGAGCAGCACCGCGAGGCCGCCCGCGCCGATGGCGATCGAGCGGCCCCGCAGGCGGGGCGCGGCGGCGGTGGCGGTCACGTCAGTTCGGCGGGGTGATCGTGACCGGCTTGCCGATCTCCGACAGCGACAGGTCCACGGTGGCCGTCTGGTCGCCCTGCGGCACCTCCACCGTCGCCTTGACCGGGTCGCGGGTGTCGTTGTCGCGCACCCAGATCGACAGGTCGACGTCACTGCTCACCCCGGGCACCACCCGGGAGACGACGTCCTTGGCGACCCGGCCGTTGACCTTGAACGCGTCGACCCCGTCGACGGTCTCGCGCTTCTCGGTCTTCGGGTCCTGGATGTTGCCCAGCACGTTCGCCACGCCCCGGTCCGGGTCGAGGATCGCCGACGGGTCGTAGATGTTGGTGACCAGCGAGGCGTCGAGCTTCTGGTAGCCGCCCGTCGGTCCCTGCAGGTACAGGTCGTCGGGGGTCAGCACGAACTTGCCCTCGATGAGCTGGCCCAGGAGGGTCAGCTTGACCGTGCCCTGCGCCCCGCCCCCGCCGAGGCGGGTGATGTCGCCGTCGGCGTTCTGCACCGGGATGGCGTTGACCGTCCCGTTGACCTTCAGCGAGAAGTGGACGGTCTCGATCTTCCTCGTCGCCTCGGTGGCGGACTTCAACAGCGCTGCCCCGTCGGGCAGGGTGCTCGTCTGCCCACCGGGCGTCGAGCCCCCGTTCGACGTGCAGCCGGACACGAGCACCCCGACGACCGCGAGTGCTCCCAGAAACCTTCGGCGCGTGACCATGGGAGGGATCGTAGGGGGGATCGGCTGAGGGCGGGAGAAACTGTCCACAGGCGGGCCCGACCTGCGGAAAAGTGCTCCACCGGTGAGTGGGTGGCTCTCAGGGGGCGCGGAAAGTCCTGCGGTAGGCCAGCGGTGACACGCCGATCGTGGCGCGCAGGTGCTGGCGCAGCGACGCCGCACTGCCCAGGCCGGACTCCTCGGCCACCCGGTCGATGGGCAGGTCCGTGGTCTCCAGCAGGTGCCGGGCGTGCCGCAGGCGCTGCTGGACCAGCCACGCGCCCGGGGACAGGCCGGTCTCCGCGCGGAAGTGCCGGGAGAACGTGCGCACGCTCATCGACGCGCGGGCCGCCAGGGTGGCCAGCTCCAGCGGCTTGTGCAGGCGGTTGAGCGCCCACTCGCGGGTCGGGCCGGTGCCGCCGGTGCCCGCCGAGGGCAGCGGGCGGTCGATGAACTGCGACTGCCCGCCGTCGCGGTGCGGTGGGACGACGCAGTGCCGGGCGGCGCGGTTGGCGGCGGCGCTGCCGTGGTCGGTGCGCACCACGTGCAGGCACAGGTCCACGCCCGCGCCCAGGCCCGCGGAGGTCAGCACGTCGCCCTCGTCGACGAACAGCACATCCGGGTCGAGGTCCACGCGCGGGTAGAGGGCGCGGAACTGCTCCGCGTACCGCCAGTGGGTGGTGGCGCGGCGGCCGTCGAGCAGGCCCGCGGCGGCCAGCACGAACGCGCCGGTGCAGATCGACATGACCCGCGTGCCCGGCCTGATCAGGGCGAGCGCGTCGGCCAGCGGCCCGTCGAGGACCCCCCGGTGGCGCGGACCCGGGGCCATCGTGCCGGGCACGACCACGGTGTCGGCGGTGGCCAGCGCCTCCGGCCCGTGCTCGAGCAGCGCCCGGTACCCGGTGTTCATCCGCACCGGTTCCCGGTCGACGCCGCACACCACCACGTCGTAGAGCGGCTCCCGGTCCGGGCCTGCCGCCGAGCGCATGATCTGCGGGGGGATGGCCAGGTCGTAGCCCACGGCCTCGTCAACAGCCAGGACGGCCACCCGGTGCGTCATGGCCGAATCCTTCCACATGTTGGCACTCAGGCCACTTCCGGTGAACCGCCGCAACCCACAACCTGTTCTGCGTGACAAGACTCGACGACGCCCCCGTCCGCGCCCGCCGCCCGCACCGGGCCTGGTCCGTGGCCGCGGTGGCCTTCGTGGCACTGGTCGGCGCCGCGGGCTTCCGCGCCGCCCCGAGCGTGCTCATCACCCCGCTGCACGACGAGTTCGGCTGGTCGACCGGCACCATCTCCGCGGCGGTGTCGATCAACCTGGTGCTCTACGGCGTCATCTCCCCGTTCGCCGCGGCGCTGATGGAGAAGCTCGGCATGCGCCGGGTGGTCACCGGGGCGCTGCTGCTGGTCGCCGCGGGCAGCGGCCTGACGGTGTTCATGACCGCGAGCTGGCAACTGCTGCTGCTCTGGGGCGTGTGCGTCGGCGTCGGCACCGGGTCGATGGCGCTGACGTTCGTCGCCACCGTCACCTCCCGCTGGTTCATCAGGCACCAGGGCCTGGTCAGCGGCGTGCTCACCGCGGCGGGCGCGGCGGGCCAGCTCGTCTTCCTGCCGGTCGTGGCCCTGCTCGCCCGCGACCACGGCTGGCGGCCCGCGTCGCTGGCGGTGTCGTTCGCGGCCCTGGCCGTCGTGCCGCTGGTCCTGCTCGCCCTGCGCGACCACCCGCGCGACGTCGGCACCACCGCCTACGGCGCCGACCCCGCGGCCCCTCCCACCACGCAGGCCCCCAACCCCGGCCACGCCGCCGCCCGCGCGCTCCGAGTCCTGCGCGTGGCGGTGCGGAACCGGACGTTCTGGCTGCTCGCGGGCGGGTTCGCCATCTGCGGCGCCTCCACCAACGGCCTCATCGGCACCCACTTCGTGCCCGCCGCGCACGACCACGGGATGCCCGCCACCACCGCCGCCTCCCTGCTGGCCCTGGTCGGCCTGTTCGACGTCGCGGGCACCATCGCCTCCGGCTGGCTCACCGACAAGGTCGACCCCCGCCTGCTCCTCGGCGCCTACTACAGCCTGCGCGGCGCCTCCCTGCTCGTGCTGCCGCACCTGTTCGCCGCCACCACCGAACCGCCGATGTGGGGGTTCGTCGTCTTCTACGGCCTGGACTGGGTGGCCACGGTCCCGCCCACGGTCGCCCTGTGCCGCCGGGTGTTCGGCGCCGACGGCCCGATCGTCTTCGGCTGGGTCTTCGCCTCCCACCAGGTGGGCGCCGCCCTCGCCGCCACCGGAGCGGGCCTGATCCGCGACCACCACGGCGGCTACGACCCCGCCTGGTACCTCGCGGGCGGCCTGTGCGCGCTGGCCGCCGTCATGTCCCTGCGGATCACGTCACAGCGACAACCCGCAGGGGCGCCGGGGGCCGCCTAACATCTACGCTGCGCCCATGGATCGCCAGCAGGAATTCGTCCTCCGCACCCTCGAGGAACGCGACATCCGGTTCGTCCGCCTGTGGTTCACCGACGTGCTGGGCTTCCTCAAGTCGGTGGCGGTCGCGCCCGCCGAACTCGAGGGCGCGTTCGCCGAGGGCATCGGCTTCGACGGTTCCGCGATCGAGGGCTTCTCCCGGGTGTACGAGTCGGACATGATCGCCAAGCCCGACCCGGCCACCTTCCAGGTCCTGCCCTGGGAGACCCCGGAGGGCGAGCCCTACTCCGCCCGCATGTTCTGCGACATCGCCATGCCCGACGGCTCCCCCTCCTGGGCCGACCCCCGGCACGTCCTGCGCCGCACCCTGTCGCGGGCCAGCGAGGCCGGGTTCACCTGCTACGTCCACCCGGAGATCGAGTTCTTCCTGCTCAAGAACCTCCCGGCCGACGGCAGCGAACCCGAACCGGCCGACAACGGCGGCTACTTCGACCAGGCCTCGCACGCCAGCGCCACCCACTTCCGCCGCCACGCCATCGAAACCCTGGAGGCGATGGGCATCTCGGTGGAGTTCAGCCACCACGAGAACGCCCCCGGCCAGCAGGAGATCGACCTGCGCTACGCCGACGCGCTGACCATGGCCGACAACGTCATGACGTTCCGGTACGTGGTCAAGGAGGTCGCGCTCACCCAGGGCGTGCACGCGTCGTTCATGCCCAAGCCGTTCTCCGACCAGCCGGGCTCGGGGATGCACACCCACGTCAGCCTGTTCGAGGGCGACCAGAACGCGTTCTACAACAACGAGGACCCGTACGAGCTGTCGGACACCGGCAAGGCGTTCATCGCGGGCCTGCTGCGGCACGCGCGGGAGATCTCGGCGATCACCAACCAGTGGGTCAACTCCTACAAGCGGCTGATCGTCGGCGGCGAGGCCCCCACGGCCGTGTGCTGGGGCCACGCGAACCGCTCCGCGCTGGTCCGCGTGCCGAACTACTCGCCGACCAAGTCCTCGTCGCGGCGGGTGGAGATCCGCTCCCTGGACTCGGCCTGCAACCCGTACCTGGCCTACTCGGTGATACTGGCCGCCGGGCTCAAGGGCGTCTCCGAGGGCTACACCCTCCCGCCCGCCGCCGAGGACGACGTGTGGTCGCTGTCGGACGCCGAGCGCCGCGCCGCCGGGTACGCGAACCTGCCGCAGAACCTGGGCGAGGCACTCAACGAGATGGAGAACTCGGAGCTGCTGGCGGAAACGCTGGGGGAGCACGTGTTCGACTACTTCCTGCGGAACAAGCGCACCGAGTGGGACGCCTACCGGCGCAGCGTCACCCCCTACGAGCTGCGGTCCCTGCTGCCCGTGCTCTGAGGTCCGGGTGGCGCACCCAGAGGCCGGTCTCCTCGTGCGCGCCCCGGTCGACTTCGCCCGGGGTGAGCGCGCCGGGGACCAGGTACCGACCGCTGCGTGCGGGAACGCAGCATCGGTCCACCCCTCCCACTGCGCCACGGTCACGACCATCCCCGGACCGTGGCGCCGGCGGGTGCGGACCACGGAGTCCGGTGCAGCCCGTCGGTGGGGGAGGTCCAGCCCGCGAAGTCGACCGGTGCTCCGCCTCGGGGACGCGGCGCACCGGCGCGACCGCCAGGCTCCACCGCGCGGCCCGAGCCCGCCCCGGCCGCGATCCGGCCGGATCGCGGCCGAGACGACGCATGGGGTGCCCGGCTCGACGCCCACCGCGCACTCGCGGACCGAGGTGGTCGAGGGCGCCGTCGCAGCCCCCCGACAGCGCGGCCGGGCCGCCGTCGCAGCGCAGGGCGCCCGCCACCGCGTTCCGGCGCTCGGCGGTGCCCCGGTCGTGCAGGACGAATCCCGGCCAACCGCCGCGCAGCGCCCTAACCGCCGCACCACCCGGGGCCAGGGTGCTCGCCGCCGGTCATGACCCCGGTCCGGGGCACGGGGCCGACCCCATGGGCCACCCGGCCCGGTGAGCTGTTCCACAGCCCGCTCCGCGCGACTTGTCCACAGCTCGGCCCACCCGTTTGACATCCGGCGCGCGCTGCGGCAGGCGACCAAGCCATCCCAAACCCCCACCCTCCCGGGGGATTCGGGTCCGTGGGGCCATTCTACCGGCGGGGGTGACAGGGGAGGGGTGGTGTTGATCTTCCTGTGGACAAGTCGTCGCTGGGGTCCACAGGTTTCCGGTTGCCCTTGACGGAGAGGAGCGATGCGCCACACAGGGCGAGGGGATCGGGAACGATGTGGCGTCCACCGGGGGAAACGCGGGATGGGGGGACCGCGGGCAGTGCTGCGGAGAGTTCCGGCGCACCACCCACACGAGTTCCAACCATCGCGCCCGGGTGGGGGAAGCCATTAGGTTGGCCGGGTGGCAGACGTCGTCGGGACCCGGTCGTTGAGCGCCTGCACGGTTGTCGACTGTGCACGGTTGGGCGCGGCTCGGGTGGCCGCCCGGACGTTCCGGGAGCAGCACCCCGGGGCGCGCTTCGTCATCCTCCTCGTCGACGGCACCGCCCCGGACACCATCCCACCCGCCGAACTCGGGATCGGCGACGCCGAACTCGCCGCGCTGGCCACCGGGCACACCGCCGCGGAAGCGTGCGCGGCCCTGCGGCCCCGGCTGCTCGAGTGGCTGCTCGACGGCGAGGACGCGGTGCTGCACCTGGCACCCCAGGTCCGCGTGCACGCCCCCCTCACCCACGTCACCGACGCGCTCACCGACGCCGCCGTCGTCCTCGTGCCCAAGGCGCTGCGACCGCTGCCCGCCGACGGGCTCCAACCCGGGGCCGACGACCTGCTGGCCGCCGGGGTCTACGACGAGGGGTTCATCGCCGTCACCCACGGCGCGGAGCACTTCCTGCACGCCTGGGCCGAGGTCAGCCTGGCCACCCCGGCCCGCGCCGGGGTGTTCCTCGACGGGGCGCCCGCACTGGTCGACCACCGGGTCCTGCGCGACCCCGGCCTCAACCTCTCCCGCTGGAACGCCGCCCAACGCCCCCTCGGCCGCGACGCCGACGGCAACCTGACCGCAGGCGGCCTGCCGCTGCGGACCGTCGACCTCACCGGGTTCGACCCGCGCAAACCCTGGCTCCTGACCGCCGAGCACCGCGACCACCCGCGCGTCCTGCTCTCCGAACACCCCATCCTCAACCAGCTCTGCGCCGACTACTCCGAGGAAGCGGGCGAAGACCCGCCCACCCCCACGACCAAGTTCGGCAGCCTCGCCGACGGCACCGCGCTCCCGCCCTCGCTGCGCGCCGCCCACCGCGCCCAGAAACCACCCGCCGCCGGAGTCGACCCCGCCGGGTTCCTGCGCTGGGCCTGCGAGGCACCACCGAACCAACCCGACGCCACCCGGTGGGCGCTCTGCCTCTGGGAAGACGACCCCGACCTGCGCGAACGCTTCCCCGAACCGTTCGGCGCGGACGCGGGCGCCTACCGCGACTGGTGCGCCGCCGACGCCGTGACGACCGGGCGGATGCACCCGCGCGCCGTACCGGGGCAAGCCCCCGACGTCACCCTGATCGACCAGATCGGCGTGTCCGTCCTCGGCACCGGACCCCTCGCCGACCGGCTGCGACTGGCCGCCACCGCCTCCGGGCTGCCCATCTCCGACGAACCGGTCTACCCCGTGGTGCTCGCCTGCGCCGGGACCGCCGCCGTACCCCGGCAACGGCACGTCATCGCGGTCCGCGACGAGTACGGACCGGTGCCCGCCCGCGCCGACGAGCGCTGGCTGGTCTGGCCCGCCGCCGCCCCCGCGCCCGACGGGGTGGCCACGCACACCGTGCCGCTGCCCGTCCCCGACCGGGGCGCCCGCGACGAACCCGCCCGCGACGAGGCCAGGCACGACCTCGGCCTCGACACCGAACCCACCTTCGTCGGCCTCGCCGACCAGGCCGACGACCTGCTCGCCGCCTTCCGCGCCGCCTTCCCCACCCGCGACGACGTGCGGCTGCTCCTGCTCGTCCCCGACGCGCTGACCCGAACCGAGGCGGCCGAACGGCTGCGGCTGTTCGCCGCCCGCGAACCCCGGGTCCGGCTGATCACCAGGGAAAGCGCTTTCGCCACCGCCGTCGACGCCGCCACCTGGGCCGTCTCCGTCCACCAACCCGGCGACCCGCACGGCGCCCGGGTCAACCGGTGGCTCACCGACCTGTCCCTGCGCGGCGTCCCCCTCATCACCGTCGCGGGCGGGACCGGCGCCGAACTGCTCGGCGCCGACGGGTGCGTGGTGCTGCCCGTCGACGAGTTCGCCGCCGACACCATGATCGCCGGGGCCGTGCGCGACCTGGCCGACGACCACGCCACCGCCGACAAGGTCGGCTCCGCCGCCCGCACCCACCTCACGGAGGCGCTGGCCCCCGCCGCGACCGGCGCGGCCGTGCGCAGACGGGTCGAACTGGCCTACCGCAGGTGGCGGGCGGGCCGGGCACTGGCCACCGCCACCGAGGACGACCCGCTGCGCGCCCTGCGGGCCGCCCGGCACGCCCTGCTGCGCAGGCCCGACGCCGACGTCGGCTACAAGATCCCGATGGCCCCGCAGATGCGCCGGGCCGTGCTCCGGGTCCTCTCCCACTACGACAACCACCTCACCTCGGTGATGGGCTCGCTCATCGACGGCATCGAGCGGACCGCGGTAGAGCTCTACGAACGGCAGGAACGGCTCGCCGCCCCCGGGGCGGGCACCGACGTAGACCTGCTGCGGGCCGACCTGGACCTGGTCGTCGAGCGCACCACCGCAATGGGCAGGCAGGTCACCACCGCCAACGAGGAGATCGCCCGCCTGCGCGGCGACGTCACCGGCGGCGCGCGGGCACTGGGGGAGCTGTCGTCGCGGGTCCGCGAAGTCGGGCAGCGGGCGGAGATCGCCCCGGCCGCCGGGGACGAGGTGCGCAGGCTGACCGAGGCGCTGGCGGCGAGCACCGCGCGGATGGACGCGCTCGAAGCCCGGCTCGCCGAACGCGAAACCGCCCAGGAGAGCAAGCTCGCCATGGGGGCCTGGTCGGCCGACCAGGCCCTGCGGGCGACCGACGCGCTGCGCAGAGTCGTTGTGCGCCAACAGGAACGCGCCAACCCGACCGACACCGCGAGTTCGCTCGTGCTGTGCGACGCGGGGCTGCTGCGGCTGCCCGCGCGCGACAGCGTCATGTCGGCGGTGCTGTCGAGCAACGGGGTGTGGGAACCCGAGGTCGCCGAGCTGGTCGACTCGCTGATCGAACCGGAGAGCGTGTTCCTCGACGTCGGCGCGTACGTCGGCTACCACGCCATCCGGGTGCTGAGCAGGCTCGGCACCAGCGGCACCGTGGTCGTCGTCGAACCCGACCCGGACGCGCTGGAACTGTTGCGGCACAACGTGTCCGAGAACGTCGCCGAGTCGGTGGCCGAACGTCTGGGCGTGCTCGCCGCCGCCGGGTGGGACAGCCCCGCGACCCTGGTCGGGGTGCCCTCGGCGGGGGGCGGGTACGCCGTGTCGCCCCGGGACCCGAAAACAGTGACCACGGACACACCGGGTGAAGTTGCGGTTGCCGGGGTCCGGCTGGACCGCGAACTCGACGCGCTGGAGGCCGCCCGGGGGCAGCGGTTGTCGGTCGTCAAGGTCGACGTCCCCGGCCGCGGGCACCGGGCCCTCGGGGGCCTGGTGCGCCGGTTGCGCAAGGACCGGCCGCACGTGATCTTCGGTGTCGACGGGGCGCTGACCAGCGCTTTCGGCGACGACCCCGCTGTCGTGCTGCGGGAGTTCCGGACGTGGGGCTACGAGCTGGTGCGCTTGGGCGAGACCACCGCCGTGGGGGTGGACGAGGTGCTCGGCGAGGTGCTCTCCGGGCAGGTGCGCACGGTGTGGCTCCGACCGGCCGCAAGCCGCTGACCAGCCGATTTGACTTTGAATTTCTACCTGCGTAACTTTCTCCATGTCGCACGGAGCGCCGGACAGGAAAGGCCACAGGGCCTGACCCGGACGGAGCCGGAAGACACCACCTGCTAGTCTGCTCCGGCAGGCCGACAGGGCCGGGACTTCCACCGGGTCGAGCGGATTTGACATCGCGAAACGGACCGGGTAACGTTCTGCGGCGTTGCGAGACACCGAAACCCACCGGGTAAGGACCAAGCGGTCCTCCACGGCCGGGCGCGGATCGAGCAAAACCTGACTTGCAATACCAGCCTCGGATGAGGCCGCGCCTGAACAGGGTCGGTTGAGTCGGATGTGCGTGTGTTGTTTGAGAACTCAACAGTGTGCCGATTTAAGCCAGTAGAGCTTAATATCATGAAACCCTGTCAGGGGTTTCCTTTGAGATG